>NZ_JBHILU010000010.1:0-86794 GCF_042193495.1 Bartonella sp. TS82HLJMH | reverse complement strand
TGAATAATATAAAAAATTAGCAAAGGGGCTCCTGATAAACCAAGGTAAGCGAGGCGGCTTGTCTTTTTCTGTAAACCTACAACACACTGATTTATAATGATAATTTACTGTTTTGTATGTTGAATGAGAGTCTCGAATATTCTAAGATTCTCTCATTTCAAGTCTGTTTATGTTGAATCAACTAAAACCACTTACTTGCACATAACAAGTGGGATGAGTGTGTGGGTAAAACTGTATAAGAAAGGAATGAAAATGGTTCTTATGAATCGTCTTAACGCAAGGGCTGTCGCAACATTGGGAGCTGGCAAATATAATGATGGTGCCGGCTTGATCCTCCATAAGCGTAAAGATGGTGGTGCTCAATGGCTTTATCGTTATACCATTCACGGTCGGCGCCGTGAAATGGGCTTGGGCGCCTTAAGACATGTCTCTTTAAAAAAAGCCCGTGAATTGGCAAACCAATGGCGTGCTGTTTTACATGAGGGTCGTGACCCCATTAAAGAACGCGATAAACAAAAGCGTGAGGCAATGCGCAATCTCCATTATTTAAAAGATATTGCTCTAGATGCTTTTGAAAGCCGTAAAGCTGAATTAAAAAGAGATGGTAAAGCTTGTGATTGGTTTTTACCATTACGCCTTCATATTCTCCCAAAATTAGGCTGTCTGCCCGTTTCAGAGATTACACAAACAGAGATACGCAATACCCTTGCTCCTATCTGGCATACAAAAGCTGCAACAGCAGAGAAAGCACTAAATCGTCTTAATCTTTGTCTCAAACATGCGGCTGCATTAGGGTTAGATGTTGATTTACAAGCAACAGAAAAAGCACGCGCGCTCTTAGGTAAACAACGTCATAAAACCACTAATAGACCTGCAATGGATTGGAAAGATGTCCCCGCCTTTTATCAGTTACTCTGTAAAACACAAAACATAACACAACTGGCTTTGCGCTTGCTTATCCTGACAGGCGTTCGTACCAACCCTTTGCGTCATATTCGTGAAGATCAGATTGAAGATGATATATGGACTATTCCTGCTGAGAATATGAAAGGTTTGCGTGACGCTACAACAGAATTTCGCGTACCTCTATCATCTGAAGCGCTAAAAGTGATTAAACAAGCCCGTTGTATTTCCAAAAGTAATTTCATTCTGTCTTTTTCCGGTCGTGCTCCCCTTGCTGAGAATTGTATGGCAAAATATATGAGACATAATAAACTTGAAGCCTGCCCCCATGGTTTTTGTTCTAGTTTACGCAATTGGCTCGCTGAAACAACCGATGCTCCCTATGAGGTCGCTGAAACCATTCTAAGTCATACGGTAGGCGGTAAAGTAGAGCGTGCCTATCGTCGTACTGACTATCTAGAACAGCGTCGTGTCTATATGGATAAATGGGCGGCTTATGTCACGGGTCAATCTTAAGATATGGGGTGAATAACCCCATTATCTGTGGATAACTTTAGCTCTCTTCTCTCTCATTCTTTCTCAATAAGACTCATAAATTATCACATTAGAAATTGTATAATAAAATATTGTTTTCTATGAATAAAACATCTTTCTAAATGAACTAAAATGTGGTTAATAAATAGTTATGATTTGTTCTCATTTTTTGATAGAAAGGATTTTATTATGACAGAAAATGATATTCTTTTGACAGACCGTGAAAGTGCAAAACTGCTTCATATGAGTGTCTCAACATTCCGCCGTCATGTTACCAATAGCTCTTTACCAAAACCTTTAAAATTTGGTTTTTTATCGCGTTGGTTACAATCAGATCTTATCAATGTAATCGAGCAAGCAAAACAGCAACGTCAAAGTGACGCGGCATAAAAAAAACCTTGTCACATAAGGACGGACAAGGCTTTCTCAAACTCATCAATCTAAAGAGTGCACAATCCGTCCTATGACGCAACGTTATAGGATTTAAAATGATGTGTTCTTTTAAGAATGCGCAGGGTATTACACGGTGCTGTGCCGGGGGTTGGCATGGATATTATGGGATAGCCCGTTGCCCTGCTCATGATGATAGGCTGCCTAGCTTATCCCTTGCCAATGGATATGATGGGCGTCTTTTACTCACTTGTTATGCTGGCTGCTCTTTTAGAGAGATCATACAAGCGCTCATTAGAATTGGCTTGCTTGGAAAACAAGCTTATGATCACGCCCCTTCTTTCTCAAAACAGATTTCTGCTGATTTCAAACGAGCAAAACAGAAAGCAGAGAGAGCAAAAGCAATTTGGCAACAAAGCCACAACCAATCAAAAATACTTTAGCAGAAACCTATTTACGTATGCGGGGTATTACATGTAAGTTGCCTCCCGATTTACGTTTTCACGACAAATGTCCACACCCCTCTGGAATTACACTGCCCGCGTTGGTTGCTCTTGTTAAGGGTGCTGGCTCCTTTGCCATTCATAGAACCTTTTTAAAAGACAATGGCTGCAAAACAGATCAAAGACCAGCAAAAGCCATGTTGGGATCTGTAACGGGTGGTGGGGTGCATTTAAGTCAAACCAATCCAAAACATCTGGTCATTTGTGAAGGCATTGAAACGGGTCTGTCTCTTCTGTCTGGGTTGTTATCAGAGCCCGTTGATTTATGGGCGTCTCTTTCAACCAGTGGCATGATGCGTGTGAATTTACCCCCGATAAAAGGACGTCTGACAATTGCAATGGACGGCGATGATGCGGGTCGTAAAGCAGGTTTTACCCTAGCTGCGCGTGCTTATAGCCAAGGCTTTGAGGTCTTTATCATGCAAGCCCCCTACGGTCTAGATTTCAATGATTTTTTGATACTGAAAGGTATAAATAAATGAGAGAGAATAAAATAATATTGTAGATACCAACAATCAAAATGTTTCATTCAATGATAACGATAATGTTTCTTTAAATGATAATACTTGTTTAGAAGCAATTCCTTATGAACAAGCCTTGCAACAAAACGGTTGGGGGGGGGGATTAAAACCACTTGAATATACTCTCTTACCCGTTGAGCCTTTTCATGTTACGCAAATGCCTTTAACTTTAAGTCGCTATGTTTATGACGTTGCTGATCGTCAACAAGCTCCTCTCGATTTTGTGGCTGTCGCTGCTGTGTGTGGCTTGGCTGCTCTCATTGGCAATGACGTGCGGGTTGCTCCAAAACAGCATGATGATTGGAAGATTGTCCCTAATCTCTGGGGCGCTCTTATTGGTCAACCTTCAACGATGAAAACACCTACCATGCAAGCCGCTTTAGCTCCTATCACTTGCCTTCAAAAGAAATGGTATAAAGAGTGGCTAAAGCAGAAAGAGAGACAAGAAATTGAAGAGATACTTGAGACTTTAGACAAATCCGAAAAGCAAAAACAAGCCCATAAAGCAATACAAAAAGGAGATCTTGAAACAGCCCGTGCTCTTTTGTCTGAAACCCTCTCTAAAGACAATGATTATGATGTCTCTCGTTTTATTGTCAATGATATCACTGTTGAAAAGCTTGGGGAACTCTTACAAGCCCCCCCGCGGTCTCTTAATGGTGCGTGATGAATTGTCTGGCTTTTTAGCCAATCTGGAACGAAGAGAATATCAAACAGACCGTTCTTTTTATCTAACAGCTTTTAATGGCAAAAAATCATACACCTATGACCGTATAGGACGTGGAACCATTTTTATTCCCAATGCAACCATTTCCATTATTGGGGGCATTCAACCTTCACGGATTATTCCCATTATTCAAGCAATACACCATGGAACAAATAATGACGGCTTATTGCAACGATTTCAAATGCTGGTGTGGCCCGATGAACGACAAGAGCGGTTATGGGTTGATAGACCTCCCAATCAAAAAGCATGGGAAAGTTATCAAAGAATTTTTCGTTCTCTTTATGATAAACCTTTAGGATCACCAAAACACCCTATTACCATACGCTTTTCTACTGAAGCTCAAGAAATGTTTCGTGAATGGTGGGAAAATTTTCAAAGAACAATCAAAGGAGGTCATTTCTCATCAAGTTTACAAGCGCATCTTTTGAAAATGAATAAAACCATACCAACCCTTGCATTGATTTTTGAACTTGTTGAAGGAGGGCGTTTTGAAATAGGCTTGCCTTCACTCCCTATGACATTGTGTTGATCACCCTATTTGTTAAGTCATGCAAAACTCATTGTAGAGCCTTGTGATCATTTACCAGATGGTTTTAGCTGCACGAGATGTTTATAAGCGTGATTGGAAGCTTTTAAAGGATAAAGGAATTATTCAACAAACTTTAGAGCTTTTATGCTGTTGCAACTATCTTCGTGAAATTTATGAAGACAAAAAACCCAAAAGGCAGTCGGCCTACAAAACGCTATGAATAGCCCACCTTGGTGAAAAATCATAGGACCACACAATAGAGAAATCTCTTTTGAGAGTTTTTCAAGCCAATCGCTCAAAGCTCTTTTTAGTGATATTCTCTTCATTGCTCTTTTTTCAAAGAAAATGATCAGAGTTCTTCTTACAAAGAGTTTTGTTGCTTTTGGAGAGTTATTCCAATGTTTATGTTATTTTTTAAATAATAAAAAACATTATATTTTAATATTTTTGTTTAGGATCTCGAGCTACTCTATGGAAATTTCTATTTTTGTAAAAAGTCCAAACGTGCAACAGTATGGTAAAATATATTTTTATGACATTGGTGATTATCTCTAGAGAAAAGAAAAACTTACGATAATAGAAGTCATTTGGGAGTATTGATGGTATTACGTGAATATCAGCTACAATATCATCTGGATTTATATTACTCGTAATTGGCATTTTGGATGCATGGCTCATTTGTTCTGCGAACTATTGGACTTGAATGTTTAATCTATAAGCCCAGTATTGATGGTATTAGAATAAACGCCATCTTAATTTGTAAGTTTAATCGAATGCAAATTGAGAACATTCGATATAATAACAAGCGTATGCTTCTTAGCTAGCCCCCTTTAAGTAAGAAAGGCCACCTGCTATACTGTTCTGATTGGGGTTGAGCTCAGCTTTATAATAAACATCAAGCTGAAATACCTATAATTCTTTCTCATCAAAAATCTTGAATAAAAAAGGCAAGTTGCTGTTTAAATTACTGCTAATATCAAAAAAATCAAAGCCAATTTTGCCACCATCTTTGACACTTTTAGTATATAAGATTCCGATACATGAGACAAGCACCATATCGTTCTTCCATCGGTATGCCCTATATCTATTCACGAAACATAGCTGCTTCAGAGTGGGAAACACTATATATTTGTAGCAGTTTCTTTTAATTTATTCATATCAAAATACAAATCCGATACCTTTCGGCAAAATTTATCAAGATAAATAAACAATTCATCAGAGAGATATATCTTTTTTTCTCGAATTCTCATTAAATCCTCAGTTTTATTATTTAACGGATGCGCTTCAAAATTACTTGCACGATTTCCTGCTAATTTGGTAGGCATATAATGATTTATGATGTTACAAAAACTACAATCTAAAGGGCCAGAAACATTACTTCCAACCATACCAACGTAGTTATTTTTATTCTCAAAACACTTATATAATTCTTTAATATTACTTGCAAATGGCTTATAGACAAAAGCATTATAGCCATATTCGTGAATTTTTTCATAACCACATTTCACGAATGTCTCATCAGCGATATTTAAGAAACCAAAATCTGGAATTTTTGAAGGAAATTTCATAGGCTGTTCTATTCCAAACAAATTATTCTTATCTATCCTATCAATAGGATAATTCCACTGCTCAAAATTAATACTTGCATTGAAATCAATAATAAATTTTACATTTTTGTTTTCATTAACAATTGCAATTGTATCATCCAAATACTGATTCGATGATTTCAATTTTATCAAATCGTAATTACGTATCTCATCATCAATAATTTCACCTATTCCTATCGTTTTAATAGATTTTATTAATCCAGAATTAATAATTTTAGCCATTTCAACTTTTTTAAAAAAATCTTCCAACCCAAAGAAATAGCTTAAAGAATTTGAAAAGTGTTTACTTTTATTTATTGATCTTTCATTTACAGATTTTATAAAATCGTCCGGCATTTCTCCGTGACTAGGTGACAATGGCAACTCCATAGCAAAGGGCGAAATAACTTTATCCCGAACAGTAAATAAAATTATCAGTTCTGTTTTTTCAACTAACACACCAGAAGAACTGTGAAAAGAATCCGATAATTTATATTTATTGGTGTAAACTCTGATGCGTATATCCATATTTTATCTCACAGCCAGAAAAAAAATCCCGTATCATATTTAACTGAAATGTATTCTCGTACTTTTTTCTATTTTCAAAATTAACTAAAATGAACTCGGGAGTAGCGATACATATTAGAGCTAACACTTCTGCCAAATCGAATCTCTCCGATAAAGTAATCGTCACACTATATGGTACGCTATATTTTTTCATACATTCTATGTTACGCACCCACTTTTGTTTATATTTTTTACTGTCTAGATTTCTTATCTCTGAAATAACATCTGTGCCTATTTGTATCCCTAAAAAGAACGGATTACTCTTTAATAGCTTCAAATATGGTTGAATATAGATATGCCCCCCTGTTGCAATCCGAAAATATTTTTTACAAATGAGACACATACAAGTATATTTATGAAGTAAATCATTATCGAGCTCAAAAGGCTCTCCACCAGAAAGAATAATAAAATCAGATTTTATGTCATTTATTGTATATAAAGATTCAGGCAACGCGTCATCTCTCACCATACATTCCATCGAATACGGACAATGATTGCATCCCGCACTGCAATTTTTATTACAAATTACAATATTATCGCCCATGAATTTTCTTATTCAAGTTCATATAATCCAATACTAATTGTTTCATGAAAATATTTTGGTATAGACAAAGATCAGAAATTTTTTTAGCCACAAACGCTTTTATCATTGGTAAAGCTTCATCCTTTGATATAGACAGCAAATGAGAAATATAGTCTATCCGTTCTTCTAAATTGAGAGATAATCTTGGACTGGTGAAAAATGTTAAGATATCCAATTCCGGACTGGCTTCTTGACATAAATCCCAATCCACTACCATAAAAGAACTATCAGGAGTAACAATGATATTATCAGGATGTAAATCTCCATGTGATAAGATTATATTCTTGCTTAATCGATCTTGAAAGATCTTATTGATTTGATCAATAATCGCCTTTTGATGTAGCAAGTCCATTTGGCTCAATACAGTACCCCGGATAAACTCCCATTCGATTACTTCATCGCAAAGTGTTATCAAATTTGGTGCAGGATAGAGACTTTGTCGAAAAGAGCCATCCTTGATGTTTTCATTAATGCACGATGCTTCCGGATAAATTTGCCCATAGCAAAACTCTTGATGCTTGCGTTTCAAGAAATGTTGTTTTGACGATTGTGCATTTTCAGGCTGTAACCAAATGATTTCTTGTTTTCTGACAAAAATAATTAAAGCAGACACCCCAAAAATCACAGCCATAATCACTGCCAACCACAAATTAGCTTGCCAGAATGTTGAAAAAACATGACCGTATAAAAAACTGAATGCAAAGGATACAACAGCTGTAATAATGGCTGTAAATGATAAAACAGTCGCGATAGCTTTGGGATCAATCAGTGAATTTATAAGAAGAGACGACAGATAAGATCGATAAGCAGATTTAAAAACACATAGAAGTAAAAATCCTAATATAAGAGCCGCAATGATTTGAAATGACATGAGAAAAAAAGCAATGGTTACCATACAACCAATCATTAAGACGGGAAAAATAGGATTTTGAAACTTTGAAAAATACTTCTGAAACAATATATTGGAACTTGCTGAAAAAAAATTCCCAATGATAAAAATAATTGAAACCAAAATAGCAGGTTGAAATGGCAAAAAATCAGAAAATGCGATAGAAACAGTTCGATTATTAACCAAAATAGCAAAAGCTGAAACTGCACTTAAAAAAATAAGAGTGAAGCGATAAGGATTTTTGACTTCTTTACGGCTGGCGCACATAACTGTGAAAATACTCGGATGAGCGTTGATATGAAAACTATCTAATCCCTTCGTCAGTTTTGAAAACATAAAAATAGCAAAAATTAATGAAAGGACTTGAAAAATCACAGGCAATGCAGGATGCACATAATAAAGTATTCCCCCTAAAAAAATAAGTACCGTTGTCACACTATAGGTAACAGCAGCCACTTCGGACTTAACGGAAAACAGTGTGCGATGCTTTGGTACTACAGAAAAGAGTAAACTATCTTCCGCACCTGAGAAACAAGCGGCTGCTAATGTAATACACAACAAATAAGTGGCGTAAGCAAAATATGCATAATTCATAAAAAGAGCTAAAAAACCGCAAAGAAAGAAAAACAGCCCAGTATAAATAACGCGCTTACTTCCATAAACATCTGATAATAAACCCAAGGGGACTTCTAAGATCAAAGGAAGCAATAAAAAATAACTACCGATTAAAACAATATCCGCTTGCGACAAATGCAATTTTTCCGACAAAAAAAGTGGTAAAACAGCAACCACTAGAGCAGTAGACTTGCTAACACTATAAATCTTAAATTGCTTAACCTTATCCACAAAATACCTTCCCACGACATCCGCTACATGCGCCAGATTCTTTCAAAGATTTTAAAACGCTTTGAGCAGACCAATCTATTGCCTCATAATTTTGTAGATTCCCAAAAGCTTCTGAATAAAAGCAATTTTTTAAATCTCCATTATAGTCCAATACCAAGGATGAAAATGGAAATAAACACATTAACGGCGACGAAACGTACGTAGAATTTTCGCCTAAGTAATAATTAATACAATTTACAAAATTTTGTGACGTCCATGAGATTTTCCTTTCTTGGAACTTTTTATCTATATAAATCTGGAGGGGGGATTCTTTCCTTGATAATTCATCTCTCAAATGAAAAAGTGAGGCGTTTGGCGGAAGAATTTTGTTTCTTAAAGCCTTAGATCGATCCTTTGTATTATTTTTTCTAGAAAAACTAAATGACGACGTATCGAGCGGGCTGAATCCGATATAATCGACATCTTTGCTTATACAAAAATCGATAAAATTAATAATATTTTCTAGAATCTCTTTAGTAACTGTCGCTCTTATTCCTATAGTTTGCAGAGGTCGAAGATTCTTAACTGTTTCAATGTTTTTCCACACACGATCAAATTTATTCGCCCCCCGTATATCATAATATCCTTGGACACTAGTCGAATCCATAGAAATAACAATTTCTTTTATGTCATACTGTGAAATCCATAAATTTTTATGCAATAAGATGCCATTGGGGTGTGGACAATAGGTTATAGACATACAAACAGTGCTGGAGGCAATTTCTCGTAAAGAAATACCCCCCCTTGCCCGACGCAAATTTTCTTTTTGTTTTTGGTGAATTGGATTAATTCCTTGATCCCAAAAGTCATAACAAGCTGAAGCCTTGAACCGTGCTTCTTTTAAAGATACATTGCTACAAAAGCCTAATCCCGTTTCTCGTCGTCTTTTATTGAGGTCAAACCTAAAAATCCATCATCCTTGATCTGATGCAGTTTTTATAAGCCATAAACCAGCTCTGTTAGCATATTTGCCTTTAGATAGATTTTTTACAGATAAGACTAATAGCCTATCACATGTTCTTATTTTTCGAACCACCTTTTAAAAGCCACCTTTTAAAAGCCACCTTTTGAATCGCGCTTGGAGCACTTTCATCTGATACCAAGATTATATAAAAAAAATTTAATAAATAAAATAAAAACAATTAGTTATTAAATAGAAAAAAGATAAACCGCGCTATCAGGTGATATTATAGAGAATTCTAAGGGAAAAAATTGGTGCATAAACGTGCACGCCATCCGCACCACTCTATGTGAATTTTCTTTATCTTCTAATTGTTTAGATAGAAAAACTATCTTTCAGTTTACTTTTTTTTTACGCTATAATGATATTATCATATGATAACGTGATAATATAAAAAACGAATCATTCCATCTTTGCAAATAAATATTTTAGCTACACCTTGTGAACCAAAGAATTTTCATTCTTAACAATTAAGAATTTAAATAATTCTTTCTTATCTCCTCATCATCACTCAAAGTCAAAGCTCCTTTCTTCACCATAAAATAGCATTTACAATGCATAACATTAAAAAATAAAGGCCCTATCAAAGAGATAGGACCTCTTAAATTTAAGCTCCTTTATCCTACAAAACTAGAATTTGTAAGCTATTCCTGCGCGAAAATCATTCGTCTTATATTTAACTTCAATCTCGTCTTTAAATTTCTTTTTACCAAAATCTGAATAACGATATTCCGCACGCACAACAAGATGATCTGTCATTGCAAAATCAACACCACCACCGAGAGTATAACCAATCATCGTTTTTGTTGCATCCGATGTCCTATTAAAGGGCTCACCTCCCGTAATTACTATCGACAAAATATCTTGAAACTGTCCATAAGCAACACCACCAGCAATATAAGGCATCACACGCCCCGCAGAAAACCCAACACGCACCCGTGTAGCACCTGTCCATTTTTGTTTTAACGTATGATTAAAAGTTAAACTGTCTTTATCCTCTGCAACAGAGCGAGACAAGCCTCTACCCTGTTTCCTGACAAGTTTTGCCTTTTTTCGACTTTTTTCTTCTGTACCTAATTTCTCAGTATCAGTACCCAATCCTTCAGTACCCGATCCTTCAGTGCCCGATCCTTCAGTGCCAGGACCACCAGCACTCGATTCATCAGTCTGAAATCTTGTTTTTGTATCCTTTTTTTCCGTTAAAAGCATATCCGTATCAATCCCCACAATAAAATTATTACCGAGATCAAAATTAACACCCGCATAAAAACCACCTATAAATCCAGAAAGCTCAGGCATATACTGTTTCTCGACAGGTATCCATGGTTTACTTTTACTCTCCTCATCAGGATAGAGAGGAATATCAACATCACGCGTTATTGCAGAAGTCTTACCTGAAAAGCCACCAACTTGCCCCCCAAAATAAATACCTCCCCAAGAAAAAGGTGAAGAAGCAACAACTTCTGAGGCAACATGTACTGGCTCTTCATGAGCCACCACATCTGCAGCCTGTACTATAGAAGGTGAAATCAAGGAAAAAACAGATGCTGTTATAAATTTTGTATTCATAAAATCATACCCCATTGCTAAATTTAAATATAATCAAAAATCACATTTAGAAAAACAAAGTTTTATAAAATCTTATGCCGCAAAATCGCATGTACTCCTTTATAGTTACATTTAAATCTATCACTAGATTAATATATCATTACATCAAAATTTAATATTATCAAATAAATTTTAAAACATTAAAATAATGAATACTTCAAATAATAAATATTTAATAAAAATACCTATTATATTTTTTTAAATGAAGAAATATAAAACATTTTGTATCAAAACAAACGCAAAAAAATCACAAAATAGTATATTTTACGCCTTTTTTTCGTGAGAAAAATTCTAAAAACGATGTACTATTTTTTAAAAATAGATATTCATTAAAAATATTATAAATACCTCAATATTTATATCCAAAATGCATAATGTAGATTCTACATAGTATAAAAAAATACATTTATTTTATAATAAAATCATACCTTTTTTCTACCTTCTTCTAAAGAATGAGATTATTAACACGACAATATCATTATCTTTCTAAATCTTGTCTCAAAATAAAAATTCTCAATCATTTTATTTAAAAATTGCTCTTCCCCTACTGATTTCTATATTATCATCTGCCTTTATTGCAAAACGGTCTTTATTAGGAAAAGTTATAAAACATCCCTTCATACAAATTGTAATTGTTTGATGAGTATTTAAAGAAACTTTTGAAGGTATACTTCCCTCGACAACAACGAGAGATTGTACCTTTAAATCTGTATTCTTCACTGTTGCGGCAAAAGCTGTTATGGTAAAAATATTCAACAGAATAACTGTAATTAAAGCATAAATATATTTCAGCATTCTAAGATTCCTTCCTCAGCAAAACGCTTATATAAGACAAATTGAAGAGCATTGGTTACATGAGAAGGTGAGGTAATATTAGGCACATAAATCGCTAAATTAAAGGAAAAACTCTTATGATCAAATGCTGTAAAACTCACCTGCGGGGTAGGATTTTTTAAAACGCCTTCTGTCGCAAAAGCAATCTCCAACAAAATTTCAGCAACATGCTCTGGAGCAACCTTAGATGATACAGTAACTGGTATATCAATTCGTCCTACTTTATTACGTCTAGTCCAATTACTAACATTGTTATTAATAAGGCTTGAATTGGGAATAATAATTGTCTTACGCTGAATGGTCTCAAGTTCCGTTGCACGCACACTAATACGCTTAACAACACCACCTACTGATCCAGATTCTATATAGTCTCCTATTTTAAATGGTCTTCCAACTAAAATAATAAGTCCAGAGACAAAGTTTTGGACAATATTCTGTAAACCAAAACCTATACCAAGTGAAAGTCCTCCTGCAATAAGAGCGAAATTTCTAAGATCCAAACCTGCCATTGACAATCCCGTCAAAGCAGACACAACAACGCCTCCATAACTTATCACTGTTTTGACAGAATTACGTATACCAGAATCAAACTCTCCATGAACCAACACCACACTATCTAACCAACCAATAAATCGGCGAATAAGAAACCAGCAAACACAAAAAGAAATAATTCCTGTTACAATAGAAATCAAAGAAAGAGTAATATTTCCAATCTGAAAACCAGTAACCAATTGCCACAATACTGCTTTCAAATCAGAATAGGAAAATCCAAACTGTACAGCAATTGGCATTGCACAAAATACAACAACAAATAAATTGAGAAAAACACTCACAAAAACTCCCAATTGATTCATCGTTTTTTCTTCTAAATGAAACCTCTGCATCAAAAGATGACCAACCGTTGTTTTCATAAACTGGCCTTTAGTCCCAAGTGCTTGAGCGCTTTGTATTCCTAAATACATGAGAATTAAAAATGCTCCACCAATCATAATTTGCTGCATAATAAAACGTGCAAGACCAACATAACCTAAAAGATTCAACACAAAGAGCAGTAACCCCAAGCCAATAAGAGGAATGCGTATATAAAATGGCCAAAAGTATGGTTCTTTTTTTTCTCCTTGAAAACGCTTACGTCTAAATCGCAAAGGTACAAATGATATTATAAACAGCAATATCGCTACAAGAAAAACAGCAATAAAACTTGTAGCAATTGTCAAAGATAGAGGCGCTGAAATGATCTGATAAATACTATCAAGAACAGCGTCAAATGCCAAAACACCCCCTAAAGAAGTGAGTAAAATCACTAATTGATAAGCAGACGATGGTGCAATACTGAGAAGACGTACATGGGGCATATTCGAAGATAAAAGAACAATTGCTAAGCGATTGATTAAAAACACTAAAATAATTTGACAACCTATCATATCAAAAACTGTTGTAAGCTTACCTAGTTCTAAGTTAAAACTACGAAACAAAAACAACACAAGATAAACGCAAACAGTACATACAAGCGAAGGTAAGAGAACTGAAATAAAGGCGATTAATAAGCGTTGTAAATAAGATATTTCCTCATTAGACTTCCTAAAGTGGCAATACACATGAACAAGAACTTTTCTAGAAAAATACGAAAGACCAAAAGTAATAAAAAGTGGAATTAAAAAGGAAAGAAATAGTTGTAATAACTTGAAATAAAATATAAAATTCCACCAAAAATTTAACAACAAAAGAAAATCTGATGAAGCCTCTTTTGTTTTTTGGGCGAGCTGTTTAACCATTGGAATCGAAAACTCAAGCCTATACGTAAGCGTGCGTTTAAAAAGCTCCCGAGACTGAGAAATAGAAAGTTCAGCTATTCCATTTGCCGCTAAGAAAATTTCTTCAAAACGAAGCATGATACTATTAATTTTAGCTTTTTGCTCTATCAAGTAAGGATATTCCTTCACTGAGCTTTTCTGTCTTTTTACGTCACGATGGAGCTCCGTTAATTGATCAAGAAGTGTATTAATCTCATTAAGATGAGGACGCAAAACAAATGCTGCCTCAATAGCACGTTCACTAATATCTTGTGCACGTAACCGCAATTCTTCTAAAGCACGCTCATCTTCTGACTTTCTATCAAAATCTCTTTTTAAAGTTTCAGTATTTTCTTCAAGAGTCTTAATAATCAACTGTTGTTGTTGAATAATTTCATCAACTGAATAAGAAGCTATTGTTTGTTCGACAATTGTATTTTGTGCACCCCTATTCCCCCATGCACCAGAATTAAATACAAAGATAATCCCCAAAAGAAGGAAAAGTATGTGGATGTTTTCTCTACAAAATGAATACATATCTACCTTATGCGCACAAAAAGGATTTTATCCCCCCCTCTTTAATATGGTATAAAGCAGATATTTTCAACTTTTGTAGAATAATCTTATAAAAGCTTTCCCTTATCCTATAATACTGATAATAAGAGAAAAGGATAATAAATAAGCTGAACTCAATAAGATTAAAGAAGGCACTCTAGCATGTGTTTTTTGCACCTCTATTGCAAAAAAGAAAATTTTCTTCCTTTGACAACTTGGATTTTTTTATCCAGTTTAGGTGTATTCTTGACGAGCAACCTGGGAACGCGTGCTTATTTAATCAAACAATCACACACCAATAATATCATTAAAAGGAATAAATTTGATTTACACAATAAGTGTGATCAGTTGAATGTTACCACAACTGAAAACAAAAAACTTGTAACACTCCATACAGAATCTATTGTTACAAGAACCTTTCAAAAAATCCTAACACTGAATTTCTTTTTAATAAAGATTCCAGCTATTGATACACGATTTCGTAGCGTTAAAACGCAATATTTCTCAAATAAACGCGCTCCTCCTAATGAACACACTTAAATTCTCTTCCTTGAATTATAAAACGATCATCTTATTTTACTTGTGCTTTTAACTTTGAATAACTGTTAGATTGCCTATTAGCGGAATATATCATGCGTACACCTGGTTGGTTAACTACCCTTTATTGTTTTATTCTTTTAAGCAGCATTTATGTTGCCTTACCCAATTTATTTTCATACGAACAAGTTAAAAACTCCAAATTCTTACCCGACACCCGTGTAGCACTTGGTCTTGACCTTCAAGGAGGCTCTTCTCTCCTGCTCGAGGTTGATAGCAAAACGTTAAAACGCGATCAGTTACATATAGTTTTAGGCAGTATACGCAATATATTGCGTGAAAAACAAATCCGCACCTCAAGTGTGCGTATCGTTGAAGATAGCGTTATTGTCCTTATTTCTGATCCATCGCAAACTGAAAAAGCACTTTCTGCTTTGAAAACATTAATAACCCCCATACACAGTAGCTTTGGTACAACAGAACATAACATCACGATCAATGCTCAAAATGAAACTCTCCGCATCACATTAACAGAAGCTGGTATAAAAGACCGTGTAAGCAATGCTATTGAACAAAGCTTAGAAATCATCCGTCGCCGTATAGATCAAGTTGGTGTTTCAGAACCAGCCATCCAAAAGGTCGGAAATGATCGTATTATGGTCCAATTGCCCGGCCTACAAGATCCAAAACAACTACGTGATCTTTTAGGAACAACCGCTAAAATGAGTTTTCATCTTGTTCCTTCTAATGTGGACCCCAATAATCCCCCTATAGGTGTTTCTATTCTTCCTGGATATACTGATGCAACACAACATTATGCAATTTATGATCAAATCGCTTTAGATGGAAATGTCCTGAAAGATGCCCGTGCAGGTTTTGACCCCCAAATACCAGGACGTTCCATTATTTCATTTACTCTAGATTCCGCTGGTGCAAAAATATTTGCCGATATAACACGACAAAATATTAACCGTCCTTTTGCCATTGTTCTGGATAATAAGGTTTTAACCGCTCCTACCATCAATAGTGTCATTCCCAATGGACAAGGTCAAATTACAGGAAACTTTGACCCCAAAGAAGCCTCAACTCTGGCTGCTCTGCTTCGTGCTGGTTCCCTCCCCGCACCACTCACGGTTATTGAAGAGAGAACCGTAGGTCCAAATCTTGGTGCTGATGCCATCCAAATGGGACTTTACACCGGCATAATTGGCTTTATTCTTGTTGCAATTTTTATTTTTCTTCTCTACCGTATTTGGGGATTAATTGCCAATATAGCACTAGCTCTGCACACGATTTTAACATTTGCTGCACTCAGTCTTTTGGGAGCTACGCTTACGCTACCTGGTATTGCTGGTATTATTTTAGGCATCGGTATTGCCGTTGATGCTAATATTCTCATCAATGAACGTATCCGTGAAGAAAGTCGAAAAGGTGTCAGTGCTTTTGCAGCCCTAGATCGTGGATTTAAACACGCTTTTGCAACCATTGTTGATGCAAATGTTACGGCAATTATAGCGACTGTCTTACTATTTTGGTTTGGTACCGGTCCGGTTCGTGGTTTTGCCGTAACAATGTTGCTTGGTATTATCATCTCCATGTTTACAAATATCACCATTGTACGCATCATCATGATTTGGATCGTTCGTAAATGGAAAATTAAAAAATTACATATTCACTCTGCTTTCAACATCATGCCACAAAACACAACTTTCCACTTTATGAAAGCACGCTTCATTGGTATTGGCGTCTCAATTGTTTTATCAATGGCTTCAGTTTTTCTCTTTTTTAAGCCTGGATTGAACTTCGGAATTGATTTCATTGGCGGAAGCCAAATGAGTATTACCACGAAAGCACCTGCAGATCTAGCAACTCTGCGTTCCAAGCTTTCTACTCTTAATATTGGTGAAGTTACCTTGCAAAATATTGATAACGAAAACACCGTATTAATTCGCATGCAGAAACAAAGCGGTAGTGAAGCACAACAAACCATCGCCATCGATAAAGTTAAAACAGCTGTACAAAATATCTATCCCGATACCACATTCGATCAAATAGAAGTTGTTGGTCCCAAAATTTCAGGCGAGCTTGCCACAGCTGCTTTTACTGCTGTTATTCTTGCGGCTATTGCCATGTCTCTCTATATATGGTTACGCTTCGAATGGTTCTTTGCTATTGGAGCAATTATCACTCTCATTCTAGACACCACAAAAATGATTGGCTTTTTTGCTTTATTTCAATTTGATTTTAATTTAACGGCTATCGCTGCACTCTTAACAATTGTTGGATATTCTATAAATGATAAAGTTGTCGTCTATGATAGGATGCGCGAAAATATGCGTCTTTATAAAAAAATGCCGTTGCGCGAGCTGATTGATCTGTCAATTAATCAGGTTCTGGTACGTTGTTTTTTTACATCAGCCACAACAATTCTTGCTATGCTCCCCATGGCGATATGGGGTGGAAGTGCTGTTCATAATTTTGCATTGCCCATGGTCTTTGGGATTATTATTGCAACATCATCCTCTATCTTTATTGCTGCTCCTATTTTACTCCTGCTAGGAAATTGGTGGCGTGAGCGAAATAATCGTGCGAATACCAAAGTGAAATAAAAATGCCCTTTAATACGTATGATACATTTCGCTTCTCTTCTCATAGAAATATAGTCATTTTCATTCATTCGCTTTTTGATCAAGAATAGTAAATAATCCATGCTCCACGACACACCACTTATCACAACTATTGTTGCAGGTTTATGTTTAGCATTTCTCTTAGGAATGATTGCTAGCCGTTTACGGATTTCACCACTTGTAGGCTATTTGTTAGCCGGTGTTATTGTGGGACCCAATACAGGCGGATTTAAAATAGATTCCGTTATCATTAATCAACTTGCTGAAATTGGTATTATTTTGCTGATGTTTGGTGTTGGACTCCACTTTTCATTAAAAGATCTTTTATCTGTCAAAGCTATTGCTGTCCCCGCTGCTATTGCACAAATGGCATTTTCTACTTTTCTAGGTTTGTGCCTTGGTTTGATTATGGGATGGGGCTTCAGTGGTAGTTTGATCTTCGGCCTTGCTTTATCCATAGCAAGTACTGTTATCCTACTACGTGCTTTGCAAGAGCGTCATCTTATTGAAACAGAAAAAGGACGCATTGCCGTTGGATGGTTGATTATTGAGGATTTAGCAATGGTCCTTATACTTGTCCTCATTCCTTCCTTGGCAAGTGCCCTCAGCAATACCAAAAAAGAAGCGTTGGATCCTCTTGTTCAATGGTTGGATTTAAGTATTTGGGGTATTTTTGGTCTCACCATCCTGAAAGTGATCGTATTTATTGCACTTATGCTCATCATTGGGAGACGCGTTATCCCATGGCTTTTAAAAATGAGCGCACAATCGGGATCACGTGAATTATTTCGTCTTAGCGTTTTTGCTATTGCATTAGGAGTAGCTTTCGGAGCTGCTCATTTATTTGGTGTTTCTCTTTCTCTTGGTGCTTTTTTTGCTGGTATGGTCATGAGCGAATCAGAATTAAGCCACCGTGCCGCGGAAGAATCTTTACCACTGCGCGATGCCTTTTCTGTTCTCTTTTTTGTTTCTGTAGGCATGTTATTTGACCCAGAGAAACTCTTAACTCATTTTTTTCCTCTCTTGGCAACCTTATTCATTATCGTAATCGGAAAATCTGCTGTTGCCTTTTTCATCGTTAAGGCTTTTCGCTATTCTAATGCAACAGCTTTGACTATTTCTGCAAGCCTTGCCCAAATCGGAGAATTTTCCTTTATCCTTGCTGGTTTAAGTTTAAGCTTAGGACTTTTAAACAATGACGCTCATGATTTAATTCTTGGAGGAGCAATTTTTTCTATTTTGCTCAATCCTCTTGTTTTCATTGCCTGTAATAAAATTAAAAAACGTCTAGAAAAAAATTCTGCATCTTCACAAAATACCCAAACAATTATTGATATTGATCCACAAGATCCTGACCAAGATTTTTTACCGATGACCTTAAAAAATAACCATATCGTAATTATTGGCTATGGTCGTATTGGTAAATGTGTTGCATTATCTTTAATAAATAGAGGTAACCCTGTAGTGATCGTAGAAGAATCAAAACGCCTCTCTGATAAAGCGATTGCAGATGGCTTTGAGGCTATTTGCGGTAATATCATTCAACAAGAAATAATGAACGCAGCAAATATAAATAATGCACATAAAGTTGTTATTACAATGCGAAGCACCATTGAAGTAGGAGAATGTATCGTGAATATACGTGATATGAAGAAAGATATCCAGATAATCACACATGCATTATCCGACACAGAAACAGCATATCTCATTGATTTAGGTGCTGATGTTGTAGTAACGGATGATGAAGAAGTTGCCAATGGCATTATGGAGTATATAACGGAACGAAGATCTGTACAGAATGTGCTCAATCATGAAAATTTATAGAAAACATAAAATGGATAAAGAATCGTGAAAATAAAGCAATTTATATGGCCCTTGATTGGTATCTTAGCAATGCTGATATCTATTCGGATTCTTTATATGAAACTCTCTGCCATTTCATTTGGGGATGTATTGGAGCGCTTGAGCGATTTAAATGCACAGCACTGGTTACTAGCCTGTTTATGTTCCCTCCTAGCTTATGCTGCTCTTGCTGGATATGATCGAATTGCCCTACAACATCTAGGCCATAAAATTTCTTGGATTTTTATCGCTATATGTTCATTTACAACCTACGCTCTTTCACACAATATCGGTGCTTCAGTTTTTTCTGGTGCCGTTGTGCGCTATCGCGCCTATAAAATGAAAGGATTAAGCGGAACAGAAATCGCAATATTAGTAGGTTTTTGCTCTTTTACTTTTGTAATCGGCACAATCTTACTTTTGGGAATCGTTTTGGTGCTGCAACCCGAAATTATCACCCTCATTCATAAAGAACTTCCTGAATGGCTAGGGACAACGAGTGGAGCAATTTTACTCAGCTGTATAGCACTTTATACGTTTGGCAGCTGGCTTCAATTAAAACCCTTACGCTTGGGTAAGAAAATTAAACTTTCCTATCCACGGTTGAAAATTGTTATTCAACAGCTTCTCATTAGCCCTCTAGAGCTTTTAGGAGCAGCAGGAATTATATATGCTGTTCTCCCACACAACGCAGATATTCATTTTATCTCTGTTCTTGGTGTTTTCCTAGCATCTTTTACGATAACTCTTCTCTCCAATGCTCCAGCAGGAGGAGTAGGAGTTCTTGAAGCTCTCTTCATAACAGGCATGCCCAATATAAATCCAACCGATGTTATTGCAGCACTTATTGTCTTTAGAATGTTTTATTTGATTATACCGCTCATCATTTCATTATTTGTGGTCGCCATTTTTGAAGCGCATCAATATTGGAAAAGAGCCTCCAAAACACCACCTGAATAAATAAAAGGCTATCAACGACTTCTTTTTTGTGTGCCTATAAAGATTATCATCCATGCTAAATTCGATTGTAGATGTAAATAAACACAATCATTACTTGTGTTTATCTTTTTTATATTGAAACTTGAAGGTCCCCTTTTATAAGAATCTTACTTTACAAAAAGCATAGAAATATTTATCTATTTTCCTTCAAAAAAACTCCCATAGACTTGAATATTAAAAGGACTATTTCATTATGTAATCGATTTTTATGTTGGATAAAACACATCATTGCAAAAAACAAATGCTCAAATTAAAAACCTCTATCTGAAAATAACTTCATTTTATTATTAAAAAAAGAAAAAGTATATAAATCAAGAATACTTAACCCTTTTAATAAAAGAATTTTTCCTGAACGATCATATAAAAATACAAGGAAAAACTTTACGAAATTTTCATCTCTCAGTGCTCTTCCCCATTACACAGTAACACCCGTAAATGGTATAATAGTAAAGCCATTGTTGCACCATCATCTTTATACTTAATAAAAGAGCAAGCCTGCACCATTATACTATTTTTCCAATGTTGTGATAACTTTTGACGCTTAAGAACGTTAATAAGAATCATTTTTATGCTTTTCTTCAATAGTCTTTATCCACACGTTAATCTCATTTATAACGCAAAAGTAATAATTTTAATTAATTCATTATAAGAGGGATTGAAACAAAAGAAGTTTATGACAATAAAGTTTTTTAAAAAATAGTAATTAATTATTATAAATAAATATATTATAATGGTTCTGAGCAGCTTTCTTAATGTTTATCTTTTTAGCGGTTAAGCTAACGGGAAAACAGCATAACGTAACTGCACGGTTTAATATTTTAGAACTTGAATCCTTATTAAAGCTTATTTTCTATCGTTTAGCAGGTATTAGCTTTAAACCATTAAACTGATCTAATTTTATTTCTGTTATTTCCAGCTAATTACTTTGTTTTATCTTGATTCACCCTCTTCGAATACTGATGATTATTACAGAGATTTTTTGTTTAAGCGGGAGAGTTATCAAAAAATATCCACGCTGCTGACACAACTAAAATGTAACGTTTCTTCTATCTTTAAACAATATGCCCAAAATCCAAAAAATTTTAGTCAATTTATATTAAAAGAAGTGAAAACTGTTGATTTTTATACCCCTTTAAATAACACAATTGTCGGTAAGAAACTTCTCCTTACCAATTGCGATTTAAAAAAAAGAAACAATACGCATTAAAAGATCTTTAAGCCCCCTAAAAGTACAAAACCTGATGACTAAGCTATATCAACAATCTTTACTTTTACACAAACGCATATGGGAAAATCCTACTTCCCAATTTTATTTAGCAACTCGTATCTTAAAAAAATTTACGCAATCAATACGTTATTTATGGTATCAAATCAAATGGTGGGTGATGAGGGGATCGAACCCACGACCCGCTGATTAAGAGTCAGCTGCTCTACCGACTGAGCTAATCACCCATAAGCTTCCCGAAAGATGAGAATGAGCGTTTCTATAACGCTCCTAAGGATGGATGTCCAGATATTTTGTTGTTTGTTATATAGACTCATTGTCTGTAAGGTTAAAAATATGATATTCACCACTTGATCTTATATAAAAATAAACCCATTATAGGAAGCTTTATAAATAAATGTTCTGATTGTTATACAGAACCTACAGTTGGAGGATTATCGAGCATAATGCCCGAGCAAAATTTAGAGGAACCTTCTTGTGGTTGTAAGCGGGATGGGGCGTCATTTTGTTTTATCAATAATCACATGCATTCAAGCAATATTTTGCTGTTTTTTTCGTTGAATATAAATTTTTTTACATTCAATATTCATGATCCAATATACGAATAAAAGCCTATGAATTTTTTTTGTCAATCGCGCGCTTTTAAGCTTCTAAAAGGTGAGGAATGATGGAATGGATCACTGATCCCCATGCGTGGTTTGGTTTGATCACGCTAGTTTTTCTCGAAATTGTTTTAGGAATAGATAACCTTATCTTTATTGCAATTTTAGCTGAAAAATTACCACTGCATTTGCGTGACCGCGCACGCTTTCTAGGTCTTACTTTAGCATTAATTATGCGGCTCTTCCTTCTTACAGTTATAGGATGGGTTATGAGACTCGATAGGGTAATTCTTTCACTTTCATCTTTTATCTTTAGTTGGCATAGCTTTATTTTAATCGGTGGTGGAGCCTTTTTACTAGCAAAGGGAACGCTAGAATTACATGAAAGGTTAGAAGGCGTATCACATGAAAGAAAAACAGGCGTTGCTTATGCTGTTTTTTGGCAAGTAATTGTTCAAATCGTGGTGCTGGATGCCGTTTTTTCACTAGACAGTATTATTACCGCAACAGGTATGATTGCAAAAGAGCAGGCAACAGTTATGTATATCGCAGTCATAGCTGCTATGGGAGTAATGATGTGCGGATCTGGTGTTCTTATGCGTTTTATTAATCGTCATCCCACTATTGTAATTCTCTGTCTTGGTTTTTTGATGATGATTGGTTTTACTCTCATTGTTGAAGGATTTGGTTTTCATATTCCCAAAGGGTATTTGTATGCTGCTATTGGTTTTTCTGTTCTCATCGAAGCTTTTAATCAAATTGGACGTCGTAACCGTGAAAAAATGATTAAAACAAATGATCTACGCAGTAGAACAGCTGATGCTGTTTTGAGGCTCTTAGGAGGAGGAAGTAAAGATAGTCATCTTGCTGAGACTGTAGATGTTATTGCTGAACAGGCTGCAGCTTCTGAGTTGTTTAGACCAGAAGAAAAGGAGATGATTCGTGGTGTTCTCGATTTAGCTGATCGCCCTGTTCGCTCTATCATGTCGCCGCGTAATGAGATTGAGTGGTTAGATTTAAATGCTGATGAAAATGGAATGCGTGAAGAATTACAAAAGGTTAAACATAGCCGCTTAATTCTTGCGCGTGAAAAAGTAGATGAATTTGTTGGCGTTGCGTTGACAAAAGATCTTCTTTTGAACTTGGCTGAGGGGGAAAAAATTAATTGGAAAAAAGCTATGCGAGAACCCCTCGTTGTTCATGAAAATACAAGTGTTTTACGATTGATGGAGCAATTACGTCATTCTTCGATTCAGCTTGCAATTATTGTTGATGAGCATGGATCTTTTGAAGGAATTGCAACACCAACCGATATTCTTGAAGCTATTGCAGGAGACTTTCCTGATGACGATGAAGAACTCATGATCGCAGAACAACTTGAAAATGGCAGTCTTCTTGTTGAGGGATATGCTGATATCCGCCGTTTAAGTGGTTATCTTGGGCGTAACCTTGTGGATGAAGCAGATCGTTATACGACTCTGGCAGGCTTTATGCTTTGGCAGTTTGGTCATTTACCAAATGAGGGAGAAAGTTTTGAAACTGATGGTTTACACTTTAAAGTGATTGAAATGGAACGCCGAAACATATCTAAAATCCTTATTTCTCCAATTGTCTTACCAGAAAAAAGCTAATTCTTTTTATAAGCAAGATGAATAAAAAGATTTTTTTATGATTAAAAATTGAAAAGAATAAGAAGTTGATGACTTAATTGCATTTCATTATTTTTATATTTTTTAAGCGTAAGGTAATGAACATACAAAAGTTATGTTATCAATAAACTTTCCATTATAAAAATTTTCATTGATGGTTTACAAAAAGCTGTAAGAGAAAAAATGATGCAAAATTATTTGTCAATGGTCATTAATCTCAAAAATTATGAATATATACAACATATTGATTTATTATAACATTAGCTTCACATCAAGAAATCATCTTTCAAACATCAGATTTCCGCCAATGGATAGAACTTTGCCATTGTTGGGTTCACTCAACTGATAATGGCAGCGTTAAACTAGACTCTGGTTCCTATAATTTTTTGAGACCTTCTTGATATTTCTTATCTTTTGTTTCGATAAATTTAGCTATTTTTTTCCTTCCAAGAATAAAGCTCCACCTCTCTGGAAAGCTCTTATTAAGAACTTTGTTTTTCTTTCAGATGAACTCATATTTTTTGCTACTTTTGCAATTAAAGTGTAGCTGAGTTGCTTAGATTTCACTACTTCTTTGGCTAAAGCCAATGCACGTTCAAGATGAATCTGTTGGGTATTTTCATCAAAGCCTAAATGATCCCCTGCACTGAAACTTTGATAATAAGATTGTAAGGTTGCAACATCACCCAATAAAGCCAGTGCACCAATATAAAGTAAGCTATAACCTGCATCATCTATCTTGATAACCTTATGTGCCTCAACTTCACTCTTTTGCCAAGGTAGTGCTCCATATCTGGAATAAAAGCATTTATGAAGATCAATTTTTTCCATCGCCCATTTCAAGACATAATCAAGCTCTAATTCCAACCAATCCGCATATATTTCTTCTTCACAAACTCTCAACCACTTTTTATCAAAGTCAAGTTTTAGATCTTGTAAATGCTGAGAATTGATAGGGATCAATTACCATGCAGGCAGCAGCTAAAATACCAGTATTAATCGAAAATCCAACATCAAATTGCGGATAAACTTTGATAATTGCGTCATTATAAAGAACTTGTACTTCACGATCTGGTAGTTGATAACGTACTGAATAATTATCTACCTCTTGAATTTTTTCAACAGACCAATCAAGATTTTTGAAGAGTGCTGTTGCACTCTCCATGGCTAAAAAATTCTTTGCTCTACCTCAAAAGAGGTTGTATTCATATCAAAAGTCAAAAGCGAAGCAGATTTTTGCAAATAAAATTGATAATGCCGTATAAGAGAATAATCTTATCATAAAAAATACACAACAAAGTCAATAGTTTGTGTGAAATTATTTTATATGAATTCCATTTAGAATTCACACTTTATACGTGATTCAATTGACCATTTTTTATAAACAATTGCCATGTATGAATAGACTATAAAAAGCAAATTATGATGCAAATCTTATAAGACATGTCCACATTCAAATGAAGTGAAAAGCAGCTATCATTCATAACAGTTCATAAATTTTATGATACGTTTTTATCACACATAAATCGCATACGCTTAAAGAATATAGTATGGGTTTTTCTTTTTTTGAGCAAAACCTTAAAAGAAATAATCATTTGAAGCTATTATAAGATAGATTTTAATTCATTAAAAACACATAAAAGGATTTAAAGACAAGTCGATTTTAAAGCACCGCTTACTAAAAAGTTAGTAAATGACAAGCAGGTATTATATAGATACTATCATCACAACAGGTAATAAACAGGTATTATATTGATAATATTATGTCTTATGAAATCAAAAGTCTTTTAATGATATAACGCAAGCAAACAAGTAAAAAACATTTTAAAAGAGGCATTTTGATAATGTGCTTTGTTTCAAATGCCCCCCTCAAAAATGAAGGTGTTATTCTTGATACGTTTTATAGCCATAAATAAAGTGTTTATAGGTTCTGTAATTCAAATGAGTGATTAAAAATCATACCTGTCATTTACGTTCCTTTTGATAAGTTTTAATCAATAAAATAGAGCGCTTGCAATATGATACGTTGTATATATGCATTCATTATAGATTTCTTTTGTATGATCTGTAGAACCTTTATTTAAAAGCCGCGTCATATCAATTGGCACGACTTTCTTTTATGAATTTTCTCTTTTATGATGGGTTTATAGCCATCAAAAAGGCGCTCCCCACGCCTGTCATTTATTCTGTTTATCAATCTTGACAACGTTATCACTTTCATAAACCTCAAATTTTATGGGAACCGAATATAAATCGCTATGTCTTTTTATTCTTGCATTGCCATATACATTACCTCTAATCACGAAATAACCAGAGATCTTGGCATTGCCATAAATCTTGCCATATTAACAACAGCATGATCATAAACCTCGGCATTGCTATGAATAGCTACACTACCGGATAATTTTGCATTTCCATAAACCCGTGCATAATGATAAACTCAAACCTTATAAGAAAGATGAGCATTGTCATAAACATGAGCACCAAAATACACGCGAGTTTTATCACATATAAGGGCATTGCCATACACATAGCCACCAATGGCAGCATAGCCATTGCCCCTTGCATTTTCATAAACACGACCAGATTTTACAACACAGGCATATCAGCAACTCAGCAATTGCCATCATGAAAGATGGTTGCTTTCATTTTCAATAAAACCATCTAGATCACTTTTTTACATCACCAAAATCTTTTAAAGCACGAATGCGATATAATATATGGCCAGTCACGAAATTCATTTGATTGGTCAATTTATATTTTTTGGATGGTTTTTTCTTATTAACAGAAGCGATTTCATTTTCAATAGAAGAAATAACGGGGGTGTTTTTTGCTATCGTTGTTATAATTAAACCTGTATGTTTTTAAAAGTTTTGAACAGACATTAAGCCGACTTCAAACCAAATGTTTGTCGCATCAAGCGCCCTATTCAAACTAATAATAACATATTCATTACCTAGTAGAATACCAACTCCTACACCTGCATAAAGCGAAGCAATAATCCGCCTATTATGGCTATGCTGCATGACCATAATAGAACCCAAAACCATCATTGCTGCACTCGCAACACAAGAAGCAAATCGGATCAAAAGGACCAAGTGTTAACGCCATGGAAATAATAAGTGCACTCATTACTATAGCTGCACAAGATAGGCATGTGAGGAGCAAGAGATATATTCCCAATTCTGCCAAACGTAAAGAACATACTCCCAACTAAATAACCACCATAATTAGCGCTAGCTATATAAAAAGGTTGATTAAAGATAAACAATCCCTCATCCAATATAACCGGCAATATTGGTGTATAGAGAAATCACCCGATACCCATTCTCAAAACCATAAGAACCATACCGAATACAGCGTTTTGAAATAATTCAAATCTTGACGATTATTTTTATCCCTATTATTATTCCTTTAACTGGTGATATTCCTCATCCGCGTTCCATTTCACCATAACAGCCTTTAGCTCCCAAAATAGAATAAAAGCAAATTTAGCTATCTATTTTAATGCTCAAAACAATATATTTAGCGATCTACTGTCAAAATTGCCAGATCAATTATATAATAACATATTGAATTAATATGTATTTTTATGTTATAAATGTTATAATTAAATTGAAAGCATATTTAGATAATCTTGCTTTTTTATCTCGATATTCAAAATGACTAATCGAAAAATTATATACGCAACCGTAAACTTTACTTCTCTTAAAATCATTTTCTTATTCGCTATAAAACTTAATAAACAACTCAAATGACCATTTTCATAAAAGAGGAAATTGGCTTTTTTTAGGTAATATTGTTATTTAGGATAATATGAAGTTGAAGAATTTGGTGCACCCGACAGAATTCGAATCTGTGACCTCTGCCTTCGGAGGGCAGCGCTCTATCCAGCTGAGCTACGGGTGCTTCAAACTGATTATTAAAATCAGTTATGGTCTTTTAACCAATCATACTCTTAGCTTCAATGCTAAATTATCATTTTAATAAAAAATTACTTGTTTGTAGCTTATCTAACAACACACTCCTCTTACTTTTCAATGATACTTTACCTTGAAATAACTTCTCTTTATTCAATGCTCTTTTTATTATAAAAAGAGCTTTTGTTACAACTTCAAAACTCTCAAAAATAAGTTACAACATACATTATAAATATCAGGATAATTTTTTAATGACTACATTACCAAGTCGCTTTCATTTTATTTCCGCAGAAACTGAGGACGCTATCAAAGCTACCCATAAATTAATTTCCGTTTATGGTCATTCTTCTCTGGAAGAAACTGATATTGTTGTTGCAATCGGTGGTGATGGGACAATGTTACAAACCGTACGAGACGTCATGAACACAGGCAAACCTATTTATGGTATGAATCAAGGTTCTGTAGGATTTCTTATGAATGAATTTCATGAAAAAAAATTACCCAATCGTATTGCTGTCGCACATAAAAAAGAAATTCATCCCCTGCGCATGATTGCAAAATCTGAATGTCAAGATTCTATCGAGGCGCTTGCAATTAATGAAGTATCCCTCTTTCGGCAATCTTATCAAGCCGCAAAAATTCGCATCACCATTGATAACAACGTACGCATGGAACAATTAAGTTGTGATGGTGTCCTCGTCGCTACACCAGCTGGATCAACCGCCTATAATTTATCAGCACAAGGACCTATCTTACCTCTTATGGCCCCCCTTATGGCCCTCACTCCCGTTAGTCCTTTTCGCCCTCGGCGTTGGCATGGAGCTTTGCTTCCCAATACAGTAATAGTGCGCTTTGATATGCTTGAACCTGACAAACGCCCTGTCAACGCTGCTGCAGATAATATTGAAGTTAAATCTGTTCATTCAGTTACTATTTCAATGGCAACAGAAGTAACAGCTTCAATCCTTTTTGACTCAAATCATTCATGGGATGAGCGCATTTTATCAGAACAATTTCGCTATTAATGATTGTATTATGCGTTTTATATGTATATGATTGTTATAGTTAGTTTTTTTGTGAAAACATCTTAACACTTTTTAAGAGTGTAGAATATTGGTTATAATCATCATTTAGATAGCGCAGTTAAAATCACAGAGCAATTGATAAAAAAATGATACCATCTTTAAACAGTTTTGATGATTTAGGTCTTTCCGCAAAGGTTATTAATGCGGTGAAATCAGCGGGATATACAACTCCAACACCTATTCAAAGTGAAACAATTCCGCATGTCCTTCAAAGAAAAGATGTTTTAGGAATCGCCCAAACGGGAACAGGTAAAACCGCTTCTTTCGTATTGCCTATGCTCACTCTCCTTGAAAAAGGTCGTGCAAGAGCACGAATGCCCCGTACGCTCATCTTAGAACCAACACGAGAAATTGCAGCTCAAGTTGAAGAAAATTTCGATAAATACGGAATAAATCATCGTTTAAATGTTGCTCTTTTGATTGGTGGAGTTTCTTTTGAACTCCAAGATCGCAAACTTGAACGGGGAGCTGATGTTCTTATCGCAACGCCAGGACGCCTTCTTGATCATTGCGAGCGCGGTAAACTGCTCCTGATGGGCGTTGAAATCCTTGTTATTGATGAAGCTGATCGCATGTTGGATATGGGCTTTATTCCTGATATTGAACGCATCTGTAAGCTAACTCCTTTTACGCGTCAAACTTTGTTCTTTTCTGCAACAATGGCACCAGAAATTACAAAATTAACGAAACAATTTTTACATTCTCCTGTATCTGTTGAAGTTACAAAAGCATCCTCAACCGCAACCACAATTACACAGAGGCTCGTCAAATCTGGAAGTAAGTCATGGGATAAAAGAGCTGTTTTGCGAGAACTTATTCATAATGAAGGTGCAGAGCTTCAAAATGCAATCATTTTCTGTAATCGAAAGAGAGATATCTCTGAACTTTTTAGATCGCTCATCAAACATAACTTTAATGTAGGGGCACTTCATGGAGATATGGACCAATATTCGCGCATGAACACCCTAGCTGATTTTAAAAATAATAAACTTACACTTCTTGTTGCTTCTGATGTTGCTGCCCGTGGACTCGATATTCCAGCTGTAAGTCATGTCTTTAACTATGATGTTCCTACACATGCTGAAGACTATATCCATCGAATTGGTCGTACAGGGCGTGCAAATCGTAGCGGAAAAGCTTTTACAATTGTCACAAAAGCTGATCAAAAATATATCAATGCCATTGAGGAAATGAGTAATGAAAAAATTGAATGGCTCAATGGAGATCTCTCAACTTTAATAGTCGATGATCAAACAGAAGATATTGTTGTAAAGAAAAAATCTTCAAAATCATCAAAGAAAACTGCTCCCAAAGAGCCTGTTGCTCACACTAAAAAATCTGTAGAAGAGAATAAAACAGAATATATCAAAAATGCAAATAATAAAGAGAAACCCTCTGAGCACCAACGCCCACGAAAAAATAAGAATTACACGCCCCTTGGATTTGGTGATGATATTCCTGCTTTCATGCTTATAAAAACGTGTAAATAAATCCGTTCTTTACTCTCTTGAAGAGTGAAATGAACGAAATGCTTTAAAAAAAGCCGCTCTTATTTCCTAGAGAGTCTTTCTGCTATCTTTTCACGCCCTAAAAGCTGCAAAATTTTTCCCATTTCAGGTCCATGATCCATGCCTGTAAGTGCCTGACGTAATGGCATAAATAAAGCTTTTCCTTTTCGACCTGTTTTTTCTTTTAATGCTGTTGTCCAAATTTTCCAACTTTCCTCCTTCAAAGCACCTTCAGGTAAGAAATCGAGTGATTGGCGCACAAAAGCACGATCCTCTAGTGTCACTGTATCAAAATTCTGTTCATCATGAATGATTTTCCACCACAAAACAGCATCATTGACTTTATTAATATTGCTTCTTATCGCGTTCCAGAAATATTCCGCCTTATCTCCCTCAATAGAAAGTTTTTTAAGGCGCATTTTTACTTCCTCATAGGTTAACTCATGGACAAGATGACTATTCAAAGCAAGAAGATCAGCAATATCAAATTTTGCAACGGATCTTGACGTATCTTGGAGATTAAAATGCTCTAAAAGCGCTGCTTGATTAGGATAGGGATGCACATTTTGCGATGTCCCAATCAAAACGGCAAGGCATTGAACAGCTATAGATTCAAATCCTTCTTCCCGTAGAGAACGAATAGAAAGATCATTATTACGTTTTGAAAATCCTTTTCCTAAAACTGTCGCCAATAAATTGGTATGAGCAAAAACCGGTAATTCTGCATTAAGAGCTTTAAAAATAGCAATTTGAGCGCCTGTATTTGTAATATGATCATCCCCACGAATAATATGCGTAATAGCCATATCTACATCATCAACAATAGAGGGCAATGTATAAAGATAGCTTCCATCTTCACGAATAAGAACAGGATCTGAAAGAGAAGCCAAATCAATCGTCTGCTTTCCCTTTATTGCATCATTCCAGCAAACTTCTGTTCGCTTTGTTTGCAAAGGATCACTTTCAAAATTAGGAAGAAGAAATCGCCAATGGGGTTTACGACCTTGAGATTCAAAGTTTTTTTTCTCTTCTGCTGTCAATTTTAATGCTGCACGGTTATAAATAGGAGGCAATTTGCGTGAAAGCTGGATTTTACGACGTCGCTCTAATTCTTCTGCAGTCTCATAACAGGGATAAAGAAGCCCGCGTTGTTTGAGAGTTTCCGCAACTTCATCATATCGATTAAATCGCTTAGATTGATAATAAATTGAATCTGGTTGAATACCAAGCCATTCAAGGTCAACAGCAATAGCATCGATATATTCTTGTTTAGAACGTTCAACATCTGTATCATCATAGCGCAAAATAAATTCTCCCTTATACGCTTGCGCATAAAGCCAATTGAAAAGCGCACTACGGATATTGCCAATATGAATATAACCTGTTGGAGAGGGAGCAAAACGAACTTTAACCATAAAATAATACTCAATTTTTATCGCGAAAATGATTGACTATGGGATAGCGACGATCGCGTCCGAAACTCTTGTAACTGATTTTTACACCGAGTGCAGATTGTCGTCTTTTATATTCGGCACCATAAAGAAGCTGTTCAACTTTCTCAACAGTTTCCCGTGAATGCCCACGTTTAATAATATCACAAATACTCATGTCATTTTCTACAAGAGATTGCAAGATATCATCTAGAATAGGATAAGGCGGAAGAGAATCTTCATCTTTTTGATTTTCCCGCAGCTCTGCAGAAGGCGCTTTTTCTATAATATTGGATGGAATGACAATCCCTTCTGGTCCTCTCAAATTGTGCAAGTGATTTTTATTGCGCCACTCAGCTAATGCATAAACCTGCATTTTATAAATATCTTTAAGAGGATTAAACCCGCCATTCATATCACCATACAGTGTCGCATATCCTACAGCCATTTCTGACTTATTGCCTGTCGTTACCACCAATGAACCGAATTTATTTGAAAGAGCCATTAAAAGTGTACCGCGTATACGACTTTGAAGATTTTCTTCTGTTATATCAGGGGGTAAGCCTAGAAAAACTGGCGTCATTGTCTTTAAAAAAACTTCAACAGCTTGCTCAATCGGTATTATTTCATAGTGACATCCTAGAAGTTGTGCACATTCTTTAGCATCTTTTAACGATTCTTGTGAAGTATAGTGATAAGGCATCATAATGGTGCGAACTCTCTCAGAGCCAAGAGCATCCACCGCCATTGCCGTACACAGGGCTGAATCAATTCCTCCTGAAAGACCAAGAATAACATCCTTAAAGCGATTTTTATTAACGTAATCTCTCAAACCTAAAACACAAGCTTGATAATCGGCCGCTAATCCATTGAGAAGACTTTCATTAGGACCTGAAATACAGTGCCATCCCGTCGTTATTTTTTGCCAATGGCTTAAAGCAATATGGCTATCAAAGTGCTTCATTTGAAATATCTTTTTTCCTTCTCCATTCAAGGCAAAAGACCCACCATCAAAAACGAGCTCATCTTGACCACCAACTTGATTAGCATAAATAATTGGTACCCCAGATCGTAGAGCTTGCGTATGAACAACATCTATACGTTTTAAGATTTTATTACGATAGTAGGGAGATCCGTTAAGGACAAGAATAATTTCCGCTCCTTTATTACCAAGCTCCGCACAAAGTGAAGAATCATTCCAAATATCTTCACAAATCACTATTCCTAGTCCTACCCCACGATAGATAAGAGGCTCAGGTCGTGGGCCTGAAGAAAATAAACGCTTTTCATCAAATTCAGCATAATTAGGTAGATCAAACTTCAAACTTTCGGCAATGACTCGCCCTTCATCAAGAAGCATGACACCGTTGTAAATATTGCCATTGCGTCTTAATGGAAGACCAATGACAATTCCTGGTCCGCCTACGGTTATCTTTGCTAATTTCTTAACAGTCTCTTCACATGTTTTTGTAAAAGCAGGTTTTAGAACAAGATCTTCCGGCGGATAAGCGCTTACAAAAAGTTCCGTGAATAAAACAAGATCAGCCCCCTCTTCTTTGGCCTTTTGATGTGCCATGACAGCCAAAGAAAAATTCCCCTCAATATCACCAACTATAGGATTTAATTGGGCAATTGATACCCGAAAATCATTTTTCATAAGCCTTTGTATCATTTCATCAGTTTAGCAACCACAACTTTATTCTTCATCATCAGGAAATATCACTTTTTTAAAAATTCTCTTCTGCCATAATGACCTAAAAGTATATTAGGAAATTTTTTCCTACCCACCAGCAGCAATTCCTAACGAATCAGTCACACGATTTTTTTTAAGGAGTTCAGCAACAAGAAAAGCCAATTCTAACGCTTGATCTGCATTTAACCGTGGATCACATTGCGTATGATAACGATCAGATAAATCGTCTACAGAAATAGCATGCGCCCCTCCTGTACATTCAGTAACATCACGACCTGTCATCTCAATATGGATGCCTCCTGGATAAGTTCCCTCTCCATGATGTACTGCAAAAAAATTCTCTACTTCTTTTAAAACATAATCAAAGGGACGCGTCTTATAACCATTGGCAGTAATCGTATTGCCATGCATTGGATCACATGACCATATAACCGCACGCTTCTCACGTTCAACGGCACGGATGAGTTTAGGCAGATAACTTTCAACTTTATCATACCCAAAACGCGTAATGAGAGTAAGCCGCCCCAGCTCGTTTTCTGGATTTAAAATATCAATTAATTTTAAAAGCTCATCAGACTCAATGGAAGGACCACATTTTAATCCTATAGGATTTTTAATGCCGCGACAATATTCAACGTGAGCATGGTCAATCTGACGTGTACGATCACCAATCCATACCATATGACCGGATGTTGCATACCAATTTCCTGAAGTTGAATCAATCCGAGTCAAAGCCTCTTCATAACCAAGCAAAAGTGCTTCATGACTGGTATAAAAAGATGTTTCACGCAATGAAGAATGTGTTTTGGATGTAATCCCTATAGAACGCATAAAATCAATTGCTTCAGAAATACGCTCTGCCAATAATTCATAACGTTCCCCCTGCGGACTGTTAGAAACAAAACTCAACATCCATGTGTGTACATTTTCTAAATTAGCATAGCCACCTTGTGAAAAAGCACGCAATAGATTAAGTGTTGCCGCAGATTGGCGATAAGCCATAGACATCCGTTGCGGATCTGGAATACGAGAATCGGCTTCAAACTCAATGCCATTAATAATATCCCCCCGATAAGCAGGAAATTCAACTCCCTCTTTGCTTTCGATATCAGAAGAGCGGGGCTTTGCAAATTGACCAGCAATACGACCAATTTTAACAACCGGTTTAGAACTACCAAAGGTTAAAACAATCGCCATTTGCAAAAATACACGAAAAAAATCACGGATATTATCAGCTTCATGTTCTGCAAAGCTTTCGGCACAATCACCACCTTGCAATAAAAAAGCTTGTCCTTTTGCAACAGCTGCTAATTCATTTTTTAAATCACGTGCTTCACCAGCAAAAACTAAAGGAGGATAACTTCTCAGTTTTCGTTCAACATCTTCTAACATAGACTTATCCGGATAAGTCGGAACTTGTTTAATTGGCCTTGTTCTCCAAGAGTCAGGTGCCCATTCTTTTATCATTACACTCTCTCTAAAGATTAATCTTACAGATTGGCATATCAAAAGCTTTTTACCGCAATATATGCTGTTTAACTTTCTATTTTCTTCCCATTTTCATATATATAACTTGGTTTATACATCGTTACCAATTCTTCTGCCATCGTTGGATGCACTGCCATCGTTTCATCAAAGATATCCTTCGTCAGCTTTCCTTTGAGAGCTATCCCAATAAGCTGTGCCATCTCACCAGCGTTTTCCCCTAAAATATGAGCGCCCACAACAATACGGCTTTCACCATCAACAATGAGTTTCATAAGCATTTTCTCTGAACTATCAGAAAGAACATTACGCATAGGACGAAAAACTGTACGATAAATTTCAAGACGCTTATAACGACGTACCGCATCTTCTTCTGAAAGACCAACTGTTCCAATCTCTGGCTGAGAAAAAACTGCCGTCGTAATTAAATCATAATCAGGTGTCGTGGGAATATTCTCAAACGCAGTCTTCACGAAACACATTGCATCATGAATCGCAACAGGTGTTAATTGAATATGACCTGTTACATCACCAACAGCCCAAATGTGGGGTACATTCGTTGTCATTCTTTCATCAACAACAACTGCACCAAATTCATCCACTTGAACACCTGCTCGCTCAAGTCTTAAACCTGTTGTATTTGGTACACGCCCCGTAGCCAACATAATCTGATCGGCACTAATCGTTTGCCCATTTGATAAAATAACTTCATAACAATTTTCTGCAGCCTGCACTTTAGAAATTGTTAGGCCATAGAGAATAGAAATCCCTTTTTCAGTCATTTCATCGCTGAGCAATTGACGCAAATCATGATCAAAACCACGAAGGATTAAATCACCACGATGGAGCAGCGTTGTTTTTACACCTAATTCATGAAAAATATTAGCAAATTCAACACCAATATACCCTCCACCAACAATGACTATTGATTTTGGGAGTTGATCAAGGTCAAAAATCTCATTAGAAGTGAGGCAAAATCCACCGCCTTCTATGGAAGTATTTGGTGCAACTTTTGCCCCTGTTGCAATCAAAATTTTTTCTGCACTTACCCGCTCACCCGTGGCAGAAAGCTCTAATGTGTGATCATCTACAAAAGTAGCACGACTTTCATAAATATGCACATTGTTATTCTCTAATCCCTTACGATACAGCCCTTCTAATCTTGATATTTCTTTATTTTTAGCTGCAACCAACTTCTCCCAACTAAAAATTGGATCCGCATATTTCCACCCAAAACCAACACTTTTCTTAAATTCTTTTACATATTGTGATGCATAAACATAAAGTTTTTTGGGAACACAACCACGAATAACACAAGTGCCCCCTATCCGATATTCTTCTGCTATAGCAACTCGCTTACCAAGTCCTCCAGCAAGCCGTGCTGCACGCACTCCACCAGAACCACTTCCAATAACAAATAAATCAAAGTCAAAAGAGCCCATGAATTATTCCTTCTTATATACCTGCAAGAATAGGCTAAGATCATTTATTATCAAATGAAAGTCTTTTCTTCTTTTGAAGAAGCATTTTTTATAAATGCCGTATTCTAAAAAGACCTACTCTCATTAAAATATTAAAAACGGCGGAAAAACCGCCGCTATTTAAAAAATCAGAAATTGCCCATTGGTTGTCATGATATCAATCAAGCTATTTTTTATTTTCTGAAGATTCTGATTTTATAGGTATATTTGTAGGCATAGTAGAATTATTCAAATTAAGTATTTCAGACATCTCTTTTTTCACATTTTCTACAAGATCCCGCATAAGCGCAGAACGCCATACATCAAACGCTGAATAAGAATCACGTGCGATATTGGGGACTTCTGTCAAAAACTTTTTACCGGTATCAGAACTGTAGAATGCTGTTATTGCATCAAGCTCTTTTTGAGTAAAATATTTTGCATATACATGAGCAATCTCTTTTTCTAGATCAGAGCGCCTTTTAATTAAAGCAAGCGCCTGCTTATCAACAATATCAGAAATAGCCTCTGCCAAATTTGGATCATCCCTCATCAGTGCAGTTTTAAGATCATCTACCGCATTTGGTAAAAAACTATCAAACTGATCTGTTGCGTGAATGGCACTTATAGCTTTTCTAGCTGAAGCTAAATGTTGATCGCTCACACCTTGTGCATAAGCCATTCCAATATTCACAATAAAAATAGCAATTGCACCAAAATATACGACAAAACGCTGAAAAGAAAATATTATTCTCATTTAATGATTACCCCGATCGCTAATTATAATTTTAATTCGTTTTCTATCTAAAATCTTTAAGATCTTTTTTTACTGTGCTAACATATCGTCATGAAACTGTCTTCTCTAAAAATCAAAAGATTCTAAAATTTTTGTTTGACCATCGGCCATAGCTACAATTGCACGTGAAGCCAATCCCAAAAAAAGGCCATGCTCAACAACACCAGGAATGGCAAGAAGTGCGTCCGATAATGGTTTTGGTTCCAAAATGCAGCCCCAAAATGCATCAAGAATAAAATGACCACCATCTGTTTCAAAAGGATTTTTTCCATTCATTCGCAATACAATTTCTCCAGAAAGCCCTAAGTCATCAGCGACTTTTTCGATGGCTCTGCGTGTTGTATGGATACCAAATGGATTAACTTCAATTGGTAGTGCAAAAGCACCAAGTCGTTTTACCACCTTTGTTTCATCAGCAATGACAAGCATTGCACGGGATGCCGATGCTACAATTTTTTCATACAACAATGCTCCCCCTCCACCTTTAATGAGCATCATCTCAGGACCAATTTCATCTGCTCCGTCAATATCAAGATCCAGTTCAGGTATTTGTTCTAAAGTGCTAACAGGCACTCCAAACTTACGACAGAGTTGTTCAGAATATCGTGAAGTAGCAACACCAGTCACTCGCAAACCATTCGCAACACGCTCACCAAGAAGACGAATAAATTCATTGACTGTCGAACCAGATCCAATACCAAGCCGCATACCATCTTCAATAAATTCAAGCGCTTTAATAGCTGCCATTTTTTTTAACTGCTGAACATCCATGAATGACTTTGCCTTTTATCCGTATAAGCAGCATTTATCATCCTTATTACCACCGATAATAATGATAATAAAAGATAACCTCTTGACGCAATCTATTTAAATTTACCATCATCTTTTTCTTGAAGAGATGTTACTCGTTATACAAATATATGATAAGAATAAAATAGAATAATCAACAATTATCTTTTTTATTTCTTTGAGAAAATTTGTTAGCATTTTTCTCATTCAATAAGAATTTTTGATTTATCTTGTGCTATCAATAGGATGCACATATTGATTTTTTTTGAAAAATTTAAAATGATCAGATATAAAAATCATCTATTTCTAGAAAACTGTAGGTTATTATCTCGTTTCAATGACTTTGATAAACTTACTAATTTAAATACCGCAAAATTTTATCAGAAAAGTCTTCTATTATTTTTTGTTTTATCATTATCCAAATGTGAAGCAAAATATGATAGATTATATTTTTTATGAATGCTGTCTGTGCATATTCCATGGTCTATGAAACCCTAGCGAAGACCAAATAATATCTCCACCTTTGGTCATCATAACGCTTCCTCGTGATAACAATTGTTGAGGCGTAAATATTATTTTTGCCTTCTTATAACATGTTGGATTACGCATTACAAATGTCTGAATGAGAATATCTGCCTCTACACATTGATCTGTTTCTCTCTGTAAAACAACCACTTTTAATCCATTCTCTAATAATGACGTACATACATGATAATCACAAATAAATTGTCCGTGCAATGAAGGACCATATTTTGTTGGTTTAATCGTTTCATTCACACGAAATGACTTTTTCCATATGGATGTCGTGAACTTAGAAATATGGTAACGATCAATATATAATTTTTTATCATGGATAACGCCCACGAGACGCATATTATCTGCTATAATCAGTTGTACAGGTGAATGCATTACACAAATAGAAATACCAGCCAAAATAAACAAACTAAAAAAGAGCCGGATGGGTGTTTTGCAAAAAGTCAGTCCAACCAAGCCTATACTCAATAAAACCAACGCAGATAACGGCATAAAACCAGGATTCAAATCAGGAGAAATAGCCTTGATAGCATGCGCAATCTTTATCACAAGATCAACACCAAACCCCATAATTTGAAGGGGAAGCCATTCGAATCCTCCTAACATTGCGAGGACTGCAATTAATCCAAAAGGAATGACGAAAATTGAAATGACAGGCAAAGCAAAAGCATTACTGATAATGCTCAAAGATGCCGTATTAGAAAAATGATAAGCAGCATAAATTCCACTTGCACTCCCTGCAACAAGGGAAGAAGCACATGTTGAAAGCATCGATAAGAAAGCAAAATTTATCACTCCTCCTCCAACATAAGAGGGAGTTGTTTTTCTTTTACGAAAAAATGATCTTCCACTCCACCAATCAAAAAAAGCGATCAAAGCAGCAGTCGCAGAAAAGGACATTTGAAAGCTAGGACCTAATATTTCATGGGGTGTCATCGCCAGGGTTATCAACCCTGCAATAGAAAAATTACGCATTGTTATAGCAGAGCGATTACACAATATAGCAAACAACATAACAGCAATCATCACAAAACTTCTTTGTGCTGATATTGCTAAGCCCGACAATAACAAATAAAAAGCTGTTATCATAAACGCAACGATAGCAGCAAATTTTTTACTGGAATAATAGGAAGAAAAAACTGGAAAAAATGCTAAAAAACTACGGATACTCAAAAGAACTATGCCGCTTAACAACGCCATATGTAAACCTGATATTGATAAAATATGGGCTAATCCAGCCGTACGTAATGCTTCATTTGTCTCATTTGAAATGCCAGCACGCTGCCCTGTTATGAGAGCAGCAGCAACACTCCCCTTTTCTCCTTCAAGGGCTATACGGATTCTTTGTGTCATCTTCGTGCGTAAATTTTCAATTTTCTGTAGAATGATAGCGAATATTCCATCAGGCTGCGAAACCGATATTTTTCTTGGTTTTCCTAAATAAACGCCTTGTGCCCCAATTCTTTTAAAATAATTATGAAAACTAAAATCGTAGCCTCCTGGACGCACTGGCCCAGAAAATGCACGAATCTTAACTTTCCCATATAGTCCATCACCAATTGCTAAGCCAGATGGCAAATATCTTGCCGATAAACGAATACGATGAAGACTATGGCATAATATGGGCTTTTCTGTACTCAAAACATCCAAAACTAAACGAAATCCCCCTTTGGTGCCTGACTCAATAGAAACAATTCTTCCCGTCAATGTGGTGACGATGTCACTGCTTAACATGGGTGTTGCAATACGCCACGTTTCTATTTTTGCCGCCAAAGCACCCAATATAATACAAAACAAAAATCCCACGGGAATCCATATTTTTCGATAAAAACGTGCAACATAGAATATTCCCAGAAAAATACTGACCAACGCCCCCAATTGTCCCCAACTTGGCTCCCACTCTAAATGAAAATAAAAAATGATTCCTAGGGCAAAAAAGACTAAAATCAGCGAAAAAAGGATACCAAAAGAAACTTCTTTATTGATACAATCTTCTAGCCATTTGCGAAAACGAATGATTACTTCTTTTGAGAGTGTCAATAAAAAAAGTTTTTGTTGGTTATAACTACCGTTCTTTGCATCATCATATCTAGAAAAAATACTCTGCCCTATTTGACATGGCTTTTTTCTTTCTGTAACAGATTTTTCGGATAAACCCTCTTTAACTTTACTTTGATAAAACATCCGCCCCCCACTTTAACTCGCAATAATGGCTATTGCACACCCCATCACCTATGCTAACATGATTTTTCTATAAAGTTCTATAAGTAATATCTCAGTTTAAAGGAAAATATTTCGTGTCTGTTATTACTCGTTTTGCCCCTTCACCCACTGGCTTCCTTCATATTGGTGGCGCTCGTACTGCTCTTTTTAATTGGCTTTATGCAAAACATACCGGTGGAAAAATGCTTTTACGAATTGAAGATACGGACCGAGAGCGCTCAACAGCAGCAGCTGTAAAAGCTATTATAGATGGCTTGCACTGGATGGGGCTTAGTTATGATGGCGCCCCTATTTCGCAATTTGAACGTGCTGAACGTCACCGCCAAATCGCCAAACAGTTGGTCGAAAATGACAAAGCATATTATTGTTATGCTTCACCTGAGGAGTTAGCTGAAATGCGTGAAAAAGCCCGTGCAGAAGGGCGCCCACCACGTTATGATGGACGTTGGCGGGACCGTGATCGTTCTGAAGCTCCTAAAGGTATTAAGCCTGTTATTCGCATCAAAGCCCCTGAAGATGGAGAAACGATTGTACATGATCGTGTTCAAGGTGATGTTCGTTTTCCTAATAAAGATCTCGATGACTTTATTATTTTGCGTTCTGATGGTTCGCCTACCTATATGCATGCTGTTGTCGTTGATGATCATGATATGGGCATTACACATATTATACGTGGTGATGATCATCTTACCAATGCTGCCCGACAAATGATCATCTTTAAGGCAATGGGATGGGACATTCCTGTTATGGCACATATTCCTCTTATTCATGGTGAAAACGGTGCAAAATTATCAAAGCGACATGGTGCACTCGGTGTTGATGCCTACCGAACAATGGGATATCTTCCTGCTGCTTTGCGTAATTACCTTGTCCGTTTAGGTTGGAGTCATGGTGATGACGAACTGATGTCGCTTAAAGATATGATTTCTTGGTTTGACATTGAGGATATTAACAAAGGTGCTGCTCGTTTTGATCTCAAAAAGCTCGATTCCATCAACGGACACTATATGCGCATGAGTAATGATCAAGAACTTTTTGATGCCGCTCTTAATATTCTACCAGAAACCGATAGGGGAGCACAAATTATTGAAAGACTTGATGAAAAACGCCGTGTTCAATTTTTAAAAGCAATCCCGCATTTAAAAGAACGTTCAAAAACACTGTGCGAACTGATTGACAATGCCTCCTTCATTTTTACGCAACGACCTTTACAACTTGATGAAAAGGCACAAATGCTCTTAGATAAAAATGGACGAACCATTTTAAATGATCTTTATCTTGCCTTGAAAGCTTGCCCCTCTTGGGATACAAAAACCCTAAATGAAACACTGCGCTCTTGTGTACAAACACAGAATCTCAAATTTGGATCTATCGCCCAACCACTGCGCGCAGCTCTTACAGGATGTGTAACATCACCAGGTGTTTTGGATGTTCTTATTTTATTAGGACGCGATGAATCCCTTAATCGCATCAAGGACCAACTTATCACAACAATATGTTCATGATGTGTACTGAGTATATTTTCTCAAATAGGGATCTATACAGATATCTCAACGTGCCCTAGAAGAGTTTTTATGTTATATCATTGAAATACATTTTTTATTGAGTAATAATGATCAATAAGGAAATATTTTAGATTGCATGTGCCCACTTTTAGAGGCAATCTACCTTTAAATATAAGTAAGAAAAGCTTCAGTTATACATCCCCCACTCTGATGAAGCAGAGTCTTAATTTTTAGAAGTGAAGGATCTGAAAGGAATACCGAATGTCTGAGAATAACGCATATATTATTGTGAATGATAAAAAAGTAGAGCTTCCCTTGCGTAAAGGCACGAGTGGACCTGAAGTCATTGAAATTGCTTCTCTCTACAAAAAAGCCGATATTTTTACTTATGATCCTGGTTTTACTTCAACAGCTTCTTGTGAATCAAAAATTACTTATATCGACGGTGATAAAGGCATATTACTTTATCGTGGTTATCCTATTGATCAATTAGCTGAAAAAGGAGACTTTCTCGAAAGTTGTTATCTTTTACTTTATGGTGAACTCCCAACACAGCAAGAAAAAAATGAATTTGATCGATGTATTATGCAGCATACCATGGTACACGAACAGTTTGCACGCTTTTTCCATGGCTTCCGCCGTGATTCTCATCCTATGGCCGTCATGGTTGCCTGCCTTGGCGCTATGTCTGCGTTCTATCACGACTCTATTGATATTACAGATCCTCACCAGAGAATGATTGCTTCTGTTCGTCTTATCTCAAAAGTTCCAACGCTTGCTGCTATGGCCTATAAATACAGTATCGGACAAGCATTTGTTTATCCACGTAATGATCTTAGTTATGCTGCAAATTTCCTTCGTATGTGCTTTGCTGTTCCTTGTGAAGAATATAAAATACCCCCTGTACTTGCTCGAGCGATGGATCAAATCTTTATCCTTCATGCAGATCATGAACAAAATGCTTCTACATCTACGGTACGTCTTGCTGGATCCTCGGGTGCTAATCCGTTTGCCTGTATTGCAGCAGGCGTTGCATGCCTTTGGGGACCAGCACATGGTGGTGCCAATGAAGCATGTCTAAAAATGCTACAAGAAATAGGTTCTATTGAAAGAATTCCTGAATTTATTGCACGTGCAAAAGATAAAAATGATCCTTTCCGCCTTATGGGCTTTGGGCACCGTGTCTATAAAAATTATGACCCACGTGCAAAAATCATGCAAAAAACCTGTCATGAAGTTTTAAAAGAACTCAACATTCAAGATGACCCGCTTCTTGATATTGCAATAGAACTTGAAAAAATTGCCTTAAGTGATGAATATTTTATTGAAAAAAAGCTTTATCCCAATGTTGATTTCTATTCCGGTATTACATTAAAAGCTCTAGGTTTTCCAACTGAAATGTTTACTGTTCTTTTTGCATTGGCGCGCAGTGTCGGGTGGGTAGCACAATGGAAAGAAATGATTGAAGACCCTGCACAAAAAATTGGTCGTCCTCGACAACTCTACACAGGTTATGCTATGCGTGACTATGTTCCTATAGATGAACGTGCAAATTAAAAAAAGAAATCAATAAAGCTTCAGTAAACTGAAGCTTTATTGAGAATAATCCAAAAACATCCTTTAAGAATTTTTATAAAACGTGATTTAAAAACTCTTTCTACAGAGGTAATCTCATCATAAAAATTTACTAAAAAATTCTAAGTTTTCAATTGAGAACATCCTTCTGCAAATTAGCCAAACATTTAGCAAAAAGAAATTGAAAATTTTACTTTATAATTCTCATTATCTTTAAGGGAAGTGTATTCCCTGTCATTGCCTCATGTTTAAAAACCTTATTATATACTAAAATCTAGCAATGTCAGAATTTTACTTTCTATCTTCTCTAGATAAAATTGCAAAAGGCTTACATTAATTGCTTCTTTAAAATGCCAAAAACTTCTTATCCCTCCCCAAGTAGATTAGAATAAAAATACTTTACATTTTATCCTGTTAAGAGCTTAAATTTTCTTTGTATTTAAGTTAATAGTTTTCCTCTTAAAAATAATTTATTGATTTTTAAATAAAATTATTAAAAATCATCATATAATCAACAAGAAGTGTACTTCTTTCCTGTATTTTTTATTCCCATACTTGATAAGAATAAATCATTTTTTTATAATGATATCTAGCATAATAAACATAGATAAATTTTTTACATTGCTCCAAAAGAGCTTACAGATTATAAAAACGCATGATGGTTTCATATTTGCCAGCTTATCTAATAGGAGAACATAATGAAATTATTAGCAGGAGCTCTTATAATAAGCGCAACACTGTTTACCCTATCGGCTAATTCTCAAACGCTGAAAATTGCAAGCGATGCTTCTTATCCGCCATTTAGTTATATTGACTCAAATAACAAGCTTCAAGGGTTTGATATTGATATATCTTATGCGCTTTGTAAAAAAATGAATGTTGAATGTACTATTGTCACACAAGACTTCGAAGGAATGATTCCCGGTCTTCTTGCCAAAAAATACGATGCTATCGTTTCTTCCCTTTCTCCTACAAAAGAGCGCTTACAAAAAATTGATTTTACAGATCCCTACTACAATACTGTACTCGCTGTTATCGTTACCAAAAATTCGGGAATTAATGAAATCTCAACACAAGATTTTAGAGGTAAAAATCTTGGAGTACAATCGAATACAACACAAGCTACATATGCCGAAGATCATTACGCCTCTGAAGGAGTGAATATCAAACTTTATCCTACAGCAACAGAAGCTAATCGTGATCTTTTAAGCCATCGGCTTGATATCATTATATTTGATAAATTAAAAGCATTAAATTGGCTTGAAAATGAAGGAAAAGATTGCTGCATCCTCCTAGGAACTCTAGAAGAAACAAATTTTCCTGTTGCAATTGCACTCCGTAAAAATAATAATGATCTTAAAAACAGTTTTAATAAAGCAATAAAAGAAATTCGCGCCGATGGAACCTATGAAAAAATTATGAAAAAATATTTTACTTTCGATACCGATTAGATATCACTATGAATTAAAATTCAGGCTTTATATTTAAGGAGTATTTTTAAACTCTTTATGGGACATGGAAATATAATTGGAATTTCGGCATTTTTGTAAGAAAATTTACATTTATCAAAATAACTTTTAATTGTTCTTCGATATCTAAACATTTTATAGAATATAATGAAACCTATAAGGTTGTATTTTTATCGTATCAAAATCTAATTTTTTCTTTATGTTCAAATTGAATAGCCTTATTTTCAAGAAAAATCCTTAATTTTTACTCATGAAATGATTCAAATCAATCATTTTGTGAAAATTAAGCTATCATACAAGCAATAAGATATTTATTCTTTTTTTATCAATAAAAAGATAATTTTTTGATAATAATGTCCAGCATAATGATCTAAAATAAACATCAATAAATTTTTGAATTGCTCCAAAAAAGCTTACAGATTATAAGAACATAGTGATTTCATATTTGCCGCTTATCCAATAGGAGAACATCATGAAACTATTAGCAGGAGCTCTTATAATAAGCGCCGCACTATTCACCCAATTGGCTGATGCAAAAACATTAAAAATTGCGAGTGAAGGCACCTACCCTCCCTTTAGTTATATTGACTCAAATAATAAATTGCAGGGACTTGATATTGATATATCTTATGCACTTTGTAAAAAAATGAATGTTGAGTGTACTGTTGTCACACAAGACTTCGAGGGAATGATCCCTGGACTTATTGCAAAAAAATATGATGCTATCATTGCCTCCCTCTCTCTCACACAAGAGCGCTTACAAAAAATTGACTTCACAGATCCTTACTACGATACAGCACTGGCTGTTATTGTTACCAAAGATTCGGGAATTAAAAAAATCTCAACACAAGACTTTAGAGGTAAAAATCTTGGTGTACAATCAAATACAACACAAGCTTTCTATGCAGAAGATCATTATGCTTCTGAAGAGGTGAAAATCAAACTCTACCCTTCCACAATAGAAGTGAATCGTGACCTTTTAAATCATCGACTTGATGTGATTATTGTTGATAAATTACAAGCATTAAATTGGCTTAAAAATGAAGGAAAAGATTGTTGTCTCCTCCTAGGAACTCTAGAAGAAACAAATTTTCCTGTTGCAATTGCACTGCGTCAAAATAATAATGATCTTAAAAATAAGTTCAATAAGGCGCTAAAAGAAATCCGTTTAGATGGAACTTATGAGAAAATTATGAAAAAATATTTTACAAGTGATATCTATTAAATATCAATATGATGTTTAAATGAAACCCGCTAGTTATTTCTGAAAAATATTATCTAACTCTTTCATGAGGAACACAAGAATGATTGAAAATTTAGCATTGCTATCATTTAGCAATGGTGGATGGGGAGCGGTTATACTTTCTAGTGCAGGAATGACATTGTCATTGGCATTATGTTGTGGACTTCTAGGACTTCCTCTAGGTCTTCTAAATGCAGTGATGATTCGATCCAATATTAAGATTGCCAAAGCGATGGCACGCCTCTTTTCAACGGTATTTCGTGGGCTACCAGAGCTTTTAACTTTGTTTTTAGTTTACTACGGGTTACAAAGCCTTATTCAAAATGTCTTTGACTATTTTAATTTTGAAGTCATGTTCAGTATCAATGCTTTTGTTGCTGGTGTTCTTGCGCTTAGTATGGTTCTTGCAGCTTTTTCTTGTGAAGTTTGGCTTGGAGCATTTAATATTTTTGATAAAGGCCAATACGAAGCGGCTAAAGCTTTAGGTTTTTCACGATCAACCACATTTTTTCGTATTGTCTTCCCTCAGCTCATCCGAAATGCCTTGCCAGGACTTTCTAATAATTGGCTTACTTTACTGAAAGATACATCCCTTGTTTCAACCATCGCACTTGTTGACCTCATGCGACAAACGAACTTAGCTGTCGCTGCTACCAATAAACCCATGCTATTTTATCTTGTAGCATGCTTACTCTATTTGTTATTTTCAGCGGTTTTTACTGCAATCTTACGCCATTTGGAAACATACACTCAAATAGGCGATAAAAAGGTGCTACGTCAATGATTCCTGAGTGGCTTTATTTCCTTTTCAATCCTGATCTTTTAAGCCATTATGGACCAAAATTTATTAATGGCTTTATTGTTACTGTTGAGCTTGTTTCTATTTCTTGTTCTCTTGGTTTTTTTCTTGGTATGCTTATTGCTTTTGCACGTCTATCAAAAAATACATTTTTACAGTATTGTGCAAACGCTTATGTCTATTTTTTCCGTGGCTCTCCTTTATTAGCTCAACTCTTCCTTTTTTATTATGGACTTGGTTCAATGAATGACTTCTGGCAGCAGGTTGGTTTGTGGTGGTTTTTTCAAAACGCGTGGTATTGTTGTCTTTTTATTTTTACTCTCAATTCTGCTGCCTATCAATCTGAGATCTTTAAAGGAAGTTTTCTATCCGTAACAACTGGGCAACGTGAAGCATCAAAAGCTTTAGGTCTAAGTAACTCTGTCACATTTTTTAGAGTTATTCTTCCACAAGCAATGATTGTAGCATTACGCCCCCTAGGAAATGAGTTGATTTTAATGATTAAATCCAGTGCTCTTGCCTCACTTATTACTGTTTATGATTTAATGGGGGTTGCTAAACTCACTTATTCACGGACTTTCGATTTTCAAGTTTACGTTTGGGCTGCTCTTATCTATCTCTTTATCGTTGAACTCATTCATCGTTTTATTGTTTTTATCGAACAGCGCCTCACTCGATATTTACGGTAAATAAAATGATCATAAAAAACTTTACAAACAAAAATATTAAATTAATCAAGTTATTCATCAATGAAAGAATAAAATAAGATGAATTTGAAAAATAATAAATCGATCTCTCCCTGTAAAAACCCTGTGATCTCTATTCGAAATCTAAATAAATGGTATGGAAACTTTCAGGTCCTACATGATATCAACTTTAATGTTCAAGCTGGTGAACATATCGTTATTTGTGGACCATCGGGATCAGGAAAATCAACGTTAATCCGTTGTATTAATCAATTAGAACAAGCACAAAAAGGTTCAATCTGTATCCATAATGTTGATATCCATACCGCTCCTATACAACAGCAAAAAAATGTTCTTCGTAAGATAGGAATGGTCTTTCAGAATTTTAATTTATTTCCCCACATGAGCGTTATACAAAATTGTATTTTAGCACCTATGACAGTTCAAGGACTTTCCAAACAACAAGCACAAGAACGGGCAATTCGTTACTTAACGCATGTTGGTATTGAAAAACACTGTGAAAAATATCCTTTACAACTTTCTGGTGGGCAACAGCAACGTGTTGCGATTGCCCGTGCACTTTGTATGGAACCTGAAGTCATGCTTTTTGATGAACCAACCTCTGCTCTTGATCCAGAAAGTGTGGGAGAAGTTTTAGACGTGATGGCTCGATTGGCCGATACAGGGATCACAATGCTTTGTGTTACCCATGAAATGGGCTTCGCACGTAAAGTCTCAGAAAGAATACTCTTTCTAGAAAATGGAAAAATTATTGAAGATACAGCCTCTGAAGAATTTTTTACTAATCCTAAAAGCCAACGTGCTTGTAATTTTCTTGCTAAAATTAAATATTAATTATTAATATATTGCTTTATTTATACAATTTTATTCCTGCTTTTTAAAAGAGTGATAATTGTTTGTGCGCCAACAACTCTCGATGGTACTTCAGTTTTCATTTTCTGTTCTACCATCTCAAAGGCATCGAGTTGTGCCTGTCGTATTAAAGGATTAAACAAAAGTTGTTCTACTTGTCTTGCTAACATGCCTGGGCGTAGAAATTCATCAAAATATTCCGGTACAATAGGCTTATCAGAAATAATATTGGGAAGAGCTGCACTCCATAAAATTATTTTAGGGAAAATAAAGAATTTAGAAAAACGATCAAGTTTATAGCAAAGGACCGTTGGAATTTTAGCTAATGCTAATTCAAGTGAAACCGTTCCAGATGCTGCAAGTGCAACATCTGCTTGTGCAAAAGCACGCCATTTTGCATCTTCACCAACTACAATTTCCACTTTGCTTTTCCAGCCTTGTACAAAATCACGAATTTTATCCGCTAAACGTGGTAAGGTTGGTAAAATAATACGTAAATGAGGAATACGTTTTACAAGAATCTCTACTGTTTCTCGAAAAATAGGCATTAAAGAACGAATTTCTAAATTGCGTGATCCTGGTAAAATAACTAATGTAGGCGATGATGTTTGTGTATCAATCAAATTTCTTTGTTCTAATTGGCATTTTTTTTCTGACTGAACTATCAAAAGGGAAGGATATGTCAAAAGACGATGTCCAACATAAGTCGTGGGAGGACCACCCAAATCTTGCATAATCTTTTCTTCAAAAGGAAAAACCGCTAAAACATGGTCAACAAACTTGCGCATAGCTTTAGCGCGCTCTGGACGCCATGCCCAAACGGTTGGTGCAACATATTTAATGATAGGAATAGAAGGCGCTAAAACGCGCACCTTTTTTGCAACACGATGCGTGAAATCAGGACTATCAATAATAATGAGGCAATCAGGTTGTTCTTGTGCAATAAATTTGGATAAATTGCGAATATGTAGCAACAATAATGGTAGTTTTTTCAATACCTCCTTTAAACCTATTAAAGCAATATCATGGGAATCAAAAAAGCTTTTTAAACCTAATGCCTTTAAATGCCTCCCCCCAACACCAATCAAATGAATATTGCATCCTGTTTGTTGTGATAAACAAGAAATTAAATCGGACGCAAGTAAATCACCAGATTCCTCCCCTGAAATCACAGCAATCTTTAAAAAACAATTATTCATGACCAAACTTTTCAAATGTCTCTATAAATAGAGAATATTTGTTGGCTTTTTCTATTGTTGTTTTCACCGATAATATTAGACTTCTATTTGCCTCCACCGCAACACCAGATAAACCACTCTTTGCAATATTCATTATTGTCGCGGGCCCAATTGATGGTAAATCAACGCGATTATCCTGTTGTGGTTTTGCACATTTTACAAGAACGCCACCTTTAAGGGGAATTTGCCCTCTTTCTCGCATTTCACAAACACGCCACAACATATTATCAGTTCCCTCAGCGCCCTCCAGTGCAACCACCCTTCCTTGGACAACGACAACGGCTTGCCCGATATCTAATTGACCTAACAGCTTTGCTGCTTCTGCTGCTAAAAAAATATCTTTTTTTTCTTTTCGCGTAGCACGCCGCACTGTTAAATCAAACTCTACGGGAGCTAAAAGATCTGCGACTATCTCGTGAGCACCAACAACACGAAAACCATACGTTTCAATAATCCGTATAAAAGTTTTTAATAACGCATCATCCCCTCTCTTCAAAGCTCCGATTAACTTAGGGAGAGCTAAAAATGTTGTCCAGTCCAGTCGCAATTGTTTAAGAAGTGGGCGCTTTTTCACACCACCTGCCAAAACAACATTATAAACTCCAGCCTCTTTTAAGATTTTAACGAGTCGCGCTAACTCCACAATTGATAGCTCGCAATGCTCATAGCGATAAAGAACAGAATCTGCCTCACCACGCAAAAGAACAAGAAAAGGATTCTCTCCATTCTTCTCAAGAGCCTGCGCAACAGTAATCGGTAGAACACCATTTCCTGCTATAATAGCAGTACGGCCGGAAAGAAAACTTCTGGCTCCCCACATAGGCATTTTTAATCCTTACGTTCTTTTACTCTATCACCTTCAAATTTTGGTGTACAATAAAAACGTTTTCCTTCTTCCTTAATAAAATTAACTATATCAAGAACAGACTGAGAAGAAGAATAGAAAGAAGCAACATCACTGACACGCTCTTTAAATGGTTTGCTATGATCAAAAAGCATGGCAACCGCATGACGGAGTGCATGAATATCTTGACGCTCAAGTCCTGCACGCTTCATGCCGATAATATTGAGGCCAGCAAGTTTTGCCTGTACCCCAACAGCTGTTCCATAGGGAATGAGATCACCAACCAATGCCGATACACCACCAATAAATGCATGATGCCCAACACGAACAAATTGATGCACAGCAGCACCCCCACCAATAATCACATAATCACCAATAATAACATGACCAGCTATCATCACATTATTTGCGAATGTTACATGATTCCCTACATGGCAATCATGAGCAATATGCGCATAACAAAAAAATTGGCAATTATCACCAACAACTGTCATTCCTACACTCGAATCGGAACCCCTATGCATTGTTACGCCTTCACGAATCGTGCAGTTTTTACCAATCGAAAGAGTCGTAGCCCCTCCCTTATGTTTATTATTTTGCGGATCTGCTCCCAAAACTGCATGAGAAAATACTTTACTCTTGGCTCCTAACGTTGTCTTCCCCATTATCACAACATGACTCATCAAACTGCATCCATCACCAATAACAGCATCTGAACTAATATGACAAAACGGTCCAACTTGTACATTCTCACCAAGCTGCGCTCCATTCTCCACAAGAGCAGTTGGATGGATTTTCGTACCGGACATTTTTAAATTCCCATCAAATATCTTTTATTCTTGTTCGACAATCATCGCAGCAATTTCTGCTTCAGCGACGCGGACATCTTCTACTTTTGCAACGCACGAAAAACGTCTCATACCAGATCTTTTTTTCAAGAGCTGAACATGAATCTTGAGCTGATCACCAGGCATAACCGGCTTACGAAATTTTGCATTATCAACCGTCATAAGGTAAACTAAATTTGTTTGCTTATTACCTAAATTTAAAAGTGCTATTGCTCCTGCTGTTTGTGCCATAGCTTCTAAAATCAAAACTCCAGGCATAACAGGCTTCGCGGGAAAATGTCCCGTAAAATGCGGCTCATTAATCGTTATATTTTTAATACCAATCGCTTCTTGCTCACCATCAATATCAACGATACGATCGATTAATAAAAATGGATAACGGTGCGGTAATATTGATAATAGTTTTTCAATATCGACAGCCTCTAAGTTTTTAGTCTTTTCACTGCTGATCATATCAGCGTTTCTCCTTTTTAACTTTTCCCATACTGCGCAACGTCGCTACTTCACGAAACCATTGTTTAAATGGTCGCGCTGGACTACCTCCCCATTTTTCGCCATCCGGAATGTCATTCATAACACCACTACGAGCAGCAATCTGAACACATTTACCTATTATGATGTGATCGGCTACTCCAACACCTCCGCCAAGCTGAGACATATCTCCTATCGATGTACTTCCCGCAATGCCACATTGAGCGGCAATAAGACAATAGCGGCCAATTTTTACATTGTGGGCAATTTGTACAAGATTATCAATCTTGCTTCCTTCACCAATAACAGTATCTTGAAATGTCCCACGATCAATTGTCGTGTTCGCACCAACTTCTACACCATCCTCAATAATAACGCGACCAAGCTGTGGAATTTTCTCGATTCCAGAAACGCCCCCAACATAACCAAAACCATCTTGCCCAATGCAAACACCAGGATAAAGCTGAACCTTATCACCTATTATAGAACACTGAACTGTTACCTTAGGAGCAATATAGCAGTCACATCCAATACGGCAATTTTCACCGATAATAGCTGTGGATGAAATAAGAGTTCCTGCACCAATCTCAACATTTCTACCAATAACAGCTCCCGCTTCAATACACACATCATGTGCCAACTTAGCCGTTGGATGAATATGCGCATGCGATGAAATCCCCTTCGGTCCTAACCAAGGCATTGGCTTGACAGAATCTGGAAACAAAATACGACCAATCTGAGCAAAGTCACGCTGTGGTGTGGATGTTACCAAAATTGCCATAGTTTCCGGAACTTTAAAAACAATCTCATTCGTACAAAAAACAGCAACAGCGGAACTGTCCAGTAGAGCATCAGAAAACTTCCGATGCTCTACAAAAACAAGAGAACCTTCCACAGCACTCTCAAGTGAAGAAAGAGTATTGATAACTTTATGAGAAAACTCTGGATTAAGAAGCTTTGCACCCGTCAACTCAGCAACATTTGCAACTGTCAATTGCCGGGACGGCGTAAAAAAAAATGTATCCGCCATCAAAACACTTTCTCTCCCAGCTTAAGCTATTCTCTTCAAGTTTTTCCTTCTTAAAATCGCTCAAATCAGAACTTCGTAGAAATACCAAAATTCAATTGTTGCAAACGATCACCTTCCTGCTTCGTTATTGGCCAAGCATAATCAAAACGCAAAGGACCAAACGGAGAATCCCACATCAAACTCACACCTGCAGATGAACGCCAAGCACTTTTGGTATTGGTAACAGACGGTTCACCCTTAAAAACAGCTTTATAATTATTGCCATAAAGCGTGGCAATATCCGCAAATAAAGCACCGCGCAACCCGAACCCTTCAGGCACAACAGGGATAGGAAACTGTACTTCAGCAGTCGCATTCATATATGTCGTTCCCCCCAAGAAATAAACCTCACCTTTACTGGAAACCTGACGCGGACCTATTCCATTATATTTGAACCCTCGAATCATATCAGTATTCGCTTTAAACATATCGAAAATACGAACACCATCTCGGCCCATTCCGTGGATATAACCACCCCCAAAGGAAAGCAAACCAACAATATCTTTCTGGTCAGAAAGGGTCTTGTACACCATCGCCTTACCCGTGGTCTTCAAAAACTTTGCACTTCCACCAAGCCCTGCATATTCCTGAAGAAGGTGCACGTACCACCCATCATGGGGGGATCTCATATCATCAATCGTATTATAGGTGAAACCATAACTAATTGATGAACGTTTCCAAGGACTTTGTTTTGCAGCTTGAACAATCGCACCAGAATATTTCCCATATAATTCTATTACGTCACTCTCTTTGTCAAAATCATACTCTCCACCAAAATCATATTCTTCTTGCACATAAGAATAAGCTACATTAGCAGATAATTGATTATTAATAGGTAACGAAAACCGCAGCGATCCACCTGTCTGTCGTACATCATAGGCCTTATCAGCACGATAAGTACTACGAAAAACATCAACGCCAGCAGATAAACGATAACCTAAGAAATAAGGATCAACAAATGATAAATTATAATTACGAGATTTTTCTTGCCCCGCACCTAATCCTAAACGAACATATTGACCACGTCCCCCAAGATTACGTTCAGTAACAGAAACTTCAAGTGACATACCAGGACTTGTTCCCCCTGTTGTATACCCTCCAGAAAGAGAGAGATCTCCTGTTGAAGCTTCAACGACATCTATTACCAAAATAACTTGGTCAGATTGATCTGTGGGAACCATTGAAATATTAACGGCTTTGAAGAAACCTAAACTTTCTAGACGACGTTTTGCCCGCTGTAATAAAGTTTGATTGTAAGCATCCCCTTCGTTTAAATCAATCTCACGGCGAATGACGTAATCACGCGTTTTCTCATTGCCACGTATATCAATACGCTGAATATAAGCACGTGTCCCCTGTTCAATATTATATAAAATTGAAATTGTATGATTTGCTAAATTACGATTTCCCCGCGGTTCAACTTTAGCAAAAGCATATCCCGAATCAGCAACCTTGTTATTAATAATTGCAACAGACTGTTCAATATCTTCTGCACTATAGACATCACCTGGCTGGGTTTTAAGCACCCTTTTCACAGATTGAACGTCAATTCCATCAACATCACTTTCAACCTGAATATCACTAATTTTATAGCGCACACCCTCATCAAGAACGAAAGAAATTTTATACGTATTGCTTGCTGCATCAAAAGTCGCTTTAGAAGAAACTACGCGAAAATCTGCATAACCACGATTATAATAAAAGCGACGTAAAGCTTCTTCATCAGCAGCGAGACGCTCTTCACTGTAAACATCACCTCCCAACAACTTCGAAAAAATTCCTGAAGTTTTTGTTGAAATCACATCACGCAAACGGCGACTTCCAAAGACACTATTTCCCTTGAAAGTGATATCACCAATCTTTGTTTTTTGCCCTTCAACAACATTAAATACCACATTAACCCGCCCTTTTCCAAGGTTAATCGTTTGAACGTTGACAGTGATATTATTACGACCAAGAGTTTTATAAGCTTCACGAATTGTATTTATATCAGCAGAAAGCTTAGCAGAATTAAAAGGCTCATTCGGTTTTAAAGAAATAAACCGCTTAAGATCTGGGTCTTTAAAAGATTTATTTCCCTGAAACAATATCTGATTGACAACCTCATATTCTTTTACGAATACAACCAATTTATCACCTACCGGATTTATTTTAACATCATAAAATAAACCCAATTCGAAAAGATTCTTCACAGCATTATCAACATCAGCACTGGAAACCCCTTGTCCAGCCTTAATCCCCATATTGTCTCGAATCGCCTGAGAACTTACAAACTTATTCCCACGAACCTCAATAGAACGGACTACAGATGCTTGTATTTCTCCAACCGCAGCAATTGACATAAAAACCGTTGCTGGGGTAATCATCCCCATTTTTAACACCAATACAGATGCTGCATTTAAAAACTTTGAATTTGTAGTCATTGGCTTTTTTACCTTACTCTTGTTCCTTGGACATGATGCCTTAAAAAGCTAACTGCCATAACAACCTTTTTACAGCGAGACTTTTCATTCCTTAATTACTCATTATAATGTACGACGCCACAACATTTTGCAGACATGGTAAACAACCTTCAATTTGTTTTCGCTATTATTACTCAATTTATAAAGCGTTTTCCATAATTTAATTAGCTAAACCAACAAAAATAATCGTTAAAAAAGACAAAGATCATAAAAAGGAGAAGAATGGAAAAACCTAAACGAAAAATAATTCCTTGGATTTTAGCAGATATTTCCCTCCCAGTAATGACCTCAATGACATGCAATAAAAGATGCCCACCATCAAGCGGTAGAATCGGAAAAAGGTTAATAAGCCCAACACTTATTGAAAGAAAAGCTGCCAAATTCAACAAAGAGACAAAACCTGTCTCGCTCACTTTCCAAGCAATTTTAACGGTTTTAGAAGGTCCACTTAGCCGACAACGGTCCTCTTTTCCTCCTATTAAACGACTCATAAAAAGAACGGTTTGAGTGACGATAAACACAGTACGGTCTGACGCTTCTCTTACAGCTGTTACAAAACCATAGCGAATATGTTTTATATAAGTTGGATCTAAATGTGCAGGATTATTTAAATCAATAGGAACACCTACACCTATCATAGCACTTCGTGTTCGATTACCAAATCCATCATCTCGCTCAACGATTTTCGGAGTAATCACCGTTGTAAAGAATCGCCCCATGCGTTCTATTTTAAACTCTATGGGTTCTCTTCCGTGAAAAGCCACATAATTCATCAAATCTTCAAAACTTTCAACCCGTCGTCCATCCATTTCAACAAAACGATCACCTAACTCCAAACCAGACTGAAGAGCAGGGCTATCTTTTACCAAAGAACCAACAACGGGCTCAATAGCTACACGACCATAGATAAAGAAAAAAAATGTTAGAATAACAACAGTAAAAAGGGCATTGAAAAAAGGACCGGCAAAAACAGTTGCTGCTTTTTTCCAAGCATGCGCACTAGCAAATGAACCGTCAACAATCAGAGATGATTGGGATGATACCGTATCATTTTTTTTCTCATCCCCAACAAACTTTACATACCCTCCTACGGGGATAAGTGCTAAGCGCCACTTCGTGCCATGCTTATCTTTATAACTCGCTATTTCTGGCCCAAATCCAAGCGAAAAAACTAACGCCTTAATACCACACCACCGACCAATGAGATAATGCCCAAATTCGTGCACAAAAATGATAATCATAATGATGAAAAGAATACTCAAACTTCTTAAAAGAAAATCACCCATAGTGACGATATAATTTAAAAGTCCCAAACTACCTTCTCCCAATTAGATCATACTAAAAAGATTAAAAGGTGCATCCATATCAGACATAAATGAACCAATTAAATAAAGAAGAAAAGCTGCCCCTACCAATCCATCTATACGATCCATAAAACCACCATGTCCAGGCAATAAAGAACTAGAATCTTTAACAGAAAACCGTCTTTTGAGCCATGATTGTCCTAAATCACTCAATTGTGAAACAATTGACAAAACAAGTGTAAGGAGTGGCACAAAAAAACTTGCTAAATTTATATCAAAAAATCCAAAAGCAACCCATATACCACCGAAAACTCCGACAAATGTACCACCAAGTGCTCCTGACCATGTTTTATTAGGAGAAAATTGTGGTGCTAATTTAGGTCCCCCTAATGCACGTCCGATAAAATACCCACCAATATCTGTTCCCCACACTATCGTAAATAAGAAAATAACAACTTGGAACCCCAACATTTCATGATCCCGTAGAAAGCATAAAGCAACAACAGGAAAAGATGCATATAAAAAACCACAAAAAACCCAACCACTCTTTTTTATAGATATAATAGCCAACACCGCAGCCAAAACGATTAAAACACAAAAAATCAATGAAGCAGATACACTCAACACTAAAAAAAAGCCAAAGATCAAATAAAAGGTACCTGCTAATATTTTTTGTAAAATACACCATTTCTCTTTAGTAATACTCATCCACTCATAAAGAACAAAACCGCCAATACACCATACAAATAAAAAAAAGGAGATTCCTCCCAACCATGTTAGATACAATGCAATAAAACCAAACACAAAAGCTGTCAGAACACGATAAACCAAATTAGACAAAACAACATCCAAACAATAAAAATAGAAAATACAAGCTCTAAAATTGACGTAAGAAAAACCTCCCTACGCAATATTTTTATTTCATACTTGTATAAATTTCCCTTATAATTTATCATAAACAATTTAGTTTACCAAGATAGCACTTATGAGACAAATAATCAATGAAAACAGCTTCGGAAATCTCCGTCAAGATTGATCCTAAAGTATTTTTTTTAATATTTTCTCAAATATAAAATGAAAAAGCAGCTACCTATGCCCCATATAAATTAACTAATATAGGTTTCATATAAAAACACTTCTCTATCAAATATTCGTCGTAAAAAAACGAATTACACCATATAGCATCTGCTTCATCGATTATACTCACATGTTTTATAATGGAAAATAAGAGAAAGGTTAGGTTTGTTTTTTTGTGTTATATTCTTTCCCCAACCCTCATCTTAGAATATTTAAATAATTTCTAAGAATGCTTTCATTATGCTGTTTAACAAAGACATGCTAAACTGAAAGCCCTCACCACGCTGCTCAATAGCGTCTTCCAGCAAAGGACATGATTTACCACGCAGATTAAAAAATTAAAACATCTGCCCTTTCAAATCAATCTCTCCCATATCAAAATGATAAAATACCTTCCTGCATCACACCTTGTTATCACAGAGCACACCACTTCCCTTATCTATAGAAACAATTTACAGGCTGGGAGTAAACATCCTTTTCTAACAACAAAATCGTCTTAAACGTGCATAATTTCAGATTCTTTTACGGCTAAAATTTTATCAATATCAGCAATCGTTTCATCTGTGAGTTTTTGAACTTTTTCAGACAAACTATGGGCTTCATCTTGTCCAATTTCACCATCTTTTTCTAACTTTTTCAAATTGTCCATACCATCCCGACGAACATGACGTGTAGCAACACGCGCTTGCTCTGCATAGTGATGCGCAATTTTTACAAGTTCTTTACGGCGCTCTTCATTCAACTCAGGCAAAGGAATACGTAAATTCGTACCCTCAGTTATGGGATTTAAACCAAGACCAGAATCGCGAATAGCGCGCTCTACAGCTCCTACCATCGTTTTATCCCATACAGAAACAGAAAGCATCCGAGGCTCGGGAACAGAAATATTAGCAACCTGATTTATGTGCACAACAGAACCATAAGATTCAACGGTCAACGGCTCTAATAAACTGGCCGATGCACGTCCAGTCCGCAAACCACCTAATTCATGTTTAAAAGCCGTAATAGCACCATCCATGCGACGTTTCAGATCATCCATAATTGATGTAACATTCATATTTCTGTCTCCTTCAATTGTCCTTTGAAGCTTACCCTTATTCTGATACTATTGTAAAGCGTCCTGTTCCATTCAAGACCTTAGCCAAACCGCCTTTTTCATGAATGGAATACACAATAATCGGTACATTGTTCTCACGTGCTAAAGTGACCGCCGTTGAATCCATAACAGATAATCCCCATTGTAACACTTCAACATGTGTTAATTGGTCAAAACGCTTAGCCGTAGGGTCTATCTTTGGATCTGCTGAATAAATACCATCAACTTGTGTTCCTTTAAGAAGGACATCCGCACCAATCTCAGCTGCACGCAAAGTAGCAGCAGAATCAGTGGTAAAAAATGGATTTCCTGTACCGCCCGCAAAAATAACAACTTTTCCCTGATTCATATAAGCTATTGCTTTACGTTGCGAAAAACTTTCACAAATTTGTGGCATAGCAATCGCAGAGAGTACAACAGTTTCAACCCCTAATTTTGTCAAAGATGTTCGCAATGCTAAAGAGTTGATAGCAGTTGCAAGCATTCCCATATGATCACCTGTCACTCGGTCTCCACCATGTGAAGCAACAGCAACGCCACGAAAAATATTTCCCCCACCGATAACAACCGCAACTTCTATCCCCATTGTGCGCACTTCTGCAATATCAGCGGCAATACGATCTACAACAGAAACATCAATGCCAAAACTTTGCCCCCCCATAAGAGCTTCACCAGAAGCCTTTAAAAGAATACGTTTATACGGAAGTGCTAATGCCATTAATAATCTCCCCAAAAGCACATTTACTTTTTGCTTTTGACATCACTAAGGGCACCACTTTTTTCACGTGACGCCCTCTCAACAATTACATCATCCCCATCAGAGATTCTACAACCAACGATATGACTTTAAATCTCTAATCAAGAGTTTGCAATAACTAGCCTTTTACAGCAGCAGCAACCTCTGCAGCAAAATCAGACTCCTCTTTTTCCACACCTTCACCCAATGCAAAACGAATAAAGCCTGTAATTTTTGCTGGTGCACCAATTGATTTTTCAGCATCCTTTAAAGCTGCCTCAACAGTCATATCAGGATTCATAACAAAAGCTTGAGAAAGCAAAACAACCTCTTCAAAAAACTTACGCATACGTCCTTCTACCATTTTTTCAATGATATTTTCAGGCTTTCCAGACTGTCGTGCTTGATCTGAAAAAATCGCTTTTTCACGTTCAATAGCAACAGCATCAACATCTTGTGCTGTAAGCGCTAACGGATTGGTTGCCGCAATATGCATCGCAACCTGCCGACCAAAAGCAAGAGAAGCCTCTTTATTTCCTGTTGTTTCAATCGCAACCAAAACACCAAGCTTACCAAGACCATCAGCTACACTATTGTGTATATAAGTCGCAACAACACCATTCTCAACAGACAATTTAGCGGAACGACGAAATGTCATATTTTCGCCAATTGTACCAATTGCATCTTTAATCGTAAGCTCTACAGTCTTCTCAGAACCAGGATAAAGAGAAACAGAAACAGATTCAACATCACCTGGCGTATCTAAAGCAGCAGTTGCTACATTTCGCACGATGTCTTGGAATCCGGCATTGCGTGCAACAAAATCTGTTTCAGAATTAATCTCAACCAAAACCGCATTTAAATCTTTTGATACGACTCCGATTAATCCTTCAGCCGCTGTACGACCAGCCTTTTTATCTGCTTTAGCTATTCCTTTTTTACGAAGCCAATCAACAGCAGCTTCTATATCACCACTGGTTTCAGCTAGAGCGGCTTTACAGTCCATCATACCAGCGCCAGATAGTTCTCGAAGTTCTTTTACTTGTGCAGCAGTAATGCTCATATTTGCCTCTTTATTTTGTAATAGTGAAAGCGTGCAAAACCCCTCTGCACGCCTATAACTTCTTCTCTAGATAATAAAAGTACCTTAATTAGGCGTTTTATATTATTCAGAAACTTCTGAAACCGCATTTTCTTCCAAAATAGGCTCAACAGGCGCATCAACTTGAGCTCCTAAATCAATACCCATTGCTCCTTGCTGACGTGCAATACCATCAAGGGCGGCACGAGCAAAAAGATCGCAATAAAGAGAAATTGCACGTGAAGCATCATCATTACCTGGTATCGGATGCGTTACGTCATCAGGATCGCAATTGGTATCAATAATAGCAATAACAGGAATGCCTAAACGTTTTGCTTCCTGAAGAGCAATATTTTCTTTATTCGTATCGATGACAAATATAAGATCTGGAACAGATCCCATATCTTTAATACCACCAAGCGCACGATTAAGCTTTTCACGGTCACGTTCAAGATTTAAACGTTCTTTTTTAGTAAAACCTTGCGCCTCAGCAGCAAGAATTTTGTCAAGCTTTCGCAAACGATGTATTGAATTGGAAATCGTTTTCCAGTTTGTGAGCATGCCGCCAAGCCAACGTGCATTAACGTAATACTGGGCAGAACGATTCGCTGCGTCAGCGATAATATCAGATGCTTGCCGTTTCGTACCAACAAAGAGAATACGACCACCACGCGCAACAGTATCTGAAACAAGTTTAAGCGCTTGGTGTAAAAGCGGAACGGTCTGAGCAAGGTCAATAATATGGATATTATTACGCTGACCATAAATATAAGGAGTCATTTTGGGATTCCAACGATGAGTCTGGTGACCAAAATGCACACCTGCTTCTAAAAGCTGGTGCATAGTAAAATCGGGTAGTGCCATAAATTTTATCCTTTCCGGTTCAACCTCCGCGGAAAAAGCAGGAAAACCTACTACCGGCGGATGCTTGCTAGAATTTTCTCACAAATTATTTTCAAACACCCAAACTCCGCGTGTGGAATAGCGCAAACATACTAATATTTGATTCTTTTTCAAGTCATTTTCTTTAATCATTTAATATTTGCATTTTCACATTGATTAAGATCTTTTCCAAGCTCCAAGAATTCAAGACTGTTCAATTTTGCACGCACTGAAAAAGTTCCATAATCTATATGAAGATCACGCATGATACCATTCTCATGTAAGAGAAAACTGCTACGATAAACCGGCAAACCATCTTTATTTTCTCCATCATCAAAATAAGAAATTGTCACAGGCCAATATTTGTCTTCATCCAATTTTCTCACTTTTTCCGTTTCGCTATCAGATAAAAGCGCCTTCTTTTCCCCTATGACGATACTTTCTTTTATAACTTTATCTGCTTTATTTGTCCCATCAAATACAGTAACATTATAAAAATGATGTCCTGCTTTTGCATGGCGGATAATATTTTTTAGTTGCATCATTGGAAATTCAGCCATTGCAAGCTTATACTTTTTTTCCTTTGGCTTTTTTAAAGTAACTGTAATACCATCTTGAGTACGCTCCGCGACCCCCTCAGCACGATGCGCAACCTCTTCTCCCTCCTGATCTGTAATATTAAAACGAAATGTACGGCTGTCTCCTGTTTCATAACTCGTCGTCTGTTGATCCGTTAAACGTACCGGCATATCTTCAATGTGAACACGGCTAATAAAACGAAAACGTGTGCTATAGCCTTGGCATGCCGAACCAGTAAGCTCGTAAACCATTCGCCCTGACATCGCAGAAATTGTCATGTCATGAGAAACGCTATCAAGATGAAAATCATAAATTGCTCGATGAGGCACAATAAAAATAGGCTCTTCAGCTCTCGCTGTACATAAAAAAACAATATATAAAATTATTATAAATAATGATCTAATCATTCCCAAATTCCGAACTTTATCCCCGTTGCATAACATCATACAATAAGGCAAAAAAGGCTAATTTCTCAATTAACCACACATTTCCTTAAATCAAAAAATAGATTATACAATGAATGTATTATAGAGTAGCTATGGAGTTTAAATTATGACCAATATGATTGAAAAAAACTTAGAGAAGTTCGGAATCACTCTTCCTGAAGTAATCCCCCCCCTTGCCAATTACATCACCACTTCACAAAGTGGCAATCAACTCTTTATTTCTGGACAACTCCCTCTTATTAATGGAAAACCAATAGCCATCGGTAAAGTTGGTGAAACTGTGAATACCGAACAAGCCCAAAAAGCATCAGAAGCTTGCGCTATCAATATTCTCGCTCAACTCAAGGCAACTCTAGGTGACTTAAATAAAATAAAACGTGTGGTAAAAATTACTGTTTTTGTGGCTGTAGATTCTCATTTTACCGATATTCCTTTTGTTGCCAATGGAGCTTCTAATTTATTCGTCAATATCCTTGGTGAAATTGGAAAACATGCCCGTTCTGCTATTGGTGTTGCCTCTCTTCCTATGGATGTTCCTGTAGAAGTTGAAGCCATCATAGAAATCTAAGCCTTCATTAAGACAGTGCACCATCCTAAATATAACTAAAGTCAAAATACTTCTTTGTCTTAAACTCTGATAAACTTTGTATTTTTTCGTTTTTAATTAAAATCTTAAACTTACAATAAAAGGAAATATTTGTATGAAACAAGCTTATGACAATAACAATATTTTTGCTAAATTGATTCGCAATGAAATCCCTTCTGTTCGTGTCTACGAAGATGATGATGTTATTGGATTTATGGATATCATGCCACAGGCACCAGGTCATACGCTGGTCATTCCTAAAAAAGGCTCTAGAAACTTACTTGATGCAGATACTGAAACATTATTTCCTGTTATTAAAGCTGTTCAAAAAATTGCAAATGCCGTCAAAAAAGCCTTTCAAGCAGATGGCATAACTGTCATGCAATTTAATGAAGCAGCTAGTCAACAAACCGTTTATCACCTCCATTTCCATATTATACCACGTATGGAGGGAATAGAACTTACCCCTCATAATAATATAATAACGCCTACAGAAATACTTGAAGAGAATGCAAAGAAAATCCGTGCAGCCTTATAACACACTCTTAAGTTGTTGTGCTTTTTTTTCCTACACGTTTTTTTGTAAAATTTTCCATTTTACTTTTCTTTGAACTTGCAGATATATCGGAAGATGAAATTTCTAACTGTAAGCTTTCTTTTTTGCCATTTGATTTTTGTGTCAATACGCGAACAATGCCACCGTTGCGTAACTTTCCAAATAAAATTTCATCAGCTAATGGCTTTTTAATATATTCTTGTATAACACGCCCTAATGGGCGTGCTCCCATCTGAGAATCGTATCCCTTATTGGAAAGCCATAAAGTTGCAGAAGGGCTTAATTCAAAACAAATTCCCCGATCAGCTAATTGTGCTTCAAGCTGAAAAATAAATTTTTGCACTATCTGATTGATGATTAAATGAGATAAAGGTGCAAACGGAATAATTGCATCTAACCGATTACGAAACTCTGGTGGAAATAACCGATTGATTGCTTCTATATCCTCACCATCACGATGTACTTTCCCAAATCCAATAGCTGATTTTGCCATATCTGAAGCACCAGCATTGGTTGTCATAATCAAAATAACATTGCGGAAATCAATTTTCTTACCATTATGGTCTGTTAATCTACCATAATCCATTACCTGCAATAAAATATTAAATAACTCTGGATGTGCTTTCTCAATCTCATCTAGCAATAGGACTGCGTGAGGCTTCTGATCAACAGCATCTGTAAGGAGACCTCCTTGATCAAACCCTATATAACCTGGAGGAGCTCCGATTAAACGTGCTACCGTATGCCGTTCCATATATTCTGACATATCAAAACGCAATAATTCAATGCATAAATATGATGCAAGCTGTTTCGCAACTTCAGTTTTTCCTACACCTGTTGGTCCTGAAAATAAATAACTTCCTATTGGTTTATCCGGTTCGCGTAAACCTGCTCGCGCCAATTTTATGGATGAAACTAAGACGGAAATTGCCTGATCTTGCCCATAAACAACATGTTTGAGTTCTCTTTCAAGCTTACTCAGTATCTTCTGATCATTCCGAGAAACTGTTTTTGGTGGAATTCTTGCAATTGTAGCAACAGTTGCTTCAATTTCTTTAACACCTATACTCTTCTTGCGTTGTTTTTGTGGCAAAAGCTTTTGCGCTGCGCCACTTTCATCAATAATATCAATTGCTTTGTCAGGTAACCTACGGTCAATTATATAACGCGAAGATAATTCTACCGATGCCTTCATCGCCTGATCTGTATATTTAATCTGATGAAAATCTTCAAAGTAAGGCTTCATTCCCTGCAAAATCTTAATCGCATCTGTAACAGAAGGTTCATTAATATCAATCTTCTGAAAACGACGCTCTAAAGCACGATCCTGTTCAAAGAATTTGCGATATTCTCTGTAAGTCGTCGAACCAATACATCGCATAGTTCCAGAAGATAATACAGGTTTTAAAAGATTTGCTGCATCCATATTTCCTCCTAATGTCGCTCCTGCTCCAATTAAGGTATGAATTTCATCAATAAATAAAATAGCATCTGGATACAGCTCAAACTCTTTAATAACTTGCTTTAAGCGTTCTTCAAAATCACCGCGATAACGTGTACCAGCAACAAGCCCCCCCATATCAAGAGAAAATATTGTTGCATTTGATAAAACTTCAGGCACTTGCCCATCAACAATGCGCTTTGCCAATCCCTCAATTATAGCGGTTTTCCCCACTCCAGGATCACCAACCAAAAGCGGATTGTTTTTTGACCTTCGACATAAAATCTGAATCATGCGTGAAATTTCTACTTCACGGCCAATTAATAAATCAATTTTTCCATTAAGCGCTTTACAATTGAGATCAACACAATAATTCGTTAAAGCACTTGTTCCTCTTTCACCATTATCCGAAATCTGCTGATCTAATTGCTCTTCAAGTCCTTCAAGTAACATGGATAACCCATCATCACGTGTGATACCATGCGAAATAAAACGTACAGCATCATAGCGTGTCATTCCCATTTCTTGAAGAAAATATGCTGCATGGCTTTCACGTTCAGAAAAAATTGCAACAAGAACATTTGCCCCCGATACTTCATCTTTTCCAGCTGATTGTGCATGAATCACCGCACGTTGGATAACACGCTGGAAAAAAGCTGTAGGCTTCGTATCCTCATCAGTTCTAATCTGTTCATCTAACTCTGAGCGAAGATAATTGGTTAAGCGCTCTCGCAATTCCTCCACATCTACCTGGCAAGCCTGAATAACAGAATTTGCATCGGCATCATCTAATAGCGCAAGTAGAAGATGCTCTAATGTTGCGTATTCATGCCGTGCTTGAGTAGCAATTGTTAATGCACGATGCAAAACCTCTTCAAGACTAGGTGTAAAAGATGGCATAATTCCTCACTTCCATTCCATTACACATTGTAACGGATGTTCATTTTGACGCGCACACTCCCTCACTTGTAATATTTTCATTTCAGCAACTTCATAAGTATAAGTTCCACATTCTCCTATCCCACTGTGATGAACATTTAACATTATTTGCGTTGCCTCTTCGAAACTTTTTTTAAAAAAGTTCTTCAAAACGAAAACAACAAAATCCATAGGTGTGTAATCATCATTAAGCAAAAAAACTCGACATAATTTAGGTTTTTCGAGTTTTGCTCTAGCCTTAGGCATTATAACCGCACCATGCCTAACTTCATCCCAATTCTTGCCCTTTTCATTATGCATAATATGAGCTATAGAGTTTATTATGAGCGTCTGTCCCATTACCGTTCTCCATGCAGCACATTTTTATTAATTTTAAATTCTTTCATAACTATTGCAATACCTGTATGTATTAGGAAAAGATTCCCTCTATGGTTAGACTTCAATCCCTCACTCATAAAATAACTTCTGTAAACAAATTAGTAATACCATTCGTCTAAACTGCATCAACAAATTACAGAAAAGGAAGCTTTATAGAAGTTTTTCTGGATAAATGGAGAAATAGGATACTGCAAGTGTATATTAATTATCAAAAAATTATGCGCTACTGTAAAACAATAGCAATTTCTTTTGTTGTGTTAGCTTTTTCTTACTGTTGGGCATCAGCCACACCTCAAGGAGCCTATCCTGATAAGTATGCGGCTATTGTTATAGATGCTACTACGGGAAAAACTCTATTTCAAGCCAATGCAACACTGAAACGTTATCCTGCTTCTTTGACAAAAATGATGACATTGTACTTACTCTTTGAAGCTATGCAGATGCGTCGTGTGACACCAAATACACCAATTCCTGTTTCACATTATGCAGCAATGCGTCCACCGACAAAAATTGGGTTTAAAGCAGGCCAAACAATTTCTGCAGAATCAGCAGCTAAAGCACTCATTACAAGATCCGCAAATGATGTTGCTGCTGCCATTGCAGAATATCTTGGAGGTAGTGAAAAAAAATTCGCTCAAATGATGACTATAAAAGCTCGTAAACTTGGCATGAAACATACACATTTCGCAAATGCTTCAGGACTTCCGGATGTGCACAATTATTCTACAGCACGAGATATAGCGACTTTGTCATTAGCTTTACGTAAACATTTTCCAAAACAATATAAATTGTTCAAAACAAAAAGTTTTAATTTCCGTGGACATAAAATTAACAGCCACAATAAACTCGTTAAAATAATGAAAGGTGTCGATGGAATTAAAACAGGATACACACAAATGTCAGGTTCTAATTTAGCAACTTCAATGCGTCTTGATGGGCGCTCTGTTGTCGCTGTTGTTATGGGAGGTAAATCATCTACTGCACGTGACGAGCATATGGCTAGCCTATTGAATCAATATTTACCCAAAGCAAGCCAAATGAAAAGTGGTGAACGTTTAATGGCTTCTGTACGCTACCACTTACCGACTGGCGCCAATACTCCTATACCGACCATTAAAGCTGATTCAAGTAATTTTGACGATGAAATTGCAACTATGTTGACAGCATTTGCAGAACAACCTAAAAACTCCAATATCGCAATAACGGCTGTAAACAAGGTAATTATACCAATACCAAACCCTCAAAAAACTATACCGGTTGAGACTCATAAAATTGTAACAGCCTCTTTGTCCACAAATGCCGGATGGGCTATCCAGATTGGTTCTCTTCCTAGTGAGGAACAAGCAAAAACTTTACTTTTAAAAGCAAAAAATATAGCTTTTTCTACTTTAAAGCGCGCATCTTCACACATGCAACTGTTTGAAAAAAGTGGGCAGCGTTATTACCGAGCCCGCTTTACAGGGTTTCAATCAAAAAAAGCTGCATTTGATGCTTGCTCTACATTAAAGAAAGCAAATTTTAACTGCTATACTGTAGCCTACTAAAAATTTTTGAATTCTGCGTTAAGGATAGTATTATGACAGATAATGCTTTTGCTTCATTCCATAAAAAAGAAATTTTATTGAAGCAATCATCCCTCCTTTCATTGCGTTCTCTTCACGATGCTGCCGCAAAACTTACTGGTTTAAAATGTAATTCGACTGCATTAGATACACAATCTCTTGTTAACCTTCTCATTTGCCAAACAATACGCAACCGTCGTCTCATAATGCCTCCTGTACGCATTCACTTACGCGTTGCTAGCCAAACTGGTAATGTGCCTATTAAAATCCGTCTAGGAGCAACAAATATCTAATTCTACAGACCATCTCTAAAAAATTATTTTATTACTAACCATTATCTACAGCCTTAGGAAGCCCTTTGATAAACATACTTTTTTCTTAAATTATGGAATGTGCTGACAGCTTTTCCAACTATCCAATACCTCCAAGCTTTCAATAAAACCATTATTAAAGACATAAAAAACACCCAATATTTTTCCACTTCTGGATTTAATATAAAAATTATCCTTGATATCTTTTTGGAAAAAATGAATAGTTTCATTGGATGAAAGCTTCATCATTTTAGGGATTATTGTAAAAGTTCAATAAAGGAAGTCCCTCTTAATAATGGTGCCTCTACAACATAAACGCTGTAAAAAATAATCTAATTCCTCTTACTTTTATTTCTTTCAACAGACAAAGCAAATTGGAAAATACAAATACATCGATGAAAAAACGTAAAAGAAATTATCAGATTAAATATCGTGATAACGATTTCCATAAGATTTTAATTTATAATTTATTTTTTGTATATTGAATAAGAGGTTTTCGTAAAATTCTCTTATTTTCTTTTATTGAATCAGTCAAAGTCGTTCGCTTGCTCATCACGAGCAAGATTGGCATATAAACTATTTAAAAAAGAAATCAAAATATCTCTTATGAATCATTTCAAATACTCTAGGATCTTTTGTAACATTGAAAGTTGAAAAAAAGGATGATAGTGTTGGTTTTTTCCGTCTATAAATAAAGATGCTTATACTCTATAGATTTTATACCATTCATGGAAAACTTACATTGTATTATTCATATGCAAAATACTGATTTATAAAGATAGTTCATTATTTTTTATGTTAGATGAGAATCTCGAATATCTTAAGATTCTCTCATTTGAAATTTATTTATGTTGAATCAATCAAACCCCTTCTATTGCATGTTATGAGCGAGATTAGTAATCTGTACAAAAAAGATTCAAAATGTCTATAATGAACTGTTTCAAATGCCAAAGGCTTTGATCCCCATAAAGGGGGGCTGGCAGAGTTGGTAATCGTGCCGGCGTACTCTTTTTATTAAGTATAAAGATGGGGATAGCTCAATGGATTTATCGTTATACCATTCACAAATGCCATCGCGAAATGAGTTTGGAAGCGTTAAGAGATATTTCTTTTAAAAAAAACTCATGAATGAGTAACACGATAATGTTCTATCGTGTGCATTCTATTCTCATAAGAATTTTGATAAATATTTTTTAATGTATACGTTAATTTATTTTAGTTTTTTTGATGGTACAGAATTATAAATAAAAAAGATATTTCCAATATATCTCTTAATTATTGTAAATTAGCGTTTCTTTTCAAGGTATTTTTTTACCATACTAGGTACCAAAAAATCTTCACTTCTAAAAATTAAAATCTTTAAAATTCTCTCTCCTCATCATAATTATTCAGATTTAACACAAATTTTCCTTGGATACTCAGGCATAATCTTCCATTACTTAAAAGATATGGCTATGGAAACTTTTAAAAGCCATAAAACCCAGCTAAAAAATAATGGCAGACTGATCACTAATTTTACTTTACGCTTTTTTATTTTTTCTAAATTAGACTTTTTTCCCATTTTAGAAACAAATCAGATAGATACTGATACTACTCCCCCTCCAAACTTGCATGCCAAAACTACTATTCGTTAAGAAAACACTGAATCATCTCAAATTTATTTCAAGCTGCTGTTGCATTAAAGTGGAATTTTGATTTATAAGTAACAAAAAAACATAAGCTTTATCAGGAAATACGATCCCCCTCCCAAAAATTCCAGTTATGGATTGAAAAATGTTTCAGCTCCTAACAAGATATTGTATTGACTGCAAGACCACCTTTACTTGTCTCTTTATAGCGTTCACTCATATCATGACCAGTCTGGCGCATTGTTTCTATACAAGCATCAAGAGAAACAAAATGATCTCCATTACCATATAATGCAAGAGAAGAAGCCGTTACCGCCTTAACAGCTCCCATTGCATTACGCTCAATACAAGGAACTTGTACAAGACCTGCAACAGGATCACATGTCATTCCCAAATGATGTTCAAGCGCAATTTCTGCCGCATTTTCAATTTGAGCTGGCGTTCCACCTAACGCTGCAGTCAACCCTGCTGCGGCCATTGAAGATGCCGTTCCAACTTCACCTTGACACCCAACTTCTGCACCAGAAATAGAGGCATTATGTTTGATAACACCGCCTATAGCTGCTGCCGTTAATAGAAAATTATGTATTCCCTCTCGATCTGAATCATCATTAAATTGAAGATAATAACGCAAAACTGCTGGGACAACACCAGCTGCCCCATTTGTTGGGGCTGTAACAACACGACCACCTGCTGCATTTTCCTCATTGACTGCTATAGCATATACCGAAAGCCAATCATTTGCCCAAAGTGGATAATTGCGATTTTTCTTTTGATTTTCCAAAAGCGTTTCATGCAGCTTTTTAGCACGCCTTAGAACACGCAATCCACCAGGCAACTCACCTTCTTGTGAAAGACCTCTATCAATGCAATTTGTCATCGCTGAAAAAATTTCATCAAGCCCTGTATCAAGAGAAGAACGCTCTATCTTTGTTTCTTCATTTAAGCGCTTCATTTCAGCAATTGAAAGTCCTGATTTTTCTGCCATTGATAACATTGCACCAGCAGAATCAAATGGATATGGCACCTCTAATGTTTCTGGTTGTATATTATCATTCATATGGCTTAACTCATCCTCAGTCACAACAAAGCCACCACCGATAGAATAATAAATCTGCCGCAACAGAACATTCCCATCAGTATTAAGTCCTTCAAAGGCTAGTCCATTTGTATGTCCTGGGAGGATTTTCTTTCGTTCAAAAATAAGATCATGCTGCACATCAAACTGATAAGCGGGATGTCCTTCTGGTTGCACTTTTTTTTCACGTATAACTTTTTCTAACAATCCCCCCATGCTATCAGGATCAACAGTAGAAGCTTTTTCTCCTAAAAGTCCTAATATGATAGCCCTATCTGTTGCATGACCAATACCCGTGAAAGCTAAAGAACCATAAAGATAAACACGTATACGAGAAACTTGAATATCAGACGACCGAGAAAAATCTCCTATCTTTTGCAAAAACATATTAGCAGCTGTCATCGGTCCCATCGTATGTGAGCTAGAAGGACCAATCCCAATTTTAAAAAGTTCAAAAACAGATAGAAACACGTATCACCTCAAAACTATAGTACAGCTTGAGCATATATGCTTTTTCATAACGTTTGTCCCGTTTAAAATCAAATTGCGAGATAAACTAAAAAAATGACAGCAATAAACACGAATGTCGCTCGTCTTGCTACCACCCAACACTTTCTCTCTATAGTGTTTTCCATTAGACTCACCTTCAAAAAACGGACAATGCCCCTAGAGCCACCGCTCTTAATATTTCAAACGTAGTAAAATAAGTGTTAATATGCAATATTAAAATTCAATAAGGATGCGAAATTCTTATCGGAAATATTTTTCATAATGCACCAAGTTCTTCAAAACGTATGCTTAATTATATAAAATATTTTATGGGTATGTTTCAATGAAACGTACAAAGTTTTCTAACGGTTCTCGTTCTGTCTCAAAATTGTTTTCTGGAGCACTCATATCGCGATAACCAAGTGCCATACCACAGATAATATGGCGATCAGAAGGAATAGATAAAAGCGTACGAATCTGTTTATGATAATCAGCAAAAGCAGCTTGAGGACAGGTATCTAATCCAAATCCACGTGCAGCTAACATAATGGTCTGCATAAACATACCCAAATCAAGCCAACTCCCCATTTCCATGTCGTGATCCATTGTAAATAAGAGTCCTACAGGTGCATCAAAAAATAAAAAATTTCGCGCCTTTTGATGAAGTATTTTTTCTTCATCACCTTTTTGAATTCCAAGACTCTGATAAAGATCCAAACCAACTTTTCGACGCCTTGAAATATAAGGCTCACGCCACTGACGTGGATAATAACTATACTCACGCTCTCCTTTTACACCTGAAAGCACAAGTTGTGAAAGCTCTTGCCCTACTTTCTGTAATACACTTCCTGTAAGCACAATCACTTGCCATGGCTGAATATTTGTTCCAGATGGTGCACGTGCTGCAAGTTTTAAGATTTCTTTGATTGTTTCCAAACTAACTGGCTGATCAGTAAAAGCGCGAATTGACTTTCGTGATAAAATAGATTGAAAAACACTCATAGGAGAGACTGCCATTGTTTTTACTTTCTTTATGAAAAATAATTTTTTACTTATCAAGGACAATATATTGCGAAAATACCTTCGCAGCTTTTTTCGAACACTCTATTTCTTTAAATAACTTACACATTTCACGTAGTGTTAAAGATTCCCCTTAGAGATAGTATAACCCATCTCTTTTAATAGAAAAAAATTGTCTAAAAGCAGATGAAATAAATTTTATAATCAATGATTAACCCCCAACTCCGCTAAGCTCTCAAAAAAACTCTCCTCAATTCGTTCTAAATCCTGTAGAAGATCATCAATATCATGCTGCATCTGCTTTAAATCAGCTCGTTTTTTATGAATTCCTGCAATTAATTTCTTAAGCTTTTTCTCATCATCAGGTGGTTTTCCAACCATTGTCAACATATCAGATATTTCAGACAACGAAAATTTAACTCTTTTAGCACGCAGAATTTGTTTTAACTTATGACGATCCGTTTGTGTATAAAGCCGTGTATTTCCACGCCGAAAAGGAATAAGAAGTCCCTCTTCTTCATAATAACGCAAAGTCCGAGCTGTTATTGAAAACTCACGTGTTAATTTTCCAATTGAATAATATTCGTACATTTTTTCATTCTGTCTTCATAGATCTCATTGTGATAAGAAATATGTCTATTTTTTATAATACTTAGTGAGCACCCTAATCTCTACTCTCCTGCATTCTAATTTAGAAGAAGATACATTCTTGTCACACAAGTATTGTATAGTAGAGAATTAATTATTTTTTAGATTACAGAAAAGACTATCGATCTTTCATTATAAGTCCTTTAAAATCTTTATAGAAGATATCAATCAACAATTTTCCTAAAATTCAAAATCAATCATTATTCAATTTGTAGATAATCAACTCTTTTCCTTGAATATGGCTTTTGAGCTTCACATATTTTGGAAAAATTCTATACTGCTTTTAGAAATTAAGAAACTTTAAAATAAAGCAACAAAAAAGATAAGCATCATTACAAAATAATAAGCTACTAAAGATGCTTAAAATAACTATCGCCTTATAATTTTTGATATTTTCAGGAAAATATGCAACTTCTGCATTTCGAGATAAAAAAACGTCTGAATAGAAAGTTCAGACGTTTTTTTATTATGTGATGTTATATTTAAATTATTCAGCAACAGCCCCAGTTGTCATATTTGTCAACATAGCCTTTGCCACTTCGTTATTACTAGACTTACGCTGCTCATCTACAATCAAATCATCACGAACGGCAGCAATACGACGGATTTGAGAAATCGTACCACCTGTACCTGCTGGAATAAGACGACCGACAATAACGTTCTCTTTAAGTCCTTGCAAAGTATCAATTTTACCAGAAACTGCTGCTTCAGTAAGAACACGTGTTGTTTCCTGAAACGATGCCGCCGAAATGAAAGAAGGCGTTTGAAGAGAAGCTTTTGTAATTCCAAGAAGAATGGGATTACCAGATGCAGGTTTCTTCCCTTCTGCAATCAAATTATCATTGATTTCATCAAGTTCAATACGATCAACATTATCACCTGGAATATAACCAGAATCTCCAGATTCAGTAATTTCAACTTTTTGCAACATTTGACGAACAATCACTTCAATGTGCTTGTCATTAATAAGAACTCCCTGCAAACGATAAACCTCCTGAATCTCATTAACAAGATAAGATGCCAAAGCTTCAACCCCCTTAATCGCCAAGATATCATGAGGTGCTGGATTTCCATCAAGGATATAATCTCCCTTTTCAATTTGATCACCTTCTTGGAAGTGAAACAACTTACCTTTTGGAATCAAATATTCTACTGCCTCAAGAGTTTCATCATTTGGTTCAATAATGATACGACGTTTATTCTTATAACCACGGCCGAATCGAATCGTACCACTTACTTCAGCAATAATCGCATGATCCTTTGGACGACGCGCTTCAAAAAGCTCAGCCACACGTGGTAAACCACCCGTAATATCTTTCGTCTTGGCACTTTCCATTGGCAAACGAGCAATAACATCACCAGCCTTAACATGAGCACCAAGCTCAACAGAAAGAATAGTTTCCACTGACATCATATAACGGGCTTCACCTCCCTTATACAATTTAGCAATGGATTCACCTTCTTTATCTGCATGGATAATAATGGCTGGTTTAAGATCCGCACCACGTGGATTAGCGCGCCAATCAATCACCAAACGCTTCGTAATACCCGTAGATTCATCAGCTGTTTCAGTGACAGATAAACCATCAATCATATCTTCAAAACCCACATAGCCTTCAACTTCCGTTAAAATTGGACGTGTGTAAGGATCCCATTCTGCTATACGTTGGCCACGTTTAACCATATCACCATCATCAACAAAAATATGAGCACCATAGCTAACACGATGTACAACGCGTTCTTTTCCTAACTCATCCTTGATAAGGATAGCCATATTACGCCCCATCACAACCAAATGTCCTTCAGAGTTACGAACCACATTACGATTACGAATCTCCACCTTACCTTCATAAGATGCCTCTAAATAAGATGAATCAACAACCTGCGCAGTTCCTCCTAAGTGGAAAGTACGCATAGTAAGCTGTGTTCCCGGCTCACCAATGGATTGAGCAGCAATAACACCAACGGCTTCTCCCTGATTAACAGGTGTTCCACGCGCCAAATCACGCCCATAGCATTTTGCACAAACACCAAGACGTGTTTCACATGTTAAAGCAGAACGAATTTGAACAGATTGAATCCCAGCTTCTTCAATCTTCGCGACATCAGCTTCCTCAATCATCGCTCCACCTTCAAGGATAACCTCTCCAGAGACAGGATGTAGAATATCAACAAGCGCTGTACGACCAAGAATCCTTTGCCCAAGGGAGGCAACAATTTGTCCTGCATCAACAATTGGCTGCATAGTAAGCCCTTTTGCGGTACCACAATCAACTGCTGAAATAATAGCATCCTGTGCAACATCAACAAGACGCCGTGTTAAATAACCAGAGTTCGCCGTCTTTAACGCAGTATCAGCAAGTCCTTTACGTGCACCATGCGTGGAATTGAAGTATTCATTAACAGTTAGACCTTCTTTAAAATTTGAAATAATGGGGGTTTCAATAATTTCACCCGATGGTTTTGCCATTAATCCACGCATACCGGCCAATTGTCTCATCTGGTTAGCAGAACCACGTGCTCCAGAATGTGACATCATATAGATCGAATTCATCGGCCGTTGACGACCTGTTTTAGGATCAAAATCGACGGCTTGAATACGTTTCATCATTTCATCTGCAACGCGATCTGTACATTTACCCCAAGCATCTACAACCTTATTGTATTTTTCACCTTGTGTAATCAAACCATCATTATATTGCTGTTCGTACTCCTTAGCCAAAGCTTCTGTCTCTGCAACTAAACGCGACTTACTATCAGGAATAACCATATCATCCTTACCGAATGAAATTCCTGCACGACAAGCATAAGAAAAGCCAAGCTGCATAATACGGTCACAAAAAATAACCGTCTCTTTTTGTCCACAGTGCCGATAAACATGATCAATCATTTTGGAAATATTCTTTTTCGTCATTTCTTGATTGACAATATCAAATGAGATATCCGCATTTCTTGGCAAAAGCTCACCGATAATCAAACGACCAGGTGTCGTATCATAAAGTTTAGAAACTTCTTTTCCATCCTTCCCCATATTCTTAACGCGGCCTTTAATCTTCGTATGAAGCGTTACAACCTTATTTTCCAAGGCATAATGAAGCTCACCTATATCAGAAAAAGCCATTCCTTCACCTGGTTCTTTTTCAGAAACAATTGAAAGATAATAAAGACCAAGAACCATATCCTGTGAGGGAACAATAATTGGGGCACCGTTAGCCGGATGAAGAATATTATTGGTCGACATCATCAAAACACGGGCTTCAAGCTGTGCTTCAAGAGAAAGCGGAACGTGAACCGCCATCTGATCTCCATCAAAATCCGCATTAAAAGCAGTACACACCAGTGGATGAAGTTGAATAGCTTTGCCTTCAATTAAGATAGGTTCAAAAGCCTGAATCCCCAAACGGTGCAATGTTGGCGCACGGTTGAGTAAAACAGGGTGTTCACGAATAACCTCATCCAAGATATCCCAAACTTCTGGATGTTCTTTTTCAACAAGCTTCTTTGCCTGCTTTACCGTTGATGAATAGCCTTTTGCATCAAGCCGCGCATAAATAAAAGGCTTAAACAATTCAAGAGCCATTTTTTTGGGAAGACCACATTGATGCAATTTTAATTCAGGACCAGTCACGATAACAGAACGCCCTGAGTAATCAACACGCTTCCCAAGTAAGTTCTGACGAAAACGTCCTTGCTTGCCCTTCAACATATCTGATAAAGACTTGAGAGGACGTTTATTGGCTCCAGTAATCACACGCCCACGCCGTCCATTATCAAACAATGCATCAACAGCTTCTTGTACCATACGCTTTTCATTGCGCACGATAATTCCAGGAGCACGCAATTCAATTAACCGTTTCAAGCGGTTATTACGATTAATAACCCGCCGATAAAGATCATTCAGATCTGATGTCGCAAAACGCCCACCATCAAGCGGAACCAATGGACGCAAATCCGGTGGAATAACCGGAATTGTTTTCATAATCATCCACTCTGGCTTATTTCCAGATTCAAGAAAATTTTCAACGATTTTAAGTCGTTTAATCAATTTTTTCTGCTTTAACTCTGAAGTTGTTTCAGCTAATTCGAGACGCAAATCATTGGCGATTTTATTTAACTCCATACCAGCTAAAAGCTCGTAAATAGCTTCAGCGCCAATCATAGCTGTAAACTGATCTTCTCCAAACTCATCAATAGCAAGCATATATTCTTCTTCAGAAAGAAGCTGATGGAGCTTAAGAGATGTCAATCCTGGTTCGGTTACAATATAATTCTCAAAATAAAGAACCCGCTCAATATCCTTTAAAGTTAAATCTAAAAGTGTAGAAATACGACCTGGTAATGATTTAAGAAACCATATATGCGCAACAGGTGCCGCAAGTTCAATATGCCCCATACGCTCACGACGTACGCGCGAAAGAGTAACCTCTACACCGCATTTTTCACAAATAATGCCCTTATACTTCATGCGTTTATATTTGCCACATAGACATTCATAGTCTTTAATAGGGCCAAATATACGTGCACAAAAAAGACCATCACGCTCTGGTTTAAAAGTCCTATAATTAATAGTCTCAGGCTTCTTAATCTCACCATACGACCAGGACAAAATTTTCTCAGGACTCGCAATAGAAATGCGAATAGAGTCAAATGTCTGCGCTGGCGCTTGAGGATTGAAAAGATTCATGACCTCGTGGTTCATGCTGTTCTCCTTCAAAGATTCTTAGAACCTGTTGTAATATCTCATTTGTTTTATAACAGATCTTCTTTAAAATACATTTACTTTTAAAAATGACCTGTATAACCTTAATAAGGTTATTGAGCCTCTTAAAATAATCAGAGCGCAACCTTTTTCTACTGCGCTCCTTGAATTATTATTCTGCTGTATCAGACAATGCCCGCTGTGCAATAAGTTCACGCGCATCATCAAGCTCCACATTAAGAGCAAGTGAGCGCATTTCTTTTACCAACACATTAAAGCTTTCGGGTATACCCGCCTCAAATGTATCATCACCACGCACAATTGCCTCATAGACTTTCGTTCGACCAGCCACATCATCTGATTTTACTGTTAGCATCTCCTGCAAAGTATATGCAGCACCATAAGCTTCAAGTGCCCAAACCTCCATTTCACCAAAACGCTGACCACCAAACTGTGCCTTGCCTCCTAATGGCTGCTGCGTAACAAGTGAATAGGGACCAATAGAACGTGCATGAATCTTATCATCAACAAGGTGATGCAATTTCAACATGTAAATATATCCCACCGTTACTGGACGATCAAAAGGCTCTCCAGTACGACCATCATAAAGCGTAACCTGCCCTGAACTATCTAAGCCTGCGTCCTCCAGCATCATGTTAATATCAGACTCATGTGCTCCATCAAAAACAGGCGTTGCAATTGAAACCCCTTTCTTCATCTGTAATGCCAATTTGTAAAGGCTTTCATTATCATACTGACGGACTGGTTCATTTTGATTATCATCAGGCATAAGATTTTCAATACGCTGACGCAACGGCAATATATCTCCAGTCTCTTGATACAATTCTAACAAATCACCAATCTTCTTGCCCATCCCCGCACATGCCCAACCAAGATGCGTCTCAAGAATTTGTCCAACATTCATACGACTAGGCACACCAAGCGGATTCAAGACGATATCAGCATGAGTCCCATCTTCAAGAAATGGCATATCTTCTACGGGAAGAATACGTGAAACAACACCCTTATTCCCGTGACGTCCTGCCATCTTATCACCTGGTTGGATTTTGCGCTTCACAGCCACAAAAACCTTCACCATTTTCATGACACCAGGAGGCATTTCATCACCTCTTTGGACCTTTTCAACTTTATCCATAAAGCGACGTTGTAATGCTTCTTTTGATTCATCATATTGCTTGCGCAAAGCTTCAATTTCATTTTGAAGCTTTTCATCCTCAACAGCAAATTGCCACCACTGGGATCGTGGATAATGCCCCATTACTGTACTATCAAGCTTTTTGCTTCCCGAAAAGCCTTTCGGACCTTCTACAGCAACTTTACCTGTCAACATATCAGTAAGGCGCGCATAAACATTGCGATCAAGAATAGACTGCTCATCATCACGGTCTTTTGCTAAACGCTCAATTTCTTCACGCTCAATTGACATCGCACGTTCATCTTTTTCCACGCCATGGCGATTAAAAACGCGAACTTCAACAACAGTACCAAAAGTTCCAGGAGGCATACGCATAGAAGTATCACGAACATCGGATGCCTTTTCCCCAAAAATTGCACGCAGAAGCTTTTCTTCCGGCGTCATGGGACTTTCACCTTTTGGGGTAATCTTTCCAACTAAAATATCACCTGGTTGAACTTCAGCACCAATATAAATAATGCCAGCTTCATCAAGATTTCTTAACGCTTCTTCCGCAACATTAGGAATGTCGCGCGTAATTTCCTCAGGCCCAAGTTTTGTATCGCGTGCTGCAACTTCAAATTCCTCAATATGAATTGAAGTAAAAACATCATCAGCAACAATGCGCTCGGATAACAAAATAGAATCTTCATAATTGTATCCATTCCAAGGCATAAAGGCTACGAGAACATTCCGCCCAAGAGCTAAATCACCAAGATCCGTGGATGGGCCATCTGCAATGATATCACCTTTCTCTACCCTATCACCGACATGTACAAGAGGACGCTGATTAATACAAGTGGACTGATTAGAACGCTGAAATTTCTGTAGGCGGTAAATATCAACGCCTGATTTTGAAGGATCTAAATCTTCTGTTGCACGGATAACAATACGGGTAGCATCGACTTGATCAACAACACCACTACGTTTTGCACTCACAGCAGCTCCTGAATCGCGCGCAACAATGGCTTCCATTCCCGTCCCAACAAATGGCGCTTCAGCACGTACAAGAGGAACTGCCTGACGCTGCATGTTCGATCCCATAAGCGCACGATTCGCATCATCATTTTCCAAAAAAGGAATAAGCGCTGCTGCAACTGAAACCAACTGTTTTGGTGAAACATCCATCAAATCAACATGATCACGCGGCGCCATTAAAACTTCACCAGCATGACGGCAAACAACAAACTCTTCTGTAAAACGACCTTCACTATCTAATGACGAATTAGCTTGAGCGACATAATGCTTTGCTTCTTCCATCGCTGAAAGATAAATAACTTCTTTTGTGACTTTTCCATCAACAATTTTTCGATATGGGCTTTCAATAAAGCCATATTTGTTAACTCGCGCAAATGTTGCTAAGGAGTTAATGAGACCAATATTGGGGCCTTCCGGTGTTTCAATCGGACAAATACGACCATAATGCGTAGGATGTACGTCACGGACTTCAAAACCCGCACGTTCACGAGTCAAACCACCTGGACCAAGAGCAGAAAGACGGCGCTTATGGGTAATCTCCGACAATGGATTAGTTTGATCCATAAACTGCGACAATTGCGAAGACCCAAAAAACTCACGAACTGCTGCTGCAGCAGGCTTTGCATTGATCAAATCCTGTGGCATAACTGTATCAATTTCAACCGATGACATACGCTCTTTTATCGCACGCTCCATACGAAGAAGACCAATGCGATATTGATTTTCCATTAACTCCCCAACGGAACGAACGCGACGGTTGCCAAGATTATCAATATCATCAATTTCGCCACGACCATCACGCAATTCAACCAACATCTTAACAACAGCGAGAATATCCTCTTGGCGTAAAATGCGAACTGTGTCTGGACAATCAAGATCCATACGCAAATTCATCTTAACACGCCCAACGGCTGAAAGATCATAACGCTCTGGATCAAAAAACAATGAATGGAACATTGCTTCTGCTGTATCGATTGTTGGGGGCTCACCTGGACGCATCACTCGGTAAATATCAAATAACGCATCCTGCCGACTTTCATTTTTATCCACCTTTAAAGTATTGCGGATATAAGCGCCAATATTCATGTGATCAATATCAAGGATATTGATTTGATCAGCACTAACATCAAGCAAAACCTTTAATACTTTTTCGTCAATTTCATCACCAGCTTCAAGGTAAATTTCACCTGTTTCGTAATTGACGATATCTTCGGCTAGATAACAACCTAATAAATCATCTTCACTAACTTTAACCGCTTTAAGTCCTTTTTCTGCCAAAGACTTCGCAGTACGAACTGTTAATTTTTTACCAGCCTCCGCGACAACTTCACCACTATCTGCATCTATAAGGTCAGAAATGAGCTTCATTCCTTTAAAGCGATCAACAGAATAAGGAACTCGCCATCCTTCTCCATCACGCTCATAAGTCACTTTATCATAAAACGTCGATAAAATATCTGACGCATCCATACCCAGTGCCATCAAAAGACTAGTAACAGGAATCTTGCGCCGTCGATCAATACGCGCATAAATGATGTCCTTAGCATCAAACTCAATATCAAGCCAAGAACCACGATATGGAATAACACGAGCAGCAAAAAGAAGCTTTCCTGATGAATGGGACTTTCCTTTATCATGATCAAAAAAGACACCAGGAGAACGATGCATCTGCGAAACAATAACACGTTCCGTACCATTAACAATAAAGGTACCATTCGTCGTCATTAAAGGCATATCGCCCATATAAACGCCTTGCTCTTTAATGTCTTTGATATCTTTGGAGCCAGTATCCTCATCAACATCAAAAACAATCAAACGTAATATGACCTTTAATGGGGCAGCATAAGTTAAATCACGTTGACGGCACTCCTCAACATCAAATTTTGGTAAATCAAATTCATAACCAACAAACTCAAGCATAGCTGTACCGGAAAAATCTGAAATAGGAAAAACCGATTTAAAAACAGCTTGCAAACCTTCATCTGGTCGTCCACCTTTCGGTTCCTCAACCATGAGAAACTGATCGTATGACGCTTTTTGAACCTCAATAAGATTCGGCATTTCTGCTACTTCAGGAATCTTACCAAAAAATTTGCGTACGCGCTTACGACCATTGAATTGAGACATCATTGCGTGAGTCTGAGCCATCGTCGCTCCTTGATCTTTACTCTTCAAGGTAGACCAACCTTGAAAGCCTTATATCATTAACCTGCATATGCAGACCAGTTCACTTGATACTCAATAATGAGCATCTTTAACTTTCCCCATCAACATAAGCCATTTATCTTTTTGACTCTATGATGAAGGGACGGGTAGTGCCAACCTATCCCGTTACTGTTACGAAACCGTTGGGAAAAGGTTTTTTTACTCATTATTTTTTCTCTTTGTATTAAGAGAAAGAAAATCGGCGAACATAAATGCCCGCCGATAAAATTAAATTTACTTAAGTTCCACTTTAGCACCAGCAGCTTCAAGTTGAGATTTAATTTTTTCTGCTTCTTCTTTAGAAGCACCCTCTTTAATAGGCTTAGGTGCCCCTTCAACCAGATCTTTAGCTTCTTTAAGACCAAGTCCAGTAAGAGCACGAACTTCCTTAATAACATTAATTTTTTGCGCGCCACCTTCAACAAGAATAACATCAAATTCTGTTTTTTCTTCAGCAGCTGGAGCAGCAGCACCAGCAACAGCAGCGACAGCTACAGGAGCAGCAGCCGAAACTCCCCACTTCTCTTCAAGTAACTTAGAAAGCTCAGCGGCTTCCAAAAGGGTTAGATTAGAAAGGTCTTCTACGATCTTCTCTAGATCAGCCATTTTTAAATTCCTTCAATTAAAAGATTTGAACCATTATTAAATCTTATCCAAAAAAACAGAAAAGCATTAAAGCCCTTCCATAAACGTGAATACAAACAGCCTTAAGCCGCCTTATCCTCCTGAGCATATGCTCCAATGACACGTGCAACCTGACCAGCAGGAGCATTAACAACCTGTGCAATACGGGTCGCAGGGGTAGAAATCATACCCACAAGTTTTGCACGCAACTCGTTTAATGAAGGCAATGAAGCCAATGACTTCACAGCATCTACAGTTAAACTTGTTGCACCCATTGAACCGCCAAGGATGACAAATTTGTCATTGCTTTTCGCAAAATCAACAGCAACTTTCGGTGCTGTGATTGGATCTTCTGAATAAGCAATAAGTGTTTGTCCAGTAAACAAACCCACTATCGATTCAGATTCCGTGCCCTGAAGAGCGATTTTAGCAAGACGGTTTTTGGCGACTTTAACGGCACCGCCAGCTTCACCCATTTTCGAACGTAGATCATTCATCTGTGAAACTGTCAGACCGGAATAATGTGCAACAACAACAGAACCAGACTTCCGAAAAGCCTCGTTAAGCCATGTAACAAATTCGCGTTTTTCCGCTCTATTCACTGTCTCTCTCCATTTAACAGATTTACTTAAAACAAACCTGTTGGTTACCTTTGATAACATAAAATACTTCATGTCACCGATGAGGATCCTGTCCCCTTTTTCACGCACAGCGTTCAAAGGCAACCTTGGCTCAAACCCTTTAAGTCTTTTAACTCTCAGTTTTTACCCCAGTCTCATGCAGGTTTTTTTGATTAAGATACTTAAAAGCATCACCTACAATCTCGGACAGGATATTCCGGAATTTCTTCCGGTATAACCTAAGCCCTATAAAGCTTAGATAGCTAAATGCTGATCAAAACCAGCATTTTAAATACAATTTTGATATTCACACACCTCAAAATAAAATTATAAATCAGCTTATATTAGCTCTGAACGAACTGTTGCTGGATCAACTTTAATACCAATCCCCATAGTCGAAGAAACAGTAACGCGCTTAATATATTCACCTTTTGCACCTTGCGGTTTGGCTTTAATAACTGCACTTGCAAAGGCCTTTATATTTTCTACGATTTTTTCAACACCAAAAGAAGCCTTACCAATACCAGCATGCACAATACCAGCTTTTTCCACACGAAACTCAACAGCACCACCTTTAGAAGCTTTGACAGCACCGGCAACATCAAGTGTTACAGTACCAACTTTCGGATTCGGCATCAAACTCCGCGGACCAAGAATCTTACCAAGACGACCAACAAGAGGCATCATGTCTGGTGTTGCAATACAACGATCGAAGTCTATAGTCCCTCCATTAATGCTTTCAAACAAATCTTCGGCCCCCACAATATCAGCTCCTGCCGCCTTAGCTTCCTCAGCCTTATCCCCACGAGCAAAAACGGCAACACGAATATTTCTCCCTGTTCCATTAGGCAAATGAGCAACTCCTCGAACCATTTGATCAGCATGACGAGGATCAACACCCAAGTTCATTGAAATTTCAATTGTTTCATCAAACTTAGCAACTGCACGCTCCTTAACCATTGAAACGGCATCTTTTAAAGCGTAAAGTTCATTAAAATTAATATCTTTTCGGATATTTCTTATTCTTTTTGCTACTTTTGCCATAATATTAGCCCACCACTTCCAAGCCCATCGAGCGAGCAGAACCTTCAACCATACGCATTGCTGCCTCAATGTCATTCGCATTAAGATCTTTCATCTTTGATTCCGCAATCGAACGAATTTTATCGCGAGAAATGCTTCCTATAGACACTTTACCAGGCTCTTTTGAACCAGATTTGAGGTTTGCTTCCTTCTTTAAAAAGAATGATACAGGAGGCGTCTTGAGAGAGAATGTGAAAGACTTATCTTGGTAATACGTAATAACAACTGGAATCGGTGCTCCCTTTTCCATTTCTTGTGTAGCTGCATTAAACGCCTTACAAAATTCCATGATATTAATACCGCGTTGCCCAAGAGCTGGACCAATCGGTGGAGATGGAGTAGCAGCCCCTGCAGGAACCTGCAACTTAAGCTGACCTATACTTTTTTTTGCCATAACAATCTGCCTTTAATCTCACTGGTATACTGACAATTTATCTTGCCCGCTACCCGCTGCAGTTACGTGGTTCGGATCATTAAGCCGACAAAAGCCATAAATCACCTCCCACTCCTTCCTTAAAGTAATTAAAACTACTCTAAGTTTAATCAGAGTTTTTCAACCTGACCAAATTCCAAATCAACAGGCGTAGGACGCCCAAAAATAAGCACTTCAACCTTAAGACGAGAGCGCTCTTCTTCAACCTCTTGAACAATACCATTAAACGAAACAAAAGGACCATCAGCAACGCGAACCTGCTCTCCAACCTCAAACAATACAGAAGACTTTGGAGACTCAACCCTTTCTTGAACTTGTTTGAGAATTTGTTCAACCTCTCGATCAGAAATGGGAACAGGACGCGCATCCGATCCTAAAAAACCTGTCACTTTAGGTGTATTCTTAATAAGATGATAAACTTCATCTGTTAACTCAGCATGAACAAGAACATAACCAGGAAAAAATTTTCGCTCAGCATCAACTTTGCGTCCACGACGAACCTCTACAACACGCTCTGTTGGAACAAAAATCTTTTCAAAAAGATGATCAAGTCCTTTTTGCTTTGCTTCCTTATCAATAGCCTCCGCTACTTTCTTTTCAAAATTTGAATATGCCTGAACAATATACCAACGAGCTGCCACAGTCACACTTCCTTACATTCTCAACTAAAAAGATATTTCAGAAGATCAATAACCCGCCAAACACCAAAATGCATAACCTGATCCACAATAAAAAAGAAAGCTGAAGCCAACGCAGTTACCAACAAAACCATAATAGTAGAAATAACCGTCTCACGACGTGTAGGCCATTTCACTTTAATTGTCTCTGCATAAACCTGCTTCAAAAAGGTAATCGGATTGGTTTTAGATGCCATCGTCACACTATACTCTCTCTAGCCCTATCGTGTTTTATACAATAAAATAAACAGAAAAAAATGCAAAAGCCAACTTTCAGACTTATGCAATTTCCTTATTTCCTATTCAATACCGTTTCATACACAAAAAAACAAGCCCTATATCAAAAAAAGCGAAAAAGGCAGCAAAATCTACTCCCTTATATGTAAAATTCTATTCCCCTTTGGCAGGGGCAGCAGGACTTGAACCCGCGACCTGCGGTTTTGGAGACCGCCGCTCTACCAACTGAGCTATACCCCTAACTCTCAAAACTAAAACACTTTTAACACCCCTTAAACAAGCATTATTTATTCGATGATCTTAGAGACGATACCGGCACCAACAGTACGACCACCTTCACGAATAGCAAAAC
>NZ_JBHILU010000001.1:0-256962 GCF_042193495.1 Bartonella sp. TS82HLJMH | reverse complement strand
AAAACAACAAATTACCACGTGTTCCTACCTAATCCCACCTAATCCCACTTAGTATAAAACCTAGTGTCAAACTACAACAATTTTTAACTTAGACGGTTTTTCTGGAAGGTTGCTGTTGTCTGTTAAGTCGTTAAAGCCGTGTAAAATAAGCTTGAAAAGCGAAATGAACAATTCCCATTGGTTCATGACGTTGCTTAGCAACAATAACTTTATTTCTTGCCATCCCGAGAATAATTTTTGTTCAAAAGTACGCTTTTACCAAAATTGTGCCCTAAAATAAAGGTTGTTGATTTTTCAAATGAAGTATCTTCTATTAATTCAACATTTGCTTCAGATCCATTCCAATATTATCTCTGCTAAAAATTTACAAGAAACTATACCTGTAGAGCAGGAAAAATCTATAATCGATTCCTTTAATGCGCAAAACTACCTTTAGCTTAGTGGGTTAGACCTCATTCGTCTCATTATAAAGTTGATGAAGCTCTCTTATCTATTGGCTTAGAGCATGTTGAAACAGAGGTAGGAATGGCAGCTTTAGCGCAAGATATAGACTCACATGTTACTTCTACGCCAGATAATTTCAAAATCAAGGAAGTTGAATCACTTCAAGATTTTAGAGATTACGGAAATGTTATGGCATCAGTCTTCGAGCCTTTTGATGAAGAAGCGGTTATATTTTATGAAACAATAGGCCGTTGTTATAAAAAAGATCCTGATGTAGAGATGTTTGTTAGTTACATAAATAATAATCCTGTAGCAATATGTTTTTGTATTAAAGCAGATGGAGTTGGTGGAGTGTATAATATTGTCACCAAGCCAGATTTTCAGAAAAAAGGTATTGGAACATTAATGACAAAAATTGCTATTGAGCATTTAAAAAGAAAGAGATGTCATGTTATTGGTATGCAAGCATCTCACGAGGGAATTAGTATTTATAAAAAATTGGTCTTTACAAACTTTGGTGAATTTAAAATTTATTCCAATAAACACATGATCATTGAGCGATGAATTCTTTTCATCGATAAGCGAATTTATTATTTTCAGCAAAACTCAAATATGATCAAGCAATCGATACAACCAAGAAAGCTCAGCTAATCCCCTTTAATACTGATAGTGAAAAGCTAAAAAAGTTATCCATCACAGATATAAGTTGAACAAGTGAAAATTTTATTTGATATGATTGATAATTTACTGTCTGTTACTGATAATTATAAAGAACTCGAAAGAAAATATTTAAAACTACAGTTGCATCATAGTTTGTTAGATGGTTAGTCTGTTAGTCAATTAATAGAAAAAATCTTCGCTTTATACAATAACCAAAGGAGCTTCAAAACCCTTTTAAAAGTCCTTTATGTATATTGTTTCTTTTTTTATATCACAATTGATGATGAGAAATCTCTCACGCTAATAGTATTATTTCTACACGAAATAAACTGTTTTCACCTACTATTTAGAATAAATTAAGTTTTTGAGATTTCTGGCACATCATTTGAAATGACAAAAGAAATTTTCCCTTGTACTTGTGCAAACAACGTGGACATCCTTTGATAATCCTCTTGCTTGAACAAATTCTTATCCGGAATAATCTTCAACACAAAAATAAATCAATAATTTAATTCATAAAGGTAATTTATCATTATTCATATTGAGCAATCGTCCAAATATCATAGGATTATCTCATTTCAAATCTCTATATATTAAATCACTCACAATCATCTGCTTACACATCACAAGCGGAATTAATGTATCAATAAAATTCACTGCAGAAAGGAATAAAAGTTCTTCTTATAAACGCTCTAAAATACCAAAGCTTATCGCAACATTGGGAGCTAAAAATAGTATAGGGGATCCCCCTTTCACCTTAAAAACGTAAAAATGGGAAGCATAATAGCTTTATACACTTCATAGAGGCTTTAGACCATTCACGAACCTTATTATAAAAGGAAGTGGCACACCTTGAGAGAAATCTCTTTAAAATAAACATGTTAATTAACAATATAAGTGCATTCTATTTGAAGCATGCTATCTTACGAGAGAAACATAACTTCAATCAACGTAAAATAAGGCGTTGAACAGTCATAGTGCACAATAAAATCAGATCAGTTTAAATACTTAATGATGAAATCCATTAAATGACAGAATAAAAATTCAAGTTTGAAAAGATTAAACTACACGCTACAGATCTATTGAAACTCCGATTGTGCAATCGACTACCTTCTCGCTAAAACTAAATCACTATAAATATAAAAACCTTAAAACCCACTCTAAATCCGTGAAAGTTTCTAGATCTTGCTATATTAAATATTGAAACTCCTCACGGCTGCTCATCTGAAACGCCAGTAATTCCATAAAGCAGTTCCATAAAAAGAGGATAATGACGTTGTAATATCCGAAAAAATTCACTACATCACCTGAAAGATTATTGATAATTTCATCAGGAAGTATCAATTTCCATTTAGAAAACCCTATCCCTGCCGACAAAAACTCTGTAAATGTTAGATATATAATAATTTTGATAACGATTTTGGCTCATCCTGCTTTGCCACAAATGCTCATCCTGCTTTGCCACAAATATAAGAAACAGCAAATATAGTGGGATCAGCCAGTTTTAATATAGCCTTGTAAAAGGTCTTTCCTTCTACCCTTTTTGCTATCTCATCCTTCTTAATACAAAATAACTGTTAAGATACAATGCGCTAACACTTATCAGTCATAAGTTCAAAATAGCATATAATGACGAAACAAGTTCATAGAGTGAAGATTTTGCACAATCAGTTGTTGTATTAATCTTTCCATAATGCATAAAAATGATGAAGCGGCCCTCGCCCTTTCCCTACTTTTAAAGCATTTGAGGCAGTTAAAGCGCCATGCAAATAATCTTTTGCTTGTTTAACAGCGCAATCCAAAGGTTGAGTAGGTAACAGAGCTGCAATGGCGGCAGAAATGGTACACCCTGTCCCATGATCATGAGTAGTTGAAAGACGAGAAGCTTCAAGTATAACAAGGTTTTCACAATCACAATAAAGATCTGGACTAGAACAATCGTAATTTTCTGTACTATTTTTGGTAAGCGTATGCAAATGTCCCCCTTTTAACAAGACTGCATGACACCCTAGCGCCAAGAGTCGTGGAGCATATTGATACATAGTCTCTAAAGACCATTGCACTTCACCTCCCAATAACAGTGCAGCTTCAGGCAAATTTGGCGTGATTAAAGTTGACATCGGCACAAGGACATCACGCATAATTTCAATTGCATCAGACTTTAAAAGAATATCACCACTTTTTGCAACCATAACCGGATCAAAAACAATGAAACGCGCTTTATGATAAGCAAGACGTTCTGCAATAACCTGTGCAATCTGAGCATTTGCAACCATACCAATTTTAACAGCATCAACATGAATATCCTCAAAAACAGAATCAATTTGATCTGCAACAAAAGAAGCATCTAATGCCTGAAAAGAACGCACACCCTGAGTATTTTGTGCAACAACAGCTGTAACCACACTCATACCATAAGTTTTCATAGCCGAAAACACCTTCAAATCCGCCTGCATTCCAGCGCCACCAGAAGGATCTGTTCCCGCAATAGATAAAATCCGTGGAATAAAAAGTTTATCTTTTTGTAATTCCATCAACCTCTTTCCTTCTGTTTTTAAATATCGGAAAATGAGTTACCGAAAAAATAGATGCTTGAAAAAACATAAAGAAGATGTTTTCTCATGTGAATTATATTATATACGAAGTCTTCTTATAGATATAAAATGGAAAATATAGTGCTTATCCTTCGTTCTATTCTTTTTACGTTCGCTTTTTATACAACAACTTTCATACAAATGATTCTTTACGCTCCCGTTTATTTTTTAATGCCCCGCAAAAAGGCATGGATTGTCCCTAAAACATGGGCACGCGTTACACTCTTTTTGCAAAAATACATCGCAGGTACAAGTTATGAGATTGAAGGTTTAGAAAATCTTCCCAAAGGAGCCTATATCATTGCTCCAAAGCATCAATCGGCGTGGGAAACTTTCAGTCTTGTTCCCTATTTCGATGATCCCACTCTCATTTTAAAACGTGAATTGATGTGGATTCCATTGTTTGGCTGGTATATGGCAAAAACACAAATTATCCCCATTAACCGTACAACGCCCATCAAAGCCTTAAAAATGGTTATACAAAAAGCAAAAGAGAAAGTAAAACAAGGGCGCCAAATCTTGATTTTTCCCGAAGGAACACGCCGACAACCCGGTCAAGAACCAGATTATAAGTCAGGAATTGTCGCGCTCTATAATGAATTAGGGCTTCAAGTTGTGCCCATTGCACACAATGCGGGTTTATACTGGCCACGCAATAATTTTCGCCGCTATCCCGGAACAATTCGTGTCCGTATTCTTCCCCCGATAGAAGCTGGTTTAAGCAAACGTGATTTTCTAGATCAACTTGTCCAAAAAACTGAAAAAGCGTGTGATGAACTGCTTCTCTTAGCAGCTCAAGATCCTACCCCTCCTCCTATGCCACCATACGCTGTTCAGAAACTTAAAAAACTAAATCATTCATCATGAAACAATGTATTGATTGATCAGAATAATGCATCACTTTGTATATTGAGCAGAGTATATGGAACAAAAATATAAGAAAGATACTTCAAACTTTCTAATTCAAAATTATAAAACACATGTACATTACAAGAAATGATTGATGTGTGAATTTTTTTGAGAAAGAATTCTTCTTCTCTTTAAAATCGTTTAAATAACATAAATCATATTGATTTATAAGGATATTTTATCGTTATTCAACTTGAATGAGAATCCTGAATACCGTAAGATTCTCTCATTTCAAATCTATTCCATTTTGAATCAATTAGAATCTTTTGCTTGCACATTACAAGCAGGGATATCTGTGTGAATAAAACGATACAAGAAAAGATTAAAATGCTTTTTACGACCCCTCTCAAGTGCCAAGGGCTGTCCTAACAGGAGGACAAGAAAAATGTATGATTATGCCGATTCGTTCCTTCCTGAGAAACATCAATCCCCCAAGAACCTGAAATCTTGTACAATCTTCATTATTTAAAAAGTATTTCTTGAGATACTTAAGTTATCAAACCAAATTCAAGGGGAAAATAAAAATGAGTATTGGTTTTTATCTCCGAGACACAACGGATACAGCAATTAACCATCTTTCCTTCCTAACCTAGACTTAAAAGCTTTGTGTGCTACATTAAAACAATTCTAAATAACGAATAAGAAGGAACTAGATTTAAATTAATGCAACGTCTCTTCTATAATTTATTTGTTTCTGTGATTTTGAGTTTATTCAGCACTGTTGCTCTAGCGCAGCCTTTTATTTCTGTTGATGTTACAACAGGGCATATCTTAAAACATAATCAAGCTTTTGAGCGTTGGTATCCTGCTTCCTTGACAAAATTAATGACCGCTTATGTTATTTTTCGTGCCATGAGTCGAGGGGAAATTTCACCAGACAAACATATCACCATCAGCGAATACGCCGCAAAAGCTCCCTCATATCGTTCAGGCTATAAAGCTGGTTCTGTACTCACACTTGATACAGCTTTAAGTATCACCATGGTTAAATCTGCCAATGATTTAGCCATTGCCATGAGTGAAGCTGTTGCAGGTTCACAGAAAGATTTTGTACGTAAAATGAATAGCGAAGCTAAACGTTTAGGCATGTTTGGAACTCATTTTGCGAACGCAAGTGGTTTACCAGACCCTCAAAACTACTCCACGGCGCGCGATATTGCTCTTTTAGCCGTTCAAATACGTCGAGAATTTCCACAATATGCTCATTATTTTTCTATTCCAGCCATTGATTTTGGTCATAATCGAAAAATCCAGCATAACTCAAACAACCTCATTGGCCGTTTTTATGGAATAGACGGTATGAAAACAGGCTTTATTTGTGCCTCTGGTTTTAATCTTGTTGCCTCAGCCACACGCAATAAACGTACAATTATTACTGTCATTCTAGGTGCTAACAACATAACTGAAAGAGAAGAAAAAGCTGCACAACTTCTTGAAACAGGATTTTTGCACCAAGGAAGACCCCAATTAACACTAACAACATTAAAACCTTATGGGAGAAATATAACACAAGCCAACAATATGAGACAACAAACATGCACACCTGAAGCCATAAAAATGCATGCAAATTCATACGATGATCAAGGAAATATTATCCTCACCTCACCTTTTATCACTGCTCCACATCCTTTTTCTCATCCTTTACCAGTACACCTCATTCGTACGCCACAAACACCTAAAATGACAGTAAAGCCACTAAGAAAGCCCCATAGTTCGTATAAAAGACGCGCAAACCATTCTATAAAAAAGCCATAAATCATAATCTACGATTAATTATAATACTTTGATTTATAATGATAATTAATTATTTTGTACCTTATGTCAGAACCACAAATGTTGTAAGATTCTCTCATTTCAAATCTGTATTTGTTGAATCAATAAAAAACCAGTTTCTTGCACGTCACAAGGTAGATGAACATGTAGATAAAATAATTAAAACAAGGAATAAAAATTTCTCCTATAAGTCCTTTCAAGAACCAAGAGTTATCATAACATTGACGCTAAAAAAGTATATGATATACCCTGCATGCACCTACCTTTATAAGCGTAAAGATAGTGGTACAATGGACTTCATAGAGTATTAACCATTATATCCATCACGGACACCATTATAAATTGGTTAAACGTACTGAAATGTGTTTTTTTAAAACAAAACCACGGTTGATGATTAACATGAAAATAAAGCGCATCCCCCTCACGCTTATTACTGGTTTTTTAGGCTCTGGCAAAACAACTTTGCTCAACCGTATGCTACAAGACCATCTTTTAACAGAATGTGCTGTTATAATCAATGAATTCGGTGAAATCAGTATTGATCACCTTCTAGTTGAAAAAACGACAGAAGGAATTATTGAGCTTGCCAATGGTTGCTTATGCTGCAATTTACGCAGTGATCTCATCGATACATTAATTGATTTAATAAATCGCGTTCAGACAGGACAGATCAAACAACTCCATCATATTATCATTGAAACCACAGGTATGGCTGATCCCGCTCCTATTTTACAAATACTTTTAAGCCACCCGTTATTTATTCAAACATTGTCCATAAATGCTGTTCTTGCAACATTTGATACATTAAGCACACTTTCCATATGTGAGCGCTATCCTGAAATATATAAACAATTAATATTTGCTGATAAAATTATTCTCACCAAAACAGACCTTATGGCCCAACAAACGCTTTCAGATACGCTTTTTAACACACTTAAAACGATCAATCCTACAGCACAAATCATTGACGCCCATTCTGAAGATTTTTGTTCAAATCTGTTAATAAATAACACATTATGGGATGAAAAAGTAGAAAATACAAAACTTAAACAAAATCTTACGACTACCCCACATGATCATCCCCCCCATAAAACCATTCGTGCCTTTTCACTAAACTGTGAGGGTCCTGTTGATTACACCACAATTGAAGCTTTTTTAGATCTCCTACAAGAGCGTTATGGTACAAAACTATTACGTATTAAAGCACTTATTGCATTGCATGATGACCCTTATCGCCCACTTGTATTACATGGCGTACAAACATTTTTTCATCCTCCCATAAGATTGCCAGCATGGCCAAAAGGAATAAAACAAACACGTTTTGTCATCATTGCCGATGGTGTTGAAAAAGAAGCAATACAAAAGCTCCTCAATGCTTTTTTAAATAAACCAGCAATAGATACTGCAGACAAAACAGCTCTCTTAGAAAATCCTCTGGTCATTCCAGGAATAAAATTTTAATTTTTCCCCCCTCAATGATATAACATTAAATTCATTGGCACCACCATCTTTATGCTTTTAAAGGAGAAAACCGGCACCATCACACACTTTGCTAATCCCCAATGTCGAACAGCTCTTGGTACTTTGATGGTTCATAAAAAGCGTTTTAGTCTTTTCTTGCACAGTTTTACCCACGCGGCTACCCCCGTTTGTAATGCGCAAGCAAATGGTTTTAATTGATTCAACATGGAACAGATTTGAAATGAGAGAATCTTACGGTATCCAAGATTCTAATTCAAGTTGAATAACGCTAAAGTATCCTTATAAATCAATATGTTATAAATTTATAAACATTCCTATTCAAGTTTATCCACATAATGGAATAAAAAATAATAAAATACATATTTTTAACAACGCTTTCTACACAATAATGCCTCCCATAAAATTATTCGTACCTTTTCACTGGACGACAAAATCACTATAGACTACCACAATTGAAACTTTTTAGCTCTCTTACAAAACCGCATGACGCAAAATGACTACGTATTAAAACACTCCAGCGCTAATATATTACCCTTATCTGTAAAATAACCGCCTTCACACAAAATAGAACATCATTGTATCGCGAATTCACGCACTCGTTTAAAAACACCGTCTCTCAATACACATCATCCCTATTTCAAGACGCTACCCATAAATAATATAATACAAAATTCTCCATGAAATGTATAAGCCCCATTCTCCATTTTTACTCTATAAATATGCAAACTGGTAGCCTCATACTCTTGCCAGTTAAAAATGTTTTGGAAAAACTTGGCACTTTAGAGTACTCATGAGAACTATCTGTGCTCTTTTCTTTAAGAGTTTTATTCACATGCTAATCCAATTTTATGGTGTGCAAAAAATGGTTTCGATTGATTCATTATAAACAGATTTTAAGATAAAAGGATCTTATGATATTGAGTCCCTAATTCAAACTGAAAATAATAAACTGTCATTATAAATCAAATTGTTATGATAAAAATTTTAAGATTCATAAATCTGTAATCAGATTGTTGTCTCTCTAAATGCATCTCATCTGCAAACCACTTCATGTAACTCATTTCACAAACCGATTGGACAAATTCTTGGTTCTAAAATATTCTGCTCAACTCTATATTTACCCCAGCTAAGTGAAATCAAAATCCCTGTTAAGAAAAAAACAAAATCAGATAGAACCAATATCGCATTTTAAAATGTGTGAATGTATCTTATATAATAGCACGACAAGATAATATTTTACAGCATGAAAGAATAAAACTCTTTGAAAGAAATAAAAAGAGAGGCACATTTTATATTAACTTACTCTTCACTAAAAACGAAGATTGACACCAGTACCGCTGTACAAATAATCCAACTTCTTTGAGAAAATTCCTCTTGGCTTCCCACTTCATCTGATTTACTCACATAAGGTTCTATGAAAAAACTCTGCGCTTTAAAAGATTGACTACTCACTTAAACACCTTATGCGTAAAGTTTTTGCATATCCTGTATCGCCATTTATAAGTGATAGTGTTTACGGTGCAGCAGGATACAATAACACTCACTGTATTAGAGGAACTGAAGTTTTATCAATATCGCGATTAAAAACGTAACGTTTTCCATAAACTTCAACAGTTGGAGGCTGACGATTTTTTTCAAAAAAATCATAACCTTTCTTAAGCATAACCCAAAATTGATAATGAGGATCATTGCTATGACGTAACATATTATCCTCGGTCATGCGGAAAGGAAAAGCCTGCAACTGAAACTCTCTTTGTCCGCCTTTAAAAGCATCCCGTGCAAACGCATAAATCTGAGCCATGTTCTTATCACTCATAGAATAACAACCTGCGGAAAAGCAAGAACCATGCACCATAAGATTGCTTCCTGTACGACCATTTTCCTGATCATAAAGGTTAGGAAATCCTATATTAAAAGAAAGATAATATTTTGAATAAGGATTCATTTGGTTTGCGCTAATAGTATAAAAACCCTCTGGTGTCTGAAGATCCCCTTCTTTATATTTAGGTCCAAGCTTACCAGACCATTTGCAAATACCATAGCGAGCAACCAAGATAAAAGGCCCTGAACGAGATTGCTTCCAAACTTCAGCAAGATTTTCTTCCTTGAAAAATCGCATTACAATTGGTGCATAAGGATCAATATCGTATAAAGCCATTCTATTCTGGATTTCTTGTGGCAACGGCTGCTCAACTTTAGCACGAATAGAAGCTGGTAATCTTCCTTCACATGCCGTCAATATTCCCATTACAAACAACATACACACAGCGAGGAATCTGCTAAATGTCATCGAATAAAACTCCAATCCAACACCCTCACAAAAAATAACCTATGTTAGAGATCGACCAATTTGAAGGTATTTTTCCCTTCGCTCTTGTTTAAGAGCTTCACCATCTTTTCCAGCCATAGCTTTTAAAGCCTCTGAAATAACATCACCTGTTGCATCAATGACAATCTCTTTGCCACGATGCGCGCCCCCTAAAGGTTCCGAAATAATGCCATCAATAATCTTTAAGCGATACAAATCTTGAGCGGTAATACGCATATTCATTGCAGCATCTTTTGCACGAGCTGGATCACGCCATAAGATAGAAGCTGCTCCTTCTGGTGAAATAACAGAGTAAATTGCGTGCTCCAACATATAAACTTTGTTGGCAGCCGCGATTGCTATCGCCCCTCCAGAACCGCCTTCTCCAATAACAACGGAAACCACAGGAACTTTCAAACGCAAAGTTGCAGCTGTTGATTGAGCAATTGCTTCCGCTTGCCCACGTTCTTCAGCGCTTACCCCAGGATAAGCACCTGCTGTATCAATAAAAGTGAGGAGTGGCAAACCAAAGCGGTCAGCCATTTCCATAATACGTACAGCTTTACGATATCCTTCTGGGCGTGCAGAACCAAAATTATAGCGCAAACGTGTTTGCGTATCGTGACCTTTCTCTTGACCGATATAAGCAACTGCTTCTCCCCTAAAGCGTGCAAACCCAGCTTGAATAGCCTCATCTTCAGCAAACTTGCGATCTCCTGCTAAAGGTGTAACATCACTCAATAGGCGTTTAGAATAGTCCATAAAATGGGGACGATCAGGATGACGAGCCACTTGTGTTTTTTGCCACGGCGATAATTTTTTATAAATATCGCGCAACGCTGTTTGAGATCGCGCTTCAAGACGAACAATCTCATCGCTCATATCAAGACTGCCTTTTTCCTGAGAAATTTTTTTTAATTCAAGAATTTTCCCATCAAGATCAGCAACTGGTTTTTCAAAATCAAGATAATTATACATTTGTACCAACTCATTCAGTGTCACTTATACATTTATAATTTGCTTTATAAAGTCTTTTTCAAAAACATCACCTTTTCTTTAACGAGCCTTTTGCTCATCGGCAAGTGGATGATGCTCATTAACTAAACGATAAAGTCCCTCTTCCAACACATGCGTATAAATCTGAGTGGTAGCAATATCAGAGTGACCTAACAAATGTTGAACTGCACGCAAATCAGCACCATTTTGCAAAAGATGACTAGCAAAAGCATGGCGCAACACATGGGGAGAAAAGCTATCACTTTCTATTCCTGCCCTTCTAGCGAGATTTTTCAACTCCCGTGCAACAACTTGACGCGCAATATACCCTGTTTCTGAATGCGCTGGAAAAAGATAAGGACTTGCGGCATCCTTTCCCTGATCACGTAAATTTAACCACTGCAAAAGAACTTGATATGCTTTTTTTGATAACAGCACCATTCGTTCTTTTTTGCCCTTACCACGAACCAAAATACTGTATGCTTTCCCCCGAACAGCCTGCACAGGCAAACTCACCAATTCACTAATACGCAATCCTGTTGCATAAAGCATTTCACTCAATAGCTGAAGACGCAATGCACGCAGATAATCCTTAGACCCATAATCTGCTTGATTGACTTCTAACTGTGCTAAATCAAGCAATTTTATCACTGCATCTTCACTCATGATTTTGGGCAAAGGACGCCCCTGACGAGGTGCATCAATATCATGAGAGGGATCATCTGCTCTCAACCCTTCAGCATAAAGGAATTGATAAAACTGACGCAAAGTCGATAAACGGCGCGCTTGCGACGATGCCGCAAAACCAAAAGTATGCATAAGCGACAAAAGGGCAATTAAATCTTCTTTTTGTGCTGAAAAAAGCGAAGCAGAATGTGAAGACAATTCGTCTTGTGCCCACTGCAAATCATGCTGATAAGCCGCAAGCGTATGAGGTGAAGCCCCTCTCTCCGCGCTCATCATCTCAAGAAAATGATCTATCACAGCACCACTTTTCATTTCATTGATTCGCTTCCGTAGAAAGATCCCATGAATCCAAGGGAACATCGATGTACATATCCACAGTTACTGGTTCAACCCAAACCACAAGAGCACCCATTATAATGAAAAGAACAGAAAGCAAAATGAAAAGAATCATCAAAAATCTGGTCAATGTTGGCATAAGATAATAACCTACCCAAAAATATTCTATCTCGTATTATGCCTCACAAAGATTAACAGGAATTGACTTTAAGATGGATAAATGCCGAAATAAAGTTATGAAAAGCAATCGACCAAAACGCGTCCCCATAACACAAATAAAGAATCAACTCTTATCGTCTCTTGATAAAAGAGCTCTTATCCTTGTTGGTCTTATGGGAGCAGGCAAATCAGTGATCGGAAAACGCGTCGCCACCATGCTCCGTTTACCCTTTTATGATTCTGACCAAGAAATTGAAAAAGCTGCGCAAATGACAATCACTGAACTCTTTGAAATTTATGGTGAATCAGAATTTCGTGCTCTTGAACAGCGTGTTATTCTAAACCTCATAAAAAAAAGTCCCCTTGTTTTAGCAACAGGTGGTGGTGCCTACATAAATGAAAATATCCGAAAAGCCATTCACCAAAATGGTATATCCATATGGCTAAAAGTCGATCTTGATATCCTCATGCAACGTGTCTCAAAGCACCCAACACGCCCCCTGCTTCAAACAGCCAATCCTAAAGAAACCATGCAAAAACTCATGGAACAGCGTTATCCTATCTATGCAAAGGCAAACTTAACAATTAACAGTCATAAAGAAAGCCGTCATACCGTAGCACAAAATGTTATACGATCTATACAGCACTACCTATACACAGAAATTAACAATAGGGACAACCAGCATGCAAACAAAGACCGTCACTGTTAAACTGGACAAACACTGTTACGATATCATCATTGGTCCGAATCTGATTGCACAAGCTGCTTCACAGATTAAACATGCTCTTAACAAAAAAGATCCTCATCCAACGCGCTTAGCACTTGTTACAGATACAAATGTTGCTTCCCTTCATTTGGAGATATTACAAGCAGAGTTAATAAAAAATAAAATTCATACTGTCCCTATTATTGTAGAAGCAGGAGAACAATCAAAATCATTTTCAACCCTGCAAATTGTCATCGATCAAATTCTTGCTACGCGTTTAGAAAGAGGCGACTGTGTTATTGCTTTTGGCGGTGGTGTCATTGGCGATCTAGCAGGGTTTGCGGCAAGTATAATCCGCCGCGGGATGAATTTCATTCAAATGCCCACAACGCTTCTTGCACAAATTGATTCCTCCGTCGGTGGAAAAACTGGAATCAATAGCCAATATGGTAAAAATCTTATTGGTGCTTTTTATCAACCGCAACGCGTTATTGCTGATACCTGTGTCCTTGATACCCTACCACCACGCGAATTTCGTGCTGGCTACGCAGAAATGGTTAAATACGGACTCATTAACCAGCCTGATTTCTTTGAATGGCTTGAAAAAAATGGACAAGAAGTCTTTTCTAATGGCCCTATGCGAACAGAAGCCATTGTCCGCTCATGCCAATTTAAAGCTGACATTGTAGCACGCGATGAATACGAAACTGGAGAACGCGCGCTCTTAAATCTCGGCCATACATTTGGACACATGCTTGAAACAGCAACCGCCTATAACTCCAACCGTTTAATCCACGGTGAAGCTGTAGCAATAGGAATGATTCTAGCGCATCAATTCTCTGCTCAACTGAATTTAATAGACCCTACACTCATACAACGCATTGAAGCACACCTTAAAGCAGTGGGATTGCCTACACAGCTAAAAGATATCCCAGGAAAATTACCAGATGCTGAAATTTTAATGACTCTCATTGCCCAAGACAAAAAAGTTTCGCAAAACAATTTGACCTTCATCTTAACACGCGGACTTGGCCAATCATTTATTGCAAAAAATGTCTCTCCGGAAGCAGTTTTGACTTTTCTGGAACAAAAATTAGCAGAAATTCGTTAATTCATATTGAATATAATTGATTCGTTTTTATACTTCTATTAAAGGAATAAGTATGATGATGTCTGCGTAGCTCAGTAGGATAGAGCACAGGATTCCTAAAGAAATTGGGCGCCTTAAGGAGAAATCCTCAAAGTGGATCTGCTCAAATTCGGGGAAAGCTTCATGGGAGACTATATGCCAATCCCGAGCCAAATCTCTCTTCAAATGAGAGAAAGGTGTAGAGACTGAACGGGCAGCACCTAAAGAGCAAAAGCTTCAAGGTGAAGAGACAGTCCAGACCACAAACAGCCGATAAGGCTGGCGGTGAAAATCGAAGTGGTATGAATCCTGGGGTCGCAGGTTCGAATCCTGCCGTAGGCACCATCGTATCAATCAAATTATTCTTTGTGCGCAATATAGGAATATAGGGAAGCATCATGAAAAAAACTTTACATATTTTAGGGTTTTTCACCGCTTTAAGTTTATCACTCTTCAGCTCAAACAATAGCTTAGCTGGTTCTTTTATCATTGAGGTACCAGACAATCCAGAGCCAAAAACAGAGACCATTACCTACCAGTGCGATACTGGAACAAGTAAAGAGCGCGTTGAGGCAGTCTATCTTAATGCTGACAATATTTCGTTGGTTGATTTCAAATGGAACGGTGATCGTGTCATTGCTGCTAATGTCATCGCGGCGTCAGGAACAAAGTTTGCAGGAGCTCAGTATATCTGGTGGGAGAAGAACAAAGAAGTCATGCTTTATGACCTTGCTCAGGATCCAGAAGAAAAAAAACCTATCCTCTGTAAAGATGAGTCAACATTATTATTTTAAATAACACGGGAAATATTATGAAAAAAATTTCTTTTACTAAACAATTTTTCATGACTTTAAGTGTGTTCCTCCTAGGTTCAATTAATGCATTAGCAAGTTCTTTAGTCATTGAAGTACCAGATGATCCAGAACCAACAACAGAGACCGTCTCCTATCAATGCGATATGGGAACAAGCAAAGAGCATGTTGAGGCAACTTATCATAATGCTGGCAATATTGCGCTTGTTGATTTAAAATGGAACGGTAAGCGCATCATTGGTTCTAATGTAATTGCCGCTTCTGGAGGAAAATATGTAGGTGGTCAATACATTTGGTGGATAACTAAAAATGAAGCCATATTTTACGATCTTATTAATGATCCAAAAGAAGAAAAGCCCATCCACTGTGTAGAAGAAAAAAGCACAGAATAAGGAAGGTTCTTACATTTCAAGAACCGCGCTGGCTCTCATCGCTTGATGTTCCTTCTGACGTGGGTAACTTTTCCTCCGTCTGGTTTAATAAAAGAGCCAGCGATTTTTCTGACTGTTCTTCTGAATGATGTCGATAAGCTGCTGTATGTGAAAGCAACATAGAAGCTACCGGTGCTGTTAAAAACAAAAAAAACATCAGCAACACTTCATGAAAAACAAAATAATGGTCCACAAATATTGAATAAAGAAATGAAGAAATAAGAATGCTACCAACGCCCCAACTCGTACATACTGAAAGCATATGCAAACGCTCATAAAAACTGGAAAAACGCACCAAACCTATCGTTGCGATCAGTGTCAATCCAGACCCTAATATTAAGAAAACCGTGATAGCAATAGCCACCACAAGCGATACGTCATCTTTCATTCAATAATCTCCCCCCGCATAAGAAACTTCGCTAAAGCGATGCTTGAGACAGACCCCAACAACCCAATAATGAGGGCAGCAACAAAATAAACGGTTGTTCCTGAACGGATATCGAATGTAAGAAACAAAAGAACAGTGGTTATATAAAGAGCATCCAAACCAACAATTCTATCCTGTGCCCGTGGACCACGAATCAACCGAAACAATGCGAAGATCACCGCCAAACTTAAAAAAAACTGTGAAAAGAAAAGCCCCCAATAAAGGATCACCATACTCATAAGAAAATCTCCAAAAGTAATTGCTCATACCGTTGTTTTATCAATCGTTGATAATCATATCCATTTTTTAAATTTAAGACATGGAGCAAAAGCTCACCCTTTTTACTATTATAGGCAACCCAAGCCGTTCCAGGAGTTGCCGAAAGGATGCACGCTAAAATAGCCAAAGCAGTGCGATTATGAAGCAGAAGAGGCACTACAATAAAGCCAGATCGCTGTTTTCGAGACCTTTTTGTTAAAACAAACCAAGCCACCGAGATATTTGAGGATATAGAATCTATTAAGACTCGAAAAATAATACGAAAAACCGCACTCCAGCTTTTAATAGCAACCTTCTCCGGCTCAAGGAGCCGTATCATCCAACCACAAAACAAAGCAGTTATAATGGCTAAAAGCAACTGCCCTAAACTAAAACCATTTAAAATAAGCCACATAAGAACAATGACACCACTGAAAAAAGGAGAAGGACAAAAACGATTCATTTATTCATCTCCCTCTTTTCGAGAGAAAAATCCGTTAAAACGCTCCCAATATAATTCTGAGGTTCATACAAAGTCTTAGCAGTTTCAGACATATAATGACTAACAGGACCGGCTACAATTGTTATAAGAAAACACAAGGAAAGAAGAACAGCAATAGGCGCAAATTCTATCACCTGCACACGAGGAACGCGACCTTCAAGAGAAACCCAAAAAGTTCGAATCCCCGTCCGTGTCAGTGCAATCAAAGCTGCAAAACCTGAGAGGGTGACAAAAACCACAAAAAGCCAATCATGATAAACCGGAAGAGAAGCAAAAAAATCCTCTCTACTATGGTTTAAAACTGCCATGAACATCATAAGTTTAGCAACAAAACCAGAAAAAGGTGGCAATCCAATAATCAAAATGGCACAGATACCAAAACAAGCCCCAAGAATTGCCAAGGTTACAGGGAGATATGTGCCAACTTCATCTTCTTCCTCCTCTTCATCGTCACCATAAACCTCCATTGTGACAGCCAGAACATTAGCAGCCACATCTTGACAGCGTTCAACCAACTCTACCAAAAGAAAAAAAGCTCCCAGCGCTAAAGTTGAAGAAACAATATAAAAAAGTGCACCTGCTGTCAGTGCTGCATTGCCAATCCCTATTGTTGCCAACAACGTACCAGAAGAGACAAGAACACTATAAGCTGCCAAACGCACCAAAACCTGGCTCGCTAATACCCCAATAAAACCAAAAATCAAAGTGGCAAGCCCACCATAAAACAAAACCGTATGACCAAAATGGTTAAAATATTCACTTTCAGGACCAAACCACAGCAGCGTTAACCGTAAAATAATATAAATACCCACCTTGCTCAAAAGTGCAAAAGAAGCTCCAACGGGCGCTACTGCTGCGCTGTAAGTTGGCACCAACCAAAAATTAAGCGGCCACATACCAGCCTTGAGCAAAAAAGCAATACCGAGAAGTGCAACACCTATTTCGAACAAAACAATATCTGTAGAAGATATATATTTTATTTTAACAGCCAAATCGGCCATATTAAGAGTACCAGCGACTCCATAAATAAGTGCTGTACCAACTAAAAAAAGTAATGAAGCAACAAGATTAACCACGACATAATGCAACCCTGCACGCACGCGTGCCTGACCAGAACCATGCAAAGCAAGCCCATAGGAAGCTGTTAACATAACTTCAAAAAATACAAATAAATTAAATAAATCACCGGTCAAAAAAGCGCCGTTTATCCCCACCATAAAAAATTGCATCAGTGACTGAAAATGAGAACCCGCTTTGTACCAATGAGCCCGCGCAAAAACCAGTACGCTAGTCACCAACAAGCTTGAAAGTAAAAGCATCATGGCGCTTAAACGATCAAGGACCAAAACAATTCCGAAGGAAGAGGGCCAATTGCCAAGCCGATAAACATCACAAGCCGGCGCTATTTCAAGGGTACGTATAATTAATAAAACAGCAATAACGACCGACAATCCCGCCGAAAAAAGACTAATCAATGATTTAAATTTCGAACGCCGTTCATCATAGAAAAGTAGAACAGCTCCAGTGATTAACGGCAAAAGAATAGGCAAAATAAGGAGATGGTGCGCCCCTACTTCCATCACTGCACCTCACGTCCATCAACGTGATCTGAACCCGTTAAACCGCGTGACACCAAGAGAATAACTAAAAATAAAGCTGTCGTTGCAAAACCAATTACAATCGCAGTTAAAACCAAGGCTTGAGGGAGAGGATCGACATAATTAGCTGGATTAATAACAGTAGTAGGATCAACAATCGGCGCGGCATTACTACGCGGTCTACTCATTGAAAACATAAAAAGATTGACACCATAGGAAATCAAAGACAAACCAAGAATGACTTGAAAAGTGCGTGGACGTAAAATAAGCCAAATTCCTGATCCAACAAGAATACCAATACCTAAAGAAAGAACAATTTCCATTAATTTTCCTTCTCTTTCAAAACAGGTTTCTTACCGATTCGGTAACTCCGAATTGACTGGTGTGCAAGTGCAATTAAAATGAGAACAGTTGCTCCTAACACAAGAGAAAGCACACCAAAATCAAACAAAAAAGCAGATGCCATGGGAACTTTTCCAATTAACGGAAAATGAATATATCGAAAAAAGGATGTTAAAAAAGGATATCCAAAAAACCAAGAGCCCATCCCCGTTACGACTGACAACAATAAGCCAAAGCCCATCCAACGCAAAGGTAAAACTCTCAAATGCGTTTCCACCCACCGAATATCGCGTGCAAGATATTGTAAAATAAATCCTATCGCCAAAGTAATACCACCGACAAATCCACCTCCTGGCAGATCATGCCCTCGCATGAATAAATAAATAGCAAAAGCGATAATAATCGGAAAGAGCCAACCCATAATAACAGCAGGAACAGCTAAATAATTCAACACTGTATCTCCCACATTTCGATTAGGCTGTGCCATATCAAAGGCTTTCTGGACACGTTGCTGAAAAGGTGCATCAATACTTTCAGGGGCAGGACGAAACCGCCGTAAAAGGGCAAAAACAGTGAGTGATACAACACCCAAAACGACAATTTCTCCCATAGTATCAAAACCACGGAAATCAACCAACAACACATTCACAACATTGCGACCACCAGCATCAGAGTAAGCCTTGGTGAGAAAAAAATCAGAAATCGTCGTACCTTGAGGACGTGTCATCACTGCAAAAGAAAGCCATGCTACACCAGCACCTCCCACAAGGGCTATGATAAAATCACGGATACGACGCAAGCGCACGAAAAAACGAACAGGCGATGGTGTAGGATTATGCAAACGTTTAGGCAACCACCGTAAACCAAGCAATAATAAGACGACTGTAACAACCTCAACAACTAATTGTGTTATTGCTAAATCAGGAGCAGAAAGCCATAAAAAGGTTGCACAAGTCATCAAACCAGCTCCCCCCGACAACATGAGTGATGCAAGACGATGAAACTTTGCTTGCCAAGCAACTAAAAGCGCACATAATCCGCCAACTAACCAAAGAGCGAGAAAGGGAATATCAACTGGAAAAAGCGGTAAAGACCCCGCTGAAATGAAACCATCGCACCAAAGTAAAAGACCAACAAATGCAAAACACACCCAAAAAATCCAGTGCAACTGTATCTGCAAACGACGTGTTGACAAAATAGATTCCACCGCACGTGCCCATTTCCAAGAAATAATCACAAGAATGCGTTCAAAAATACGCGGTCCATTTAAGTGACGAAAAAAAGGCGCTCCATCATCACAGGATAAAAAATAACGGTGCCCGACAGCGTAGAGCAATCCGCCTCCTAATAACGCAACAAAACTCATCACTAATGGAGTATTAAACCCATGCCAAACAGCTAAACTATAAGGGATTGTCATTGATCCTAAAACAGACACGACCGCGTTATCTAAAATAGGTCCTATTGTTAAATTAGGAAAAATACCAACTGCTAAACAAATAAACACCAAAAGCTCCATTGGTAAACGCATGAAATGCGGTGGTTCATGGGGAGTTTTGGGTAAATTGACAGGTTTTGGTCCTAAAAAAACACCATGAATAAAGCGTATAGAATAGGTTACACTAAACAAACTAGCCAGCGTTGCTACATAAGGTGCGATCCAATCGAGCCATGATTCCATATGCGTTTCAACAGCTTCAGCAAAAAACATCTCTTTTGATAAAAAACCATTCAACAAAGGAACTCCAGCCATCGCTGCACTCGCAACTAAAGCGAGAGTTGCTGTGATCGGCATAGAGCAATAAAGCCCTGACAATTTACGCATATCACGTGTTCCCGTCTCGTGATCAATAATACCAGCTGCCATAAATAAAGAAGCTTTAAAAGTAGCATGATTAGCCATATGGAAGATCGCTGCAACACAAGCAAGTGGACTACCAAGGCTTAAAAGCGTGGTAATCAATCCAAGATGACTAATAGTTGAGTAAGCAAGCAGTCCTTTCAAGTCTTGCTGAAACATGGAAAAATAGGCACCAAGCAGCAATGTAGAGAGTCCTGAAAAGCCAACCAACCAAAACCAAGATTCTGTCCCAGAAAGCACAGGCCATAAACGAACAAGCAAAAACAATCCCGCTTTTACCATGGTTGCTGAATGCAAATAAGCCGATACGGGGGTTGGAGCAGCCATCGCATTCGGCAGCCAAAAATGAAAGGGAAACTGCGCACTTTTTGTTAATCCCCCCAATAAAATACAAATAAGGACAGGACTATAAAGAGAACTTGACCGAATCATATCTCCAGACTGAAGCACCTTATCCAAATCAAAACTGCCAACAATATACCCAATCAATAAAACCCCAATAAAAAGGGCAAAACCACCAAAACCTGTGATCGTTAGAGCCATACGTGCACCCTCACGCGCACTTGCATTATGGTACCAATAGCCGATCAACAAAAAAGAAAAAATACTGGTGAGTTCCCAAAAAATAACCAAAAAGACGAGATTACCTGATAAGACTATTCCCGTCATTGATCCCATAAAGGCCAAAAAAAAGGAAAAAAACCGCGGTACAGAATCCGCTGGATCCATGTAATAACGTGAATAAATGACAACAAGCAGCCCAATTCCTGTAATGAGCAAGCAAAAAAGCCACGACAAACCATCTATACGGAGAATCAAATCGCTCCCCCATTCTGGAAGCCAAGAAATATCTAAACGCACTACGTGGTTTCCGCGAACTTCGGGATAAAGCATTATTGTAAAAATAAGACAGAAAAGTGCAACAATCCCAGCAAACCATGCTTCATTATTTTTTGCTGTCGAGCGAAAAAAGCCAATGATAGCACTTCCACCAAAGGGAAGCAAAACGAGCAATATCAACATTGCTTCCCGTGTTGTCATTCTTTCAACTCCATCCTGTCCTTAATATTTTGTCATCGACAAAACAAAAACTTATATCCTCACCCCCCATTCCACACTTAATGATAATAAGATTTAATAAAACTTAAAAGTATTTAAATTTTTCAAAAAAAACGCTTGCATGAAAGTGCTGCGCACCACACAAGTTTTCTCTTTATTGTAAGAACAATAACGCCCACGACAAGAAGCAATTAAAAATTAATTTAATAATTTCTATCCTTTAAAAAAGCGTGATAAACACTGTTTACGCCCCCCATGAAAAGGCTGAAAACTATTATCATTTTTATTATAAGAGCGATAACGCGCACGGCAAGATTCAATATGTTGTTTAAGCATCCATGGCTCTTTTTTTTCTAGTTTTTCCGAAGAAGACGTTAAAAACACTTTTTTAGCATCTAGTACAACTTTTAATGATGCGCCTTTTGTGCTTAAGTGCGGTGACGTAACAAATGCCACTTCAGGATACCACCAATTATCACTGTATTTACGATAACCACGCCGATAATGACGATAACCTTTAAAACCATTAAGTTCTCTACGCCCCGTAAAAATCAAAGGCACCGAACTATCTTGGACAGAAGTCTGAGTAACCAGTTTGGCTTTAGCATCACTCCTATTTTGCCCCCAATTAACAAGAGTAGTTGTTATAATGAAAAAACTGCTAACAAATACAAAAGCTAAAGCATAATATAATTTTTTTTTCATACTCATAACGCAAAACTCAAAATAATAAACAACAGTAATTACAGAAAGCCTTTCTCTTGCTAGACAGAAACAGATTCTTTTCTTAAGACTCTTTTTTCTTGAGACATCCTGTTACTCTTTGTACTAAACGTTGATCTTGGTAATAAGATCCTTCAAAAAAGAATGAATAAATGATGATAAAAACCCCCTACTATCTTATAGACAAATCGAAACTCATCAAAAACATGCAAACAATTTCTCGTTTACGGGAAATATCTGGAGCTAAAATTTTACTTGCTTTGAAATGTTTTGCAACATGGAGTGTTTTTGATTTAATGTCTGAGTTCATGGATGGAACCACATCATCATCCCTTTATGAACTGCGTTTAGGAAAAGAAAAATTTGGCAAAGAAACCCATGCCTATTCGGTTGCTTGGGCCGATCATGAAATTGATGAAGCCTGTAGCTATGCAGACAAAATTATCTTTAACTCAATCCAACAGCTTCAACGTTTTTCTAACGCTAGCAAAACCATCCAACGGGGTTTGAGATTAAACCCAGGAATCAGCGCATCCAATTTTGATCTTGCCAACCCCTCCCGCCCTTTTAGCCGCTTAGGCGAAACTAATCAAAGCGCTATAAAAGAAGTTCTACCCCTCATAAATGGCCTGATGATCCACAACAATTGCGAAAATGCTGATTTTAATCTTTTTAACCAAATGCTGAATTACATGGAAGAAAAATTTGCGGAACTTTTTTCTGCTGTTGACTGGATAAGCCTTGGTGGCGGCATCCATTTTACAGCTGAAAATTATCCTTTAGAATCTTTCGCAAAACGTTTAAAACAATTTTCTAAAACCCATGGTGTTACTCTTTTTCTAGAACCAGGAGAAGCTGCTATCACCAAAAGCACCACATTAGAAGTCAGTGTTCTTGATACATTGTATAATGAAAAGAATCTTGCCATCGTTGACAGCTCAATTGAAGCACATATGCTTGATCTTCTCATTTATCGTGAAAATGCCAAATTAGAACCCAATCAAGGACCACACGAAATTATGATTTGTGGAAAATCTTGTCTTGCCGGCGATATTTTTGGAACATTTCAATTTCAAAAACCTCTTAAAATAGGCGATAGGCTGTCTTTTCAGGATGCAGCAGGTTATACAATGGTCAAGAAAAACTGGTTTAATGGCGTTACAATGCCTGCTATTGTTCTCAAAGAGTGCGATGGTACATTAACACTTCAACGCCAATTCAGCTATAACGACTATCAGAAAAGCCTTTCATAAAGATCAACCATAAAAACGTCATACAACAGTATTAAAAAGGAGATGAACCTACAATGAAAAAAAATGTTCTCATTATTGGTGCTGGAGGTGTTGCACAAGTTGTTGCACACAAATGTGCTCAAAACAACGATATTCTTGGTGAAATTCATATTGCTTCACGAACACTCAAAAAATGTGAATCCATCATTGCTTCTATTAAAGAAAAAAGCACAATGAAAGAACAGGGTGTTCTCAAAAGCCATTCGCTCAATGCCATGAATGTAGAAGAAACTATAAAGCTTATCCAAAAGACCAAATGCAACATTGTCATTAATGTTGGTTCTGCCTTTCTTAATATGTCTGTTCTTTCAGCTTGTATTGAAACCAAATGCGCTTATATAGATACAGCGATTCATGAGGACCCGTTGAAAATTTGTGAAACACCTCCTTGGTATGGCAATTATGAATGGCCTCGGCGTCAAGAATGTGAAAAAGCTGGTATAACCGCTATTTTAGGAGCAGGTTTTGACCCAGGTGTAGTGAATGCTTATGCAGCATTAGCGCGCGATGATTATTTTGATAAAATCACAGATATTGATATCATTGATATTAATGCCGGAAATCATGGGCGTTGGTTTGCTACAAATTTTGATCCAGAAATTAACTTCCGTGAATTTACAGGACAAGTATGGTCATGGCAAAATAAAAAATGGACTTCCAATAAAATGTTTGAAGTCAGCCATGAGTGGGATCTTCCCGTTGTTGGAAAACAAAAAGCCTATATGACAGGACATGATGAAATTCATTCATTATCGAAAAATCTCGATGTGGAGAATGTCCGTTTCTGGATGGGATTTGGTGAACGTTATATCACTGTTTTTACGGTTCTAAAAAACCTCGGACTCTTATCCGAACAACCGATTAAAACAGCGGAAGGTCAAGAAGTCGTGCCCTTGAAGGTCGTGAAAGCCGTCTTACCCGACCCTTCCTCTCTCGCCCCAGACTACACAGGAAAAACCTGTATCGGAGATCTTATTAAAGGCGAAAAAGATGGAAACCCGAGAGAAATTTTTATCTATAACATAGCCGATCACAAACAAGCTTTTCATGAAACTGGAGCACAAGCCATTTCCTATACCGCTGGTGTACCAGCTGCTGCTACAGCCCTTCTCATTGCTACAGGCGAATGGGATGTTAAGACTATGGTCAATGTAGAGGAATTACCACCCCGCTCTTTCCTTAAATATCTTGATCGTATGGGGCTTCCCACTTTTATAAGAGAACAACAAGAGGATAAAAAATTAGAATTTTAAATTTATACCTATAGAAAGCAGATGCTTGATTTTTTAAGTTATCAGAAAACTGCCCAATGAAAACAAACTTAATATTGTCATATAATTATGGTTTTCAAAAAATTTTAGCTATTCGTTATATTTTGGTAACATTGCGATTTCTTAACAACCTTAAAGAAGAGACATCTCATCTTTTTAAGATATAACAAGCAATGATCAAGAAAAACAGAGAAGCAAAAAATAATCACACTGTATAACTTGTCATTATCATCAAAAAGATAGTGTCATAAACAAAAGATATAAAAATACCGCTCTTTTAAAAAAGAGCGGTATTTTGTAGAATATTCAGTTCCTCCCCTTTTCATCTTAAATGACAAAGATCCTTAACTCCCACCAATCATTAAACAATTCAATTTCTTTGAGCGAATTCCTCTTGGCTTCCCTCTTCATATGATTCATTATCATATATAACACTTTGATTTATAACATAAAATATCATTTTCAACTTGATTCATAACGCTGAAAACCGTAAGATTCTCTTATCATAAACTCTCTCACATTGAATCAATTAAAATCTTTTTCCTGCACATCACAAACAAAGCGGATGTATGAGTAAAAATGATAAAAGAAAAGAATAAAAATTTCTCTTATAAAAACTCTCAAATGATAAAGAGCTTTAGCAATATTGAGAACTGAAAAAGTGCATTATAATGTCAGCATGTACTTTTACTAAACATAAAGATGATGGTGCACTATAGATCTTATAACAGTTTGAATGAATTTTATATATTTCAAGAGGAACTTTACAGCTATACTATTCATGAGCACCACCGCTCTAAACGATAGTGCACAACAGGATAATCAATCAAAACTGCACAACTGAATTCTAAAACAGTAATTATCGAAAAGCATACAACAAATGGAATATTTCAACACAATTGGTTGTATTCCTTTTTAAAGTTTTAAAATGTTGTTGCATGCTTCACAAATATTTTCTGCCTCTTGTGCCTTTTAAAATGTACTTTTTAAAAGCTTTTTAAATATGAAGTGGTTTAGCAAATGTTGCCAAAGCTGCCTCACGCACAGCTTCTGATAAGGTAGGATGTGCATGGCAACAACGCCCCAAATCTTCTGATGAACCACCAAATTCCATTAAAACTGCAATTTCATGGATCATTTCACCAGCACCAAACCCAAGAATATGCCCCCCTAATACCCGATCTGTTTTTTTATCAGAAAGGATTTTAACGAACCCATCACTCTTTTGCATTGCACGTGCACGACCATTAGCCATAAAAGGAAATTTGCCAACATTATATTCAATACCAGCAGTTTTTAGCTCTTCTTCTGTCCTTCCTACACTCGCAATTTCCGGCTGCGTATAAACAACACTAGGAATGACATCAAAATTAACATGCCCTTTTTGACCTGCCAAAATTTCTGCCACAGCAACGCCTTCTTCCTCTGCTTTATGCGCTAACATTGGCCCTTTTACGACATCACCAATCGCATAAATTCCTGGAACATTCGTCTGCCAATGGGCATCAATTGCAATAAATCCGCGTTCATCTAACTGAACACCAGCCTCTTGTAAGCCAAGCCCCTCCGTATACGGAGAACGTCCAGTAGCAATAAGCACAACATCAGCCTCTAAAGTTTCAGCTGCACCACCTTTTACGGCTTCAAAAGTCACCCGAGCAGTTGAGCCAGATTGTGTAACAGCTGTTACTTTTGTTCCCGTCTTATATTCTATCCCCTGTTTTTCCATTAATTTCTGAAATTGCCGTGAAACCTCACCATCCATGGAGCCCAAAACTTTATTAAGATACTCAATAATGGTAACTTTAGCACCTAAACGGCTCCAAACTGATCCAAGTTCTGAACCAATAACACCAGCACCTACTACAATCATATGCTCTGGTACTTTTTCAAGTGAAAGGGCTCCCGTAGAAGAAACAATAGTCTTTTCATCAATTTCAACATTCACCCCTGGAATGCCTGAACTCTCTGAGCCCGTAGCAATGATAATATTTTTTGTTTCAATTGTTTTTTTATTACCATCTCTGGCAATAACTTCCACATGACCCGCACTCAAAATTTTGGCTGTCCCTAAAAAAGTATCAACTTTATTTTTTTTCATCAAAAAAGAAACGCCACTTGTATTGGCTGTCACCACAGCTTTCTTATGAACCATCATTTGTTCAAGATTAAGCTTAGATTTACCAATAGAAATACCAAGCGTTTCAAAACCATGCTGGGTTTCAGAAAACACTTCTGAAGCATACAACAATGCTTTAGAAGGAATACAACCAACGTTGAGACATGTTCCTCCTAATGTTGTACGCTTTTCAATAATCGCTACTTTAAGCCCCAGTTGTGCAGCCTTTATTGCTGCTACATAACCTCCTGGACCTGCTCCGATCACAGCCACATCATAAGACATCCGTTTCTCCTTTCATCCTGAAAACTGTATTTTACAAATCAAGAACAAGGCGTTCCGGATCTTCTAAGCTTTCCTTAACACGCACAAGGAAAGTTACAGCTTCTTGCCCATCCACAATACGATGATCATAAGAAAGCGCTAAATACATCATGGGGCGGATCACAACTTGGCCCTCAACAACCATTGCTCGCTCTTTAATCGCATGCATTCCCAAAATACCAGACTGTGGTGCATTTAAAATCGGTGTTGACATCAACGATCCATACACACCACCATTGGTAATGGTAAAAGTTCCGCCTTGCATATCAGAAACGGCTAATTTTCCATCACGCGCAAGACGCCCCAAACGACCAATCTCTTTTTCAATCTCTGCCAATGACATTTGATCTGCATCTCGCACTACTGGAACAACAAGCCCTTTATCCGTTCCAACAGCAATTCCAACATTGACATAGTTTTTGTAAACAATATCTGTCCCATCAATCTCGGCATTAACAGCAGGAAGTTCTTTTAATGCATGACAAACAGCTTTGGTAAAAAAGCCCATAAAACCAAGTTTAACACCATGTTTCTTTTCAAAAAGGTCCTTATAACGCTTGCGCAAATCCATCACCGCTGACATATCAACCTCATTAAATGTGGTTAACATTGCTGCTACATTTTGTGCATCTTTAAGACGGCGAGCAATTGTTTGACGCAATTTCGTCATACGAACCCGCTCTTCACGTGTTTCTTGGACAGGAGCTGCCGAAGAACTCGTCGCAGAAGAAGAGGGTGTAGAGGCATTTGTACTTTGTTTTAATCCACCAAGAACATCTTCTTTAAGAATTTGTCCACGTTTTCCAGAACCTGAAATATCGCTTTTTGCAACATTATTTTCAGCCATCAATTTTGCTGCTGAAGGAGAAGGAGGCATTGTACTGCTCGAAGCAGGCTTCTCTGATTCAGATGAAGCCGCTGGAACAAGTGTAGCAGAAGGTGAAGATGATTGGGAGACACCAGCTTCTCCAGCTTCCACCACTCCTAAAAGAGCATTTACTTCAACCGTATCGCCTTCTTTCGCAATGACTTCAGATAATTTCCCCGCAACAGGAGAAGGAACTTCAACTGTTACCTTATCAGTTTCTAATTCAACCAAAGGCTCATCCATAGCGACAGCTTCGCCAAGTTTTTTAAACCATTTTCCAACCGTTGCTTCGGTAACCGATTCGCCCAAAGTAGGAACACGAATTTCAGTAGTCATAATATTTTTCCATACATCAGAGTAGTAATAAATTAAGAACCTAACGCGTCTTTAAGAAACGCAGCCAGTTGTTCAAGGTGTTTCACCATTAACCCAGAGGCCGGTGACGCACTCGCAGGACGTCCTGCATAACGAGCACGTGAATATTGCGCATTAATATGCGTCAAAACCCATTCCAAATAAGGCTCAATAAATGACCAAGCCCCCATGTTTTTTGGTTCCTCTTGGCACCAAAAAACTTCCGCCTGCAAAAAGCGCGACAACACATTCACCAAAACTTTAGCAGGGAAAGGATAAAGTTGTTCAACACGAAGGAGGTAAACATCATCAATACCCTTTTTTTCACGTTCTTCATAAAGGTCGTAATAAACCTTACCAGTACAAAGAACGACACGGCGAATTTTATTATCTTTCTGCAACTTAATGACAGAATCTTTGAGACATTCTGCATCATCAAGCAACACACGACAGAAACTTGTTTCCGGCCCCATTTCATTGAGAAGAGAAACAGCTCGCTTATGACGCAAAAGTGATTTCGGTGTCATCAAAATCAATGGCTTACGGAAATCACGCTTAATTTGTCGACGCAAAATATGAAAATAATTTGCAGGGGTTGTACAATTAGCAACCTGCATATTATCTTCCGCACAAAGTTGAAGAAACCGTTCTAAACGTGCAGAAGAATGCTCCGGCCCTTGCCCTTCAAAACCATGAGGCAATAAACACACAAGACCAGACATACGAAGCCACTTACGCTCCGCGGATGAAATAAATTGATCAAAAATGACCTGTGCACCATTAGAGAAATCACCAAATTGTGCTTCCCAAAGTGTTAATCCTCGTGGTTCAGCAAGAGAATATCCATATTCAAAACCAAGAACAGCTTCTTCAGAAAGCATAGAATTAACAACTTCATAAAGCGCTTGCCCTTTTTGTAAATGATTCAAAGGAATATAACGCGCCTCATTTTCTTGGTCATAAAGAACTGAATGACGTTGTGAAAAAGTTCCCCGTTCAACATCCTCACCGGAAAGACGAACTGGTGCTCCTTCCAAACAAAGTGAACCAAAAGCTAGAGCTTCAGCGGTTGCCCAGTCAACACCCTCACCGGTTTCAAAAATTTTAGCACGATTATTTAAAAAACGTTGAATGGTTTTGTGAACGTGAAAATCTGCCGGAATTTCGACAATTTTCTGACCAATTTCCTTTAAAATTTTTAATTCAACACCGGTTGTTCTAGAATGTTGTTCATCAGAACTACTAAAAGCTTTGAGTCCCGTCCAGCTTCCATCAAGCCAATCAGCCTTATTAGGCTTATAAGAAGCACTTGCTTCAAATTCACCTTCAAGCTTATCGCGCCATAATTTTTTTTGTTGCTCAATCTCTTCTAAAGAAATCACCCCTTCTGCTACCAATTGATCACTATAAAGTTGAAGTGTTGTTTTATGATTACGAATTGCCTTATACATAAGCGGCTGCGTAAAGGAAGGCTCATCACCTTCATTATGCCCATAACGGCGATAACAAAACATATCAATAACCACTGGTTTATGGAAAATTTGGCGAAACTCTGTTGCTATTTTGGCAACAAAAACAACCGCTTCAGGATCATCACCATTCACATGGAAAATTGGTGCATCAATCATTTTTGCAACATCTGATGGATAAGGCGAAGAACGTGAAAAACGTGGAGATGTTGTAAAACCAATCTGATTATTGATAATAACATGAAGTGAGCCTGCAACACGATAACCCTTAAGACCTGAAAGACCAAAAGTTTCTTGGATAACGCCTTGTCCTGCAAAAGCAGCATCACCATGAATAAGCAATGGCATCACTTTTGAACGCTCACTTAATGAGAGTAAATCAGTATGCGCAGGTCCCATAAGTTGATCTTGTTTAGCACGTGCTTTTCCCACAACAACCGGATCAACAATCTCAAGATGAGATGGATTGGCCAACAGCGATAAATGAACTTTTTTACCATCAAATTCAAGATCAGCTGAAGTTCCCAAATGATATTTGACATCACCGGATCCCTCCACATCATCAGGCTTATAAGATCCCCCTTTGAATTCATGAAAGATAGCCCTATGCGGCTTGGCAAGAACTTGTGAAAGAACGTTTAAACGACCACGATGTGCCATTCCTAAAATAACTTCCTGCACCCCTAAAGCACTACCACATTTGATAATCTGTTCAAGAGCGGGAATCAGCGCTTCACCACCATCGAGTCCAAAACGCTTTGTACCTTTATATTTAGTGTCTAAAAACTGTTCGAAACCTTCCGCCTGAATAAGCTTATTAAGGATAGCTTTCTTGTCTTGTTGTGTGAAAGAAATTTTTTCATCTCGCCCTTCAATGCGTTCTTGAAGCCATGCTTTCTGAACCGGATCAGAAACATGCATATATTCCACACCGATTGTTGAACAATAAGTACGGTTGAGAATTTCAAGCATTTGTGGAATAGTTGCATATTCCAACCCTAAAACATTATCAATAAAAATGGGACGCTCATAATCAGCTGGAGTAAAACCATAAGCCTCTGGAGAAAGTTCCTTATAATCTTCTTGTTTTTCGGCCAATTGAAGAGGATCAAGCCGCGCACGAAGATGCCCCCGTGCTCGAAACGCACGAATCATCATAATTGCATGAACGGAATCACGTGTTGCACGAATAATATCTTGCTCACTGGAAGTTTTTCCCTTTTGTGCAGCACCTGTTATTGCTTTTTCCTTTAATTTATCACCAAGATATTTTTCAAGAGAAGACCAATCACCATCAAGAGCGGAAACCAATTCTCCATTTGCCTTTACTGGCCAATGATCACTTTGCCATGTTGCCCCTTCAGCATTTCTGAGAACATCTTCCTTTTTATCATGAAGTCCTTCAAAAAAAGCACGCCACTGTGAATCAACACTGGTAGGATCTTTTTCATATTGAGCATAAAGTTGATCTATATAATCCGCATTGCCACCATAAAGAAATGATGTCTGTGCAAAAAGGCTATTTATTTCGTCCTGCCTTGCCATATACCTCTCCGGAACATCTATTCCGTCTCCTTATATCTCTTTTCGACCTTTAAATGCTTACAAAACAAGCAATGATTCGAACATTCAAAAAATTTACCTTTTTATACTCAAGTTTTTTCACCTGAATCTAAGAACTTTTTCTTATTCAAGTGAAATTTTCTTTTAGCCTTTCAAAACTGACATCAAAGTCTTACCTATCTGTGATGGTGAAGGAGACACTCGAATCCCTGCTGATTCCATTGCCGCAATTTTATCTTCTGCTCCACCTTTACCACCAGAAATAACAGCACCAGCATGCCCCATTGTACGTCCTGGAGGAGCTGTACGGCCAGCAATAAAGCCAACAACTGGTTTTTTACGACCTTTTCTTGCTTCATCTTGCAGAAACTGTGCTGCTTCTTCTTCAGCAGAACCACCAATCTCCCCAATCATAACAATAGACTGAGTTTCATCATCTGCTAAAAACATTTCCAACACATCAATAAATTCAGTGCCCTTAACAGGGTCGCCACCAATCCCTATCGCAGTTGTTTGCCCGAGACCTTCCTGACTCGTTTGAAAAACGGCTTCATAAGTTAAAGTTCCCGACCTCGAGACAACCCCAACAGAACCTTTTCTAAAAATAGAACCAGGCATAATACCAATTTTACATTCATTTGGTGTAAGAATACCGGGACAATTAGGACCAATAAGACGAGACTTTGAGTTTTCTAATCGCGCCTTCACTTTAACCATATCCATAACGGGAATACCTTCCGTAATACAGATAATTAAACGAACTTCAGCTTCAATAGCCTCTATAATAGCTGCCGCAGCCCCTGCAGGAGGAACATAAATAACAGAAGCATCTGCGCCTGTTTTTTCCTTTGCTTCTGCAACATTAGCAAAAATAGGAAGAGTTTCACCTTTTGAACCTTCCCATGTTTCTCCACCCTTTTTAGGATTAACACCCCCAACCATTTGCGTACCATGATAAGCAAGCGCCTGTTCTGTATGAAATGTTCCTGTTTTTCCTGTAAGCCCTTGAACTAGAACTTTTGTCTCTTTATTCACAAGAATCGACATAGCTTAAGCTCCCTTCACGGCTGCAACAATTTTTTGGGCAGCATCATCTAAATCATCAGCAGGAATAACATTCAAACCACTTTCATTGATAATTGCTTTACCCTGCTCAACATTAGTGCCTTCAAGACGAACAACCAAGGGAACCTTTAAACCAACCTCACGAACAGCAGCAACCACACCTTCAGCAATGACATCACAACGCATAATACCACCAAAAATGTTAACCAAAATGCCCTTAACATTTGGATCGGCCGTAATAATTTTAAAAGCAGCTGTCACCTTTTCTTTTGACGCTCCACCACCAACGTCAAGAAAATTTGCAGGTTCAGCTCCATAGAGTTTGATAATATCCATTGTTGCCATAGCAAGACCCGCACCATTAACCATGCAACCAATCGTACCCTCAAGAGCAACATAAGCAAGATCATGCTTTGATGCTTCAATTTCTTTTGGATCCTCTTCTGAAAGATCGCGTAATTCTAAAATATCTGGATGACGAAATAGAGCATTATTATCAAAAGAAACTTTTGCATCAAGAACACGCAAGTGACCATCTTTCATCACAATAAGCGGGTTGATTTCTAAAAGGCTCATATCTTTTTCACAAAATGCCTTATAGAGAATTGGAAAAAGCTTTTCACCATCTTCTCGCCCACTACTTTGTAGTTTCAACGCATCACAAAGTCTTGCACAATCAACCGAAGTAACACCCTCTACAGCATCAATGGGAAGCGTGAATATTTTTTCTGGTGTCTCTTCAGCAACCGTTTCAATATCCATTCCACCTTCTGTTGAAACAACAAAAGCAATTCGACCAACGCTACGATCAACCAAAAGTGAAAGATAAAGCTCCCTTTCAATATCAGCACCATCCTCAATGTAAAGACGATTGACCTGCTTACCCTCTGGACCCGTTTGTTTGGTTACCAAAGTTTTACCAAGCATTTCTTGAACATTTGCAATAACTTCTTCAACAGATTTTGCAAGCCGAACACCACCCTTTGCATCAGGACCAAGTTCTTTAAACTTACCCTTACCACGACCACCAGCGTGTATCTGACTTTTAACCACATAGAGAGGTCCGGGCAATTTTTCCGCCCATTTTTCAGCTTGCTCAACAGAATAAACAGCAACACCATTTGCAATTGGTGCTCCATATTCATGAAGCAGACGTTTGGCCTGATACTCATGGATATTCATGCATTTGTCCTTTTCTTTTATGGATCATTATTAATCCTAAAGTTTTAATATTCTAAATACTTAGTTTTAATGAATTAAATCTTGTTCAATTTACTTGAGACTAGGCACAAGAGCAATACAAGCTTCACAAAGCTTTTTAACTGCATTTACTGAATGATCAAAAGCATCTCTTTCTTCTTTATCAAAATCAATTTCAATGACTCGTTCAACACCACCTGCACCAATTACAACAGGAACACCAACGTAGGTATCATTAACCCCATATTCTCCTGAAAGATAAGCTGCAACAGGCACAACACGCTTAGTATCCTTTAAATAGGCCTCAGCCATAGAAACAGCAGAAGCTGCTGGTGCATAATAAGCAGAACCTGTTTTTAACAAACCAACAATTTCTGCACCGCCATCACGGGTGCGCTGGATAATTTGATCAATTCTTTCCTGTGTTGTCCAGCCCATCTTTACAAGATCAGGCAAAGAAATACCACCAACCGTTGAATAACGCACGAGAGGAACCATTGAATCACCGTGCCCACCTAAAACAAATGCCGTCACATCTTTAACAGAGACCTTAAATTCCTCAGATAAGAAATGACGAAAACGTGCTGAATCAAGAACACCAGCCATACCAACCACTTTATGTGTAGGGAGACCTGAAAATTTCTGCAATGCCCACACCATCGCATCAAGGGGATTGGTAATACAAATAACAAATGCTGAAGGCGCGTATTTTTTAATTCCAGCTCCAACTTGTTCCATCACCTTTAAATTAATTCCCAAAAGATCATCTCGGCTCATACCAGGTTTTCGCGCAACGCCTGCTGTTACAATAACAACATCAGCGCCTTCAATTGCCTCATAAGCATTAGCACCTTTTAGACTGATATCAAAACCGTCAACGGGAGAAGATTCGGCGATATCTAGAGCCTTACCTTGTGGCACACCTTCCGCAATATCAAATAAAACAACATCACCAAGTTCTTTAAGCCCAATAATATGTGCTAAAGTACCACCAATCATACCTGAACCAATGAGAGCTATTTTTTTTCGTGCCATTTTATTTTTTCCTAACTTTTAGATAATTCAGCGCACACCCATCAGCGTCCGTATACTGAATATTTTTGACTTCAACCATATTCAAACAATATCATAAAAAGGAGTAAAGAAATGAAATTTACAAATTTTTCTCCTTACAGAAACAACAACCCTCCGCTGAAACAACTATTAGAAAATTATCACGATGTATCGATAAAGTGAATTTTAAAAAAATACAACAGAATTATTACATTTCTTTAATTTCAAAGAGTTATTGTTTTTACAGTTTACGTAAAGGTAAAAGTATAATCAATGCTTCTTCTTCAAAAGAAAATGTTCTTCCCAAAGTTTTAAATAATCGTGGCTTTGCATTTCAAAAAGACGTGACTGTGTTCTTTGAAATTCAAATGTTTCCGTAATCTGCGCATGCCCTTTATACAAATCCCCCACCTCTGCCGCAGCCGACATAAATAACCGTATGTGGCGCTCATAAAGAATATCAATAAGCAAAATAAACCGTTTTGTTTCATTGCGACATGTATCATCCATGACCGGTACATTATCAATAAAAATCGTATGATAACGCTCCCCTAATACCAAATACTCAGCCGCTGCCAAAGGCTTTGCACATAAATCTCTATAATCAAAGCGTGCACATCCTGCACCAACACGCGGAATAGGAATAAGGCGCCCTTTTATAGAAAGCTCATCAGATATCTCCTTTTGTCCTTGCAATACAAGTGCCCATGCTTGATCCATGCATTCATCTGCTTTTTTCCCTAAAGGTGCTACATACACAGGCTGTAGATTTGATTTTTCAAGACGATAATCTGTTTTTGCATCAAGATTAACAACACGAACATATGCTTTCAAAACTTGAATAAAAGGCAAAAAGAGTTCACGATTTAAACCGTTATAATAAAGGTTATCCGGCGCCACATTTGAAGTCGCAATAAAAAAAATTCCTTTATCAAACAAAGCAGAAATAAGCCGCCCCAATACCATAGCATCAGCAATATCTGTTACACTAAACTCATCAAAACAAAGTACCTTTGCTTCTCGTGCAAGATCTTCAGCAACAGCTAAAATAGGATTATCTTGTTTAAACTTTTCACCCCCAGATGCTTGACGATAAAAATTAATACGCTCATGCACATCAGTCATAAAATCATTAAAATGAGCACGCTTTTTATGACCTTTAGGCAAACAAGAAAAGAACAAATCCATCAGCATGGTTTTGCCCCGTCCTACTTCACCAAAAACATACAATCCCTGAAAAGAGCCTTTTTCATCCCCTTTTTTTACAACACAAGAGATATTTTGTTTTTTCCTCTTAAATATTCTATTAAAGAAAGAGCAAAATATCCAAGTCCAAGGACGAGAGATGTTTTGTTCCGCAATTTTTTTTAATAAATGATCAAAATATTCTGTTATAGCTAATTGAGCGGGATCAAAACAAACCTCCCCTTTAGAGACAAGCTCTTTATAACGTGTTGAAACGAGAATCATCCAAATAACCTTTTCAAACCGTTCTCAATGAAAAATACAAATACTTTTCACAAATCTGCCCGTCTAGCTTAGTTTTTCATAAACGATCAAAAATGATTTAACGACTTAAAACAACGGGATGATCATCAAGTGTACGTCCCTCAAAACGATCAACATTTGAAGAGTAGAGAGCAAGGATAACACGTCCAGAGTTATTATAAAAATATAATCTTTTTCCTTTAACAGCCCACGATCTCACTTGGGAAGCAATTCCTGGACAGTGTAAAGGACCAGCACGGTACCCTTGTCCAAACTTTGTTTGCGGCGTTGCGATCCGGCAAACTTTACCCCCTATAGAAAGATTCCATACACCAGCAACACTTGCAGGAAATAAATCAGTAGCATTACTTGGCAATTCGAGACTAGCCATTCGTCCATCACTCTGAGAATCTCCTTTTTCATACATCGAAGCGTTTGCTGCCTCAGATATCGACGAAGAAGTAGATGACAGATCAGACACTTCCAATGTTGTCATTTGTTGAGATGGATAAAAAACTTCTAATGCGTTACTACCGTCATTACTGTCAAACCGTGTTGTTGAACATCCCCCTAAAAGCATTACAGTTGATAGTGCAACGAAAAACGAAATTTTTGAAAACGACATATCTGTACTCTCTCCCACGACAATAAATAAGTTCACAAAAAAATTAAGTGAATATTTGTTATAGTTACAAAGATAAATTAACAAATTAAAAAAAACAGGTTAAAATCACTTATTTTAAACGAAATAATTTATGTACCCAATTTTATATTTATTAAACACTAGAAATTTATAAGATTTTCAGTCATATATCTCTTTATAAGTAATTATTAGAAATAGAGAAGTTTCATGAAAACGCCATTTAGCAAAATGGACGGTCTTGGAAATCAAATTATTGTTGTTGATATGCGTGAAAGCACTCATGCTCTTACACCACAAGCAATCCTCGCTTTGTCGGCAGATCCCGAAATGCATTTTGATCAAATCATGGCTATCCACACACCAACCCAGAAAAAAGCCGACTTCCGCATCGAAATATGGAATGCCGACGGATCAATGGCTAAAGCTTGTGGCAATGGTACCCGCTGTGTCGTTGCATGGCTTAAAGATCATAATTTTGGTGAAAAATTTTGTTTAGAAACTCCCGCTAGAATTATTGAAGGAAAATATCAAACCGATAATCTCATTTCTGTCGATATGGGATGCCCAAATTTCAATGCAAAAGAGATGCCTGTTTCACGTGAAATAGTTGATACCAATCACGTAGAAATTACGACTGGTCCACTAAAAGATGCTTGTCTCATATCCATTGGCAATCTCCATGCTATCTTTTTTGTTGAAAATGATATTCAACATATTCCATTAGAAAAATATGGGCCAAAACTTGAACATGATCCTCTATTTCCCGAACAGTGCAATATTTCCATTGCTTGCATAACGTCAAAGAAAAGTCTAAATTTACGGACATGGGAGCGAGGAGCAGGATTAACACAAGCATGTGGGAGTGCTGCCTGTGCAAGTGCAGTGGCTGCTTATCGTCGTGGTCTTACACAACGCCATATTGATGTAAACTTACCAAAGGGAACACTTAATATTTTTTACCGAGAAGACGATCACGTTATTATGACAGGACCAATAAAATATCAATTTAGTGGTTTTTTAAGCCCTTTAACAGGGTGCTACAAAAAGGATCACTCCTGATGGCAATAGAAATTGTAACTTTTGGTTGTCGACTTAATAGCTACGAATCGGAAATCATTCGCAAAGAAAGTACTTCTTCAGGGCTAGATCAGCTTAAAGATGGTGCTATTATCTTTAATACCTGTGCTGTCACTGCCGAAGCCGTCCGACAAGCAAAACAAGCTATCCGCAAAGCACGACGTGAAAATCCTCACGCACGTATCATTGTAACAGGGTGTGCAGCCCAAACAGAAGCACAAAATTTTGCCTCAATGACAGAAGTGGATCTCGTTTTAGGAAACGAAGATAAACTTCACGCCCATTCTTATCGTCAACTTCCTGATTTTGGTATTAACCATTCCGAAAAGGTGCGTATCAATGACATTATGGAAGTACAAAAAATTGCTCCACATATGGTCAGTGCAATACAAGAGCGCACTCGCGCTTTTGTACAGGTACAAAATGGATGTGATCATCGCTGTACATTTTGCATTATTCCTTATGGACGAGGACCATCTCGCTCAGTTCCCATGGGGGCTGTCATAGAACAAATTAAAAAACTGATAGGTGAGGGTATCCAAGAAGTGGTCCTTACAGGTGTTGACCTTACAAGTTATGGCCACGATCTTCCTGGAAAAGCTACTCTAGGAAAATTAACTTCAGCAATTTTGCATCATGTCCCTGACTTAGCGCGATTACGCCTCTCATCTATTGACTCTATTGAAGTAGACGAAGAACTCATCAATCTTTTAGCTTATGAAACAAGGATCATGCCCCATTTGCATTTATCTTTGCAAGCAGGTGATAATATGATTTTAAAACGGATGAAACGGCGACACTTACGCGAACATGCCATTCAATTTTGCCAAGAATTGCGTGCCAAACGTCCTACAATGGTTTATGGTGCCGACTTAATTGCTGGTTTTCCTACAGAAACAGAAGAGATGTTTCAAAACAGTCTTGTTTTAATCAAAGATTGTAATTTAACCCATCTCCATGTCTTCCCCTTTAGTCCAAGAGAAGGAACACCTGCCGCACGTATGCCACAAATCAACCGTAAAATAGTTAAGATGCGTGCTGAAAAATTACGTAAAGCAGGTGAGGAGGCTTACCAAAAGCATCTTGCTCATTTGCAAAACAGTCTACAAACAGTTCTCATTGAAAAAGATGAAATCGGACGAACAGAAGATTATACTCTTGTACAAGTTAAAGGTGCAAAAGTAGGAACAATTGTTCAAGCCCTTATCGTTGATCATGATGGCGATAAATTGATTGCTGTCCTTCCAAAATTAAACGCTGCTTGAGCAGGAAAATTCTTATGACGAAATCTTTTATAAAAAAAATATTCTCTTTTAATAAATCTCAAGAGCAGGAAATGGAACAACAGATTTCTATTCCTGATAAAAGCGATATAATGGAAGAAAATAAAGACAAAAATGAAAGGACAAAAAATAACCAAATCTCTATAGACACAGAAAAAGAAGAACAAACAAAAAATCGAGAGTCAACACTTACAAAATATGATGAAAAATCTCCATTTCTAGAATCCCATTCTGATAAAATTCCTCTTTCTGGTAAAATTATTGTCACAGACGACATCCGTGAAAAAAAGAATGAAGAAATTTTATCTGAACCTTTTGTTGAACAAAAAAAGATAGCGTGGTTTGGGCGCCTTAAAAAAAGTCTATCTCTTTCTTCACAACGCCTGAGCGGATCAATTGGCGACCTCTTTGTTAAAAGAAAACTTGATGAAGATACATTGCAAGAGCTCGAAGATATCCTTATCCAAGCTGATCTTGGAGTAGAAACGGCGACACGCATCACAAATACTTTAGCTTCCAGTCGTTACGGAAAAGATCTTTCCCCAGACGATATTCATACTATTGTAGCTGATGAGGTCAAAAAAGTTCTGGAACCTGTTGCAATTCCATTAGAACTTGATCTCAGCTATAAACCTCATGTTATTTTGCTGGTAGGTGTAAATGGAACTGGAAAAACGACAACAATAGGAAAACTTGCAGCAAAATTAACAGCAGGGGGATTAAAAGTTATGCTTGCAGCTGGTGATACTTTCCGAGCCGCAGCTATTGAGCAATTGCATATTTGGGGTAAACGTACTGATTCTCCTGTTATTTCGACAAAATTGGGTGCAGATGCCGCCAGCTTAGCCTTTGATGCTTATGAAAAAGCAAAAAAAGCAAACAGCGATGTATTAATTATTGATACAGCAGGGCGTTTACAAAATAAATCTGAATTGATGGATGAGTTGGCAAAAATTATTCGTGTTTTAAAAAAACACACTCCCCAAGCACCCCATACAATCCTTCAAACGCTTGATGCAACTACCGGACAAAATGCACTCAACCAAGTGGAAATTTTCCGTGATATTGCTGGTGTTAATGGTTTAGTCATGACAAAGCTGGATGGGACCGCACGAGGAGGAATTCTTGTCGCTATAGCAGCAAAATATAAATTACCCGTTTATTTTATCGGTATAGGAGAAAATATTGAAGACCTTCAACCTTTTTCTGCTTCTGACTTTGCCGAAACTATCGCAGGAAAACATACATGAAACAGCCTTTATCTAACTCTAATTCACACAATAATTCTGAAAAAAATATAAATAACAATAAGAAAATCCCTCTCTCACCAACCATAAAATTTTTCTTGGAAATGGGGCCGTTAGTCGTCTTTTTTCTGGCCAATTATAAGGGCGAATGGTTGATAAAAAACATTGGATTTTTTCAAAATTTTAGTAAACCTATTTTCCCTGCAACAGCTATTTTTATGATAGCGATTATTATTTCTCTAAGCTTATCATGGATTCTTGCACGAAAAATTCCCATAATGCCTCTTATTTCAGGGATATTTGTTCTCGTCTTTGGATTTTTAACTCTTTGGCTTCATAATGATACTTTTATCAAAATGAAGCCGACAATCATTAACATTTTATTTGCTATTATTCTATTTGGTGGCATGTTTTTTAAAAAACCACTTTTACGTTATGCTCTTGATTCTACTTTAAAAATTGATGATTTAGGATGGAAAAAACTTACCTATCGCTGGGCATTATTTTTCGTTTTTCTTGCTCTTTTAAATGAAGTTGTTTGGCGTAATTTTAGCGACAATTTTTGGACCAGCTTTAAAGTATTTGGTGTTATGCCCCTAACGGTCCTCTTCATGCTTACCCAAATGCCCCTTATCCTTAAGCACTCGCAAAGACTTTTAACAGAAGAGGATAAATCTGATTCTTAAAAAAATTCACCGCTATATATTATTCTATAGATTCATCACCAAACACTGTTCAGGAGAAAAATATGTTGATTGAACAGTTTATTTGTCGAAAAAATAACTTTGGTGTACTCATTCATGATGAAAAAAGTGACCTCACAGCCGCAATTGATGCACCTGAAAGCAAAGCGATTCATAGGGTCCTCAAACGCCATAATTGGACACTTCAGACTATTTTTGTGACTCACCATCATCAGGATCACGTAGAAGCGCTAGCGGAGTTAAAGCAAGTTTACAAAACCTTGGTTGTTGGACCAGAAACAGAAAAAGAAAAGATTCGTTATCTTGACCAAACACTTCAACCCGATGAAAGCTTTTTCTTTGGAACACATCCGCTTTTAGCGCTTTCAACACCTGGTCATACTTTAGGCGCATTATCTTACTATTTTCCCGAAGAGAATTTACTCTTTGCTGGAGATACACTTTTCTCACTCGGCTGTGGACGTCTTTTCGAAGGAACACCGGCTCAAATGCTGAACTCTTTAAAAAAACTTCGTCAGCTTCCCGATGAAACACTCCTTTATTGTGGTCATGAATATACCAAGAGCAACGCTCTTTTTGCATTGACACTTGATCCACATAATCAAAAACTTCATAAAAGAGTAGAAGATGTTTTTTTATTACGCGCAAAAAACGCTATGACTTTACCTGTAACCTTAGGAGAAGAAAAAGCTATCAATCCTTTCCTTCGCTGGGATGATAGTACGTTACGAAGAAACCTTGCAATGGAAAAAGAAACAGACGAAGAAGTCTTTTCTGAAATCCGAAGAAGAAAGGATGAATTTTAACCATGTTTAAGCTTGTCTTGCGTTTGTTTTTCCTTTTTATTTTTGTAACATATGCTCAAGTAACAATGGCAAAAAAAACAGGCAATCAATTTGATTTCCCATATATCATTGCAAATTACTCCTTAACAGAAGATTTTCTTTCAAAAATAGAAGAAATTGGAAAAGAATGTGATAAAGACTTACTACCATCTCAAAAACCATATAATACTAAATATGACAATAGTATTGAAGGATTGATAGCTTCTATTTCGGCTAAACCAAAACTAAAGGATCTTTTAAGAAAACATAATCTTTCACCTAAAGAGTTTGTTATTGGTCTTACAGCACTTCAAGTAACATTAATAATACTTACCGATGGTATTGAGAATTTAAAAAAAGAAGGCTTTTCTTTTGATAAAAAAAATACTGTAGTTTCAGATAATTTGGAGTTTGGTAAAAAACATACCTATAGAATACTTAAAGTTCTTAGCAGCAGTTGTAAATAGAATCTGTGTTATTTTGAACAATTAATTAATTTTTCAGACGAAGAAGAAAGGATGAATTTTAGCCATGTTTAAACTTGTCTTGCGTTTATTTCTCTTTTTCTTTTTATAACATATATTCAAATAACAATGGCAAAGGGAACAGATAATCAATTTGTTTTGTCACCTAGAAGCAATCAAAATATCGTTGCAAATTATCCTTTAACAGAAGATTTCCTCTCAAAAAGAGAACAACTAAAAAGAGAAATTGAAGACTTACTTCCAGAGCCAGGGGCATCCAATACCAGAAATGATAACAGTATTGAAGGACTCACTGCCTCTATTTCGGCTATACTAAAACTAATGGATCTTTTAAGAAAACATAATCTCTCACCTAAAGATCAGGTTATCGGTCTCATAGCTCTTCAAGCAACTTTAGCTAATAATAGCCTTTGAAGATAAAAATTTTTCTTCAATGAAAAAAATACTATATCTTTAGATAATTTAAAGTTCGGTCAAAAATATATCAATAGAATTCATACTATTTTAGACAATTAATTAATTTTGCAAACGCCGGCAAATATCATCCAATTGTTCTAGTGAAGAGTAGCGTATTTTTAAATCACCACCTTTTTTGCCATGCCGAATAGTCACTTTCATTCCGATCACGTCTGCAAGTAATTTTTCTAAAGATTTTGTTTCTGTATCTTTCTCAACAACAGTTCGTTTTTTTACTTTTGGATTTGCCTGTTCATACGCAAGTATTTCCGTTTGGCGCACAGAAAGCCCTTCGCGAATAATTTTTTCGGCTAAATCCTGTGGATTCTCAACAGTGATAAGACAGCGTGCATGACCAGCGGAGAGCTGCCCATCGGTTAAGAATTGTTGTACTTTTGGTGGAAGTTTTAACAAACGAAGCGTATTAGCAACATGACTGCGACTTTTTCCAATAACTTGCGCTAAATCTGCCTGCGTATATCCATGTTCATTCAACAAAATTTCATATCCCATTGCTTCTTCGATAGGATTAAGATCGGCACGTTGAACATTTTCAATAATTGCTAATTCCAAAGCCGTTTTATCATCTACATCGCGAACAATAACCGGTAATTTATTTAAATTAGCTAGCTGTGCAGCACGCCAACGCCGTTCGCCAGCAATTAATTCAAACCGATGAGGATGATCACGTGATGGTCTTACAATAACAGGTTGAACAACACCGTGCTGGCGAATTGATTGTGCTAAATTATCAAGTTCTGAATCGGTAAAATGGCGTCGCGGATTATGTGGATTGCACGAAATAGATTCAAGTGGAACAAATCGTTCAGAAACAGGAGAAACTGTATTGGACTCTGTAAATTTTTCAGTATTTGATGAACGTGTAAGATCGCTGTTTAAACTAATATCCCCAATTAATGCCGCTAATCCACGACCCAGTCTTTTTTTTGATTGATCATCATTCATAATTTTGCTCTTTAAATTTTTAGTTGATTTCTTTAAGCAGCAGCACGTGCTTGTTTTTCACGTTGAATCATTTCTGATGCTAGACGCAAATAAGCTTGGCTCCCAGCACATTTGAGATCATAAAGCAATACAGGTTTGCCAAAAGAGGGTGCTTCTGATACCCTTACATTTCGTGGAATAACAGTACGATAAACCTTATCTCCCATAAAAGAACGTACATCTTCAACAACTTGATTTGAAAGATTATTACGTCCATCATACATTGTTAGAACTATACCTTGAATTTCTAAAGATGGATTAAGTACGGATCGCACTTGTTTTACTGTTTCAAGTAACTGACTTAAACCTTCAAGTGCTAAAAATTCACACTGCATAGGCACTAAAACAGAATCCGCAGCCCCCATAGCATTAAGTGTTAAAAGATTAAGGGAGGGAGGACAATCAATTAAAATATAATTGAATTTTTTTTCCATTTCCGGATCATCATAGAGAGCTTTACGTAAGCGTTGTATGCGATCTTGTGATGAAGAAATTTCCATTTCCACACCCAAAAGATCAAGTGTAGAGGGAACTATATAAAGATTTGGTACTGCTGTTTTTAAAGCTGCTTGTGTAATTGAGATTCCCGAAACCAAAACATCATAAGAAGATAAAGGACGGTTATTACGATCAATCCCTAAACCTGTACTAGCATTACCTTGTGGATCAACATCCATAATAAGGACATTTTCACCAATAGCCGCTAAAGCTGTTGCAAGATTAATTGCTGTGGTTGTTTTTCCGACTCCACCCTTTTGGTTTGCAATAGCGATAATTCGTGTTTCGCTCATTTTGCTCTACCCTCTATATGATCGAATATGAGAAATTTCCAAAATAACAGAATTTTCATCAACTTTACTTTTATGTTTTAACAGATCAAAGTGCCAATTGGCAGAGGCATTTTTTATTTCTGTAGCGTAATCCCGACCTTTTTGCAAAAGAGCTATTGTTTTTTCTGTTAATAAAGGAAAAATAAGCTGTAAAAGAGTATTGAGCGGTGCTAATCCGCGTGCCGTTATAATATCAGATATGGGAATTTTTTGATATACATCTTCAATTCTAGCGTGATAAACTGTTGCTGGAAGATTAAGTTGAGCAATAACTGTTCGCAAAAAAGAAACTTTTTTCCCATTACTTTCAACAAGATTAATATGTCCTACTTTTTTTTCTTTCAAAAAGATAGCAATCACAATTGCAGGAAAACCTCCTCCTGATCCTAAATCACACCAATGTAAAGAATGAGCATACAAAGGAAAAATTTGTGCTGAATCTAGAATATGCCGTGTCCATAGATCTGGTATTGTTGTAGAAGATATCAAATTAATATGTGCATTCCATTGAAGTATTAAAGACTCAAACTGTATTAAATTTTCCATCGTTTCACGTGAAACAGAAGGAACAATATTTAATAATTGTTGATATTTTTTTTCTGTAGAAAAATCCATTAAGCTGTTTTAGCCTTTTCACGTCGTTGACGTTGAATATATGTAATAATAAGCGATAACGCGGCGGGTGTCATGCCATCAATTTTTTGTGCATCAGCAATTGAACGCGGCGACACTTCTTGAATTTTTGATTTAAGTTCATTTGAAAGACCTGAAATTGCCTGAATATCAAGAGAAGAAGGAATTTCTAAACGCTCATCTCTTTGAAGAGAGGCAATATCTTGTGCTTGTTTATCTAAATAAACCGCATATTGTGCTTCAATTTCTAAAGATTCTGCTGTTTTAGAATCAATCGTTTGTAATTGTGGCCAAAAATCTGAAAGACGCTCTAAAGTCATATGAGGATATGCAAGAAAATCATAAGCAGAACGCCGAATTCCATCATGATTAACGTGTAATCCATGAGCAGAAGCTTCATTGGGTGTTAAAAAAAGATTTTGACATATTGATCGTGCTTGATCAAGGCGTTCTTGTTTTTTCTGATAACATTCCCAACGTATTTCACTCACAATACCCCATTTTTGTGCCAAAGGTGTTAAACGCGTATCAGCATTATCAGATCGTAAAGATAAACGAAATTCAGCACGTGATGTAAACATCCTATAAGGTTCACAAACACCACGTGAAACCAAATCATCAACCATAACACCAATATAAGCGGTAGAACGACTTATAAGTATTTCATCTAATTTACCTACTTTACGTGCCGCATTTAATCCAGCTAAAAGTCCTTGTGCTGCTGCTTCCTCATATCCTGTTGTACCATTAATTTGGCCTGCTAAGAACAAACCAGGTAAAGAACGTAATTCTAAGCTTCTCTTTAATTGTTGTGGATTAACAAAATCATATTCAATAGCATAACCAGGTTGCAAAACTATAGCATTTTCCAACCCTTCAATGGTTTTCAATAGAGAAATTTGTACATCTTCAGGAAGAGAAGTAGAAAGACCATTTGGATAAACAGTATCATCATTTAATCCTTCTGGTTCTAGAAAGATCTGATGTCCATCACGTTCTCCAAATTTCACAATTTTATCTTCAACAGAAGGACAATAACGTGGTCCTAACCCTTCAATATTTCCAGAATATAAAGCAGAACGATAAATATTTTCGCGAATAATTTGATGTGTTCTCTCATTTGTACGTGTTATTGCACATTCAATTTGTGGTTGTTCAATTTTCTCTGTTAAAAGAGAAAAGGGAATAGGGTTTTCATCTGCTTGTTGTTTTAGAAGATGATCCCAAGCAATCGTTTTTTTACTCAAACGAGCAGGGGTTCCCGTTTTTAATCGACCAAGTTTTATATGATAATTTTTTAAACGTTTAGCAAGTTGCACACTTGACTGATCTCCCATACGTCCAGCAGCCCATTTTTTATCACCAATATGAATAAAGCCATTTAAAAATGTCCCTGTTGTTAAAACAACAGCACCAGATAAAATTGTTCCTTGTTTTTTTAAAATAACACCTGATACACAATTATCTTTAACAACCAGATCAATAACTTCATCCTCAATAAGAGTAAGATTTTCTTGTTCTTTTAATAATTTTTGAATTGCTTTTTTATAAAGTTGTCTATCCGCCTGTGTCCGTGGTCCTCTTACTGCCGGTCCTTTACGTCTATTAAGTAGTCTAAACTGAATTCCAGCTGCATCTGCTGCTCTTCCCATGAGACCATCTAACGCATCTATTTCACGAACTAGATGCCCTTTTCCAAGTCCACCAATAGCAGGATTACACGACATTGTTCCCAGTACTGATATTTTATGTGTAACAAGCGCTGTTTTGGCTCCTACACGCGCTGAAGCTGAAGCCGCTTCACAGCCAGCATGACCACCACCAACAATAACAACATCATATGATTGCATTTTATTCATTCCGTAGAAAATATTCTAAGGTTTCACGTGAAACAGAATATAAATTACATAATCTTTATAATCTGTCTATGAAATAATCAATGTTTCACGTGAATCATTATTTACCAACACAAAACTCTGAAAAAATAATATCAAGCAAATCTTCAACATCAATATCTCCCGTAATTTTTCCAAGAAAATCACTTGCACAACGGAGATGTTCTGCACGTAAACTGAGATCAAGAGAATGATAATTAAGAGAATATTCAATCTCTTTAACAGCCTCCTTTAATAATTGAAGTTGTCTTTTACGCGCCGGAACAATATTTCCAATTTCAGAAGCACGATGATGACAAAATGATTCAAGTTCTTTTATAAAATAATCAAAATTTAAACCAGTTAATGCGGAAAATTGTATAGACCAATGCTGATCATTTTTTTCATAAAGATCAAGCTTATTGCCAACACACCATATTTCAGCCGATGTTTCTGGTAAATCAACTTGCTTAGGATTTCCTATATCATAAACCAAAATAACTAAATCAGCTTCCCTAACATGCTGTTTAGCAACTTCTATTCCCATTTGTTCTATTTTATTTTCTGTTTTTCTAAAACCAGCAGTATCCGTTAAAAAAATAGGTAAACCACCAAGAATAATTCTCATTTCTAAAGCATCACGGGTTGTTCCTGCTTCTTCCGTTACAATAGCAACAGATCTTCCTGAAAGACGATTCATAATGCTTGATTTTCCAGAATTTGGAGCACCAGCAATAACAATTTTTAATCCATCACGTAAAATACTAGCACGCTCTCCTTCAGTAATATATTCACGAATAGAAGTACAAAGATCCTCAACATCTTTCCAAACTTTATCAGATATTGCGTTGGGAATATCTGCTTCATCAACAAAATCAAGTTCTGCCTCAATAAAAGCACGCGCCTTCATAAGCTTATGACGCCAATCACGATAAAGTGTCGTTAAATGTCCACTTGTACCCATAACAGCTAAACGCCGTTGGCTTTCCGTTTCTGCTTCTATTAAATCAGCAAGACCTTCTGCTTGAACAAGATCTAATTTTCCTTCTATAAAAGCACGACGTGAAAATTCACCTGCTTCTGCAATACGGCATCCAGAAAATGTCGACAATTCATCGAGAAAACGACTAACAACGGCTTTTCCTCCATGTAAATGGAATTCTGCACAATCTTCCCCCGTAAAACTATGAGGAGCAGGAAAAAAAACAGTTAAACCAGAATCTAAAAAGCTCCCATCACGAGCAGTAAGATTTCCATAATGCATAAAACGTGCTTTAGGTAAACGACCACAAAGCGTTTTAACTATATCCACAACATGGGGACCAGAAAGCCGAATGACTGCAACCCCTGAAGGTAACAATCCACTCGAAACAGCAAAGATTGTATCCACAGGTTTTATCCTAATAAAAACTTTAATGACTCTACGTATTCATTGAATCAAAAAATTCACTATTGTTTTTTGTTTGCTTTAATTTATCAATCAAAAATTCAATTGCATCTGTTACATTCATAGATGCTAAAATACGACGAAGAACAAAAATTTTGTGCAAATCTTGTCGTTCTACTAGAAGTTCTTCCTTACGCGTTCCTGACTTTAAAATATCCATAGCAGGGAAAATACGCTTATCAGCAACTTTTCGATCAAGAACAATTTCCGAATTACCTGTTCCTTTAAATTCTTCAAAAATAACCTCATCCATACGACTTCCTGTATCAATCAAAGCCGTTGCAATAATGGTTAAAGATCCACCTTCTTCAATATTACGTGCTGCACCAAAAAAACGTTTTGGACGCTGGAGAGCATTTGCATCCACACCACCTGTTAAAACTTTACCCGAAGAAGGAACAACTGTATTATATGCACGCCCAAGACGTGTAATAGAATCAAGAAGAATAACAACATCGCGTCCATATTCAACGAGGCGTTTGGCTTTTTCAATGACCATTTCTGCCACTTGTACGTGACGTATTGCAGGTTCATCAAAAGTAGAAGAAACCACTTCTCCTTTTACTGAACGCTGCATATCTGTAACTTCTTCTGGTCGTTCATCAATTAAAAGAACAATAAGATAACATTCAGGATGATTAGTAGTAATAGAATGAGCAATATTTTGAAGTAAAACTGTTTTTCCTGTCCGAGGAGGAGCGACAATTAACCCTCTTTGTCCTTTTCCCAATGGAGATATCAAATCAATCACGCGTGATGACATATCTTTCTCTGTAGGATCTTGTATTTCCATTTGGAAACGCTCATTTGAATAAAGAGGTGTAAGATTATCAAAGTGAATTTTATAACGAATCTTTTCAGGTTTTTCGAAATTAATTGTATTAATTTTAAGGAGAGCAAAATAACGTTCTCCCTCTTTTGGACTGCGTATAGGACCTTCAATGGTATCGCCTGTTTTTAAAGAAAATGACTGTATTTGTGCTGGTGAAAGATAAATATCATCAGGACCAGGAAGATAATTAGCGTCAGCAGATCTTAAAAAACCAAATCCGTCTTGTAAAACTTCAACAACACCCTCTCCTATAATTTCTACATCTTGTAGAGCAAGTTTTTTCAAGATGGCAAACATTAATTCTTGTTTGCGCATAAGAGAGGCATTTTCAACTTCTAATGTTTCAGCAAAAGAAACAAGTTCAACGGGATTTTTGCTTTTAAGTTCTTGTAGTTTCATTTTTTGCATGAAATATGCTCTTTGTAATTAAGGAGAAGATTATCTTAAATAATTTATGGAAATTTATGAATGAAATATTCTTAAGAAGAAAAATATTTTACACTCAATTTTTTTAATCTGCAAGTACCATTTATATGAAATTTATCCCTGTAATATTAAGTAATTATATGAAAAACTTGAAAAAATATAAAAATACAAATAGTGTTTAATTTATTTTATAACAAAAATATGAGTTAGAGTTATAGCATTAATTAAATGCTATTCAAAAGTATTTTTTACAGAAATTTATATTAATAAATTTATATTAAAGAAGGGATTCTTCTTATTTATAACTGTGTTTAGTGTGGATTATTATTTATCCTCAATTTTATCCACAAAAGGGACTAAAAAAAAGAATAAAAATAACACTATCTTAAAGATATTATCCCCTCTTTTTTATAAGAGGTATAAAATTATCATAAGCATTTAATTTGTGTATAAAAACGAATAATTTTTCCTAAATTTTAGTTTTATAAAAAACGGTAAAGATATATACACATATCTTAACAAGGAGTTAAAATTTCTGTGACAAAAGAAAAAAAATTCTTTCATTTACACATGCTTTCTGATGCAACGGGAGAAACATTAATCTCTGTTGGAAGAGCTGTAGCATCGCAGTATACAATGAGTCAGGCAACAGAGCATATCTACCCTATGATTCGTAATAAAATACAGTTACAAAAAGCTCTTGATGAAATACAACAAGAGCCAGGTATTGTTCTTTACACAATGATTGATGAAGAATTTAAACTTCTCCTTCAAAAAAGGTGTAAAAAAATAAAAGTTCCTTGTATTGATATATTGCATCCTGTTTTAAATGCTTTTCAGTCTTACCTTGGAATGCCAACACATTTACGTGCGAGCGCACAACATGATCTTAATGCAGATTATTTTCGCCGTATTGAAGCACTGGATTTTACAATAGAACATGATGATGGACAGTCTTCCAGTAGCTTATCCGAAGCAGATGTAATCCTTGTTGGAATTTCAAGAACCTCTAAAACGCCAACAAGTATCTATTTAGCAAATCGCGGAATAAAAACGGCTAATGTTCCTCTTATTCCTAATATTGATTTGCCAGAATCCCTTTTAGAGGCAAAAAATTCTTTAATTATTGGTTTAATTGCTTCAGCTGAAAGAATCTCACATATTCGTCAAAATCGAGATTTGGGAGAAGGTTTTGCTCTTGATAGTTATACAAATCGTATCAACATAGCTGAAGAATTAATCTATGCAAAACGCATTTGCGAACGTTTTGGTTGGCCTATTATTGATGTCACAAGACGCTCTATTGAAGAAACTGCTGCTGCAATATTTGAACTTTTATCACGATTTCGTGAAGGAAAATGAGAGAAAATTCTCATGAACGCAGATACGTTAATATTAGCATCTCTTAGTTTTTATCGTGCAAAATTATTAAAAAAAGCAGGTTTAAATTTTTTCATTGAAGGAGCTTCTTTTGATGAAAGAGAAGTAGAAAAAAAAGCAAAAGAAAAAACACCTAAAGAACTCAGCTGTTTTCTTGCGGGTGCAAAAGCAAAAAATGTTTCAGATCGTTTTCCTGATGCTTTCGTTATTGGTTGTGATCAAGTGCTTGATTTGGAAGGTAAAGTTTTTCACAAAGCAACAAATATTAAGGAAGCACATCAACGTTTATGTGAGTTATCAGGAAAAACCCATTCTCTTCATAGTGCGGTAGCTTTATTTAAAAATGGTCAAAAAATTTGGGTTGAAGCTTTTAGTGCACATATGTCCGTCCGTTTGCTTTCATCAGAATTTATTGAACATTATTTAGCACGCGTAGGAAAAGAAGTTCTAAATAGCGTGGGAGTATATCAAATTGAAGGGGAAGGGATTCATCTCTTTGAAAAAATTGAAGGAGATTTTTTTACCATTGTTGGTTTACCTTTGCTGCCTCTACTCATAAAACTGCGTCATTTAGGAATTATTGATGGTTGACTTAACAATAAAAAAAATAAATTATCCGCGCGCTTTTGTTGTTGGTTCTCCAATTCATCATTCAAAATCGCCCAAAATTCACAATTTTTGGCTTAAACAATATGGTTTACAAGGAGAATATCTTGCACAAGAAGTAACATCTGAAGAATTCAGTCATTTTATTGCGTCTTTACAAAAAATAGGCTTTTGTGGAGGAAATGTTACTTTGCCTTACAAACAGGAAGCTTTTCGTTTAGCAGATTATAAAGATGAGAGAGCAACAATGATTGGTGCTGTTAATACACTTTGGTATGAAGGAAATAAGCTTTGTGCCACGAATAGCGATGCCTATGGTTTTAGCGCTAATCTTGATGATTTTGCATCTGATTGGGGAGGGGAAACAGCTCTTGTTTTTGGAGCAGGTGGTGCCGCACGCGCTATCATATATGCCTTAAAAAAACGCGGATTTGAACAGATTTATTTGGTTAACCGTACAAAACAACGCGCCGATAATTTAGCTAAGCATTTTGGAAAAACCATTAAAGTTTACGATTGGCATAAAATCCATGAAATACTCCATCAAGCTGATTTGATTGTTAATACAACCTCTATTGGTATAAAAAATCCAGAAGAAAAAAGTGATTCTTTTTTTTGTGATTTTCATAAAGCAAAAAAAACGGCGTTAGTAACAGATATTATTTATACACCTTTGATAACTCCTTTTTTACAACAGGCAAAGGCTTGTGATCTCAAGACGGTTGATGGGCTTGGGATGCTTCTACATCAGGCTGTTATAGGGTTTGAACAGTGGTTTGGAATAAGACCACAGGTAACAAAAGCGTTACGAACAGCCATTTTAGAGGATATGAGTGAAAAAATAGAATGAAGATCATAGGATTAACAGGATCAATTGCTATGGGAAAATCAACAGTTGCTGATTTTTTCAAGCAAGCGGGTATTTCTGTTTTTAGTGCTGATGAAGCAGTACAACAGCTTTATAAAAGTGAGCCAGCTTTGTCATTCATAGAGCGTATTTTTCCAGGTGTTGTTGAAAACGGTGAAGTTAACCGTTTGAAACTTTCTAAAATTTTGATTGATGATAAGGAAAAATTACAAACATTAGAAAAAATAATTCATCCTTTGGTGCAAGAAAAAGAAAGGGAATTTATTAATATAGCCCGTGAACAAGGGAAAAAATTAGTTATTCTTGATATTCCACTTCTATTTGAAAAAAATGGTGAAAGTCGTGTGGATAGCGTTATTGTTGTTTCTGCCCCACCAGAAATACAAAAAGAACGTGTAATGATTCGCAAAGGTATGAATGAAAAAAAATTTATCTTTATCAATGCTCAACAAATGCCGGATGAAAAAAAACGAGAACGTGCTGATTTTATTATTTATACAGGGAAAGATTTAGAGAATACACGTCAACAGGTTTTTGATGTGATAAAAAAATTAAAGAATTGAAGTCATGCGGGAAATTATTTTTGATACAGAAACAACAGGTTTAGATAAAGAAAAAGATCGCATAATCGAAATTGGTTGTGTAGAAATGGTTGATCGTTATCTTACGGGGCGCCAATTTCATGTTTATTTAAACCCTGAAGGCGTTATTATTCCTGATGAAGTTGTAGCAATTCACGGATTAACTAATGAACGCCTAAAAAACGAGAAAAGTTTTAGTGATATTGTTGATGAATTTTTGGAATTTATCAAAGGCGCGACAATGGTTGCGCATAATGCGAGTTTTGATATTGGTTTTATTAATGCAGAATTAAAACGCGTCAATAAACCGCTCATCAGTGTTGATAATATTCTTGATACGCTAGCTATGGCACGGCGTAAATTTCCTATGGGTCCTAATTCTCTTGATATTTTATGCAAACGTTTTGGAATTGATAATAGCCATCGTGTTCTTCATGGTGCTTTGCTTGATGCAGAGATTCTAGCCGATGTTTATATTGAACTGATCGGTGGAAAGCAAGGTGTATTGGGTTTTGATAATAGAAGGGGTGTTGATGAACATATCCAGAATGGTAAAGATACATTTTATGCAGTTAAAATTCGCCCACAGGCTTTACCTTCAAGATTGAGTACGCAAGAAAAAAGGTTGCACGCTGATTTTATCAACAAGATGGGTGAAAAAGCTCTGTGGAATAACTTCAAAATTCATGAATAACATCATCTTTTCTCTAAAAAAGTCACCATTTAAATCAAAGAATATAGATGTCAAAAAAAACGGTCGTTGTGGGGAGGGGAACACCACAACGACCCTGTCGCTACATCGTACCTCAGCTATCATAGGAGGAGCAAAATGAAAGCTATTAATCCTGTAACAGCAAAGAAAAGCTCTAGGTACTTAATATAAAGTGCAACGACTTCATGTATTATGAAAAGAAAAAATGGCTTTTTAGAGGCAAAGTGAAAAAATATATAAGGGTAATTTGCTTTTTTAACTGAAATGGAGAAATAAAATTGTCATGAAAGCAACAGATCATCTTTTTTTGGTTGACGGATCAGGCTATGTTTTTCGTGCTTATTATGCTTTGCCGCCTTTAAAACGTAAAAAGGATGGACTTCCTGTAGGAGCAGTAGCTGGTTTTTGCAATATGTTATGGAAATTACTTTGTGATGCTCGTAATACAGCGACTGGTATTGTTCCAACACATTTTGCTGTTATTTTTGATTATTCATCTGATACTTTTCGGAAACAAATTTATCCTAAATATAAAGCGAATCGCGCTGAACCTCCTGAAGATCTAATTCCTCAGTTCGCGCTAATACGCCAAGCAACGAAGGCTTTTAATTTGCCTTGTATTGAAAAGGAAGGCTTTGAAGCGGATGATTTGATTGCTACCTATGCAAAATTGGCAACAAAGGTTGGGGCAAAAACAACCATTATTTCTTCTGATAAGGATCTTATGCAACTCGTAAATACGCATGTATCTTTGTATGACGGAATGAAAGACAAGCATATAGGTATTTCAGAAGTTATAGAAAAATGGGGTGTTGCACCTGAAAAAATGATTGATTTACAAGCATTAATTGGAGATTCAACGGATAATGTACCGGGTATTCCAGGCATTGGTCCAAAAACTGCAGCTCAGTTGTTAGATCAGTTTGATTCTCTTGATCTTTTGTTGCAAAACGTAACAGAAATTAAACAAAAAAAACGACGTGAAAACATTCAAGCTTATAGAGAACAAGTTAAAATTTCTCGTGAACTTGTTAGGCTTAAAACAGATGTTCCTATAGATAATGATTTAGATGATTTTATTTTGGAGCCACAAGATGGTCCACGTTTAATTGCTTTTTTGAAAGCGATGGAATTTTCAACATTAACACGTCGCGTGGCAGAGGCAACGTCATGCGATGCAGCTGTTATTGATGCACTTGATATAGATGTTGAATGGGAAAAACTGAGCCATGGGCATAATTCTAATATCAATAATACTGAGCGCGCATCTCTTCATAATTTTTTTGAAAATTCTCCACAAGTTTTTGCGCAAAAACGTAAAGATCAAGCGCTGACTCAAAAAATTACAAGAGACGCTTATACAACAATTCTTGATGAGGAAATTTTAAAAGATTGGTTATCACAAGCACAAGAGCAGGGTTTTTTCGCTTTTAATACTGAAACAACATCTCTTAATCCGATGCAAGCAAAGCTTGTTGGCTTTTCACTCGCATTACAGCCAGAAAAAGCAGCTTATATACCTCTTGAACATTTTTATGAAGGAGAAGAGGACCTTTTGAGGGGCGGGCGCATTGCCTCGCAGATTGATACCCGAAAAGCTTTAGCACTTTTAAAACCGATATTAGAAGATTCATCGGTGTTAAAAATTGGTCAGAATATAAAATATGATTGGTTGGTGATAAAGCAATACGACATTATTATAAGCTCTTTTGATGATACCATGCTTTTATCATATGCTTTTGATGCTGGAACGTTAACCCATAATATGGATGATTTGTCTGAACGTTGGCTTGGGCATAAACCAATTTCCTATAAAGATTTAACGCATAACGGAAAAAAAATTACTTCTTTTTCACAAGTAGATTTAAAACAAGCAACCCTTTATGCGGCGGAATTTGCTGATATAACGATACGCCTTTGGCAAGTATTAAAACCGCAACTTGTTGCTCGTGGAATGACAAAAATTTATGAACGTCTTGATCGACCCCTTGTAGAAGTTCTTGCAAGAATGGAAGAACGTGGGATTCTTATTGATCGGCAGATTTTATTGCGTCTTTCAGGAGAATTGGCACAAGCTGCTTTGATTTTAGAAGAGGAAATTTACAAACAAGCTGATGAAAAGTTTAATCTTGCTTCGCCAAAGCAATTAGGGGATATCCTTTTTGGAAAAATGGGATTACCTGGAGGCGCTAAAACTAAGAGTGGACAATGGTCAACTTCTGTACAGACCTTAGAAGAGTTGGCTGCTGAAGGTCATGTTTTACCGCGTAAAATTATTGAGTGGCGTCAACTTGCAAAGCTAAAATCTACCTATACAGATGCCTTGCCTTCTTATATTTTTTCAAAAACAGGGCGAGTTCACACGAATTATTCTTTGGCAATAACATCAACAGGACGGTTATCATCATCAGAGCCAAATTTGCAAAATATTCCAGTGCGGACTGCTGAAGGACGTAAAATTCGAACAGCTTTTATTGCTCCCAAAGGACATGTGTTACTTTCTGCTGATTATAGTCAGATTGAGTTGCGCATTCTTGCACATATTGCGGATATAAAAGCATTAAAAGAAGCTTTTGCTAAAGGGCATGATATTCACGCTATAACGGCATCACAAATGTTTGGTGTTGCGATAGAAGGAATGCATTCAGATATACGACGGCGTGCAAAAGCGATTAATTTTGGTATTATTTATGGTATTTCAGCTTTTGGATTAGCCAATCAATTGGGAATTTCACGCCAAGAAGCGGGTCGTTATATTCAACTGTATTTTGAAAGATTTCCAGGAATTAAAGATTATATGGAGAAGACCAAAATCTTTGCACGTGAAAATGGTTATGTGGAAACAATTTTTGGACGTCGTATCCATTATCCAGAAATAAAAGCAAAGAATGTAAAAATTCGTTCTCTTAATGAGCGAGCAGCTATCAATGCTCCAATTCAAGGTTCTGCGGCTGATATTATTCGCCGCGCTATGATACAGATGGAAGATGCTTTAAAAGAAGAAAAACTATCAGCAAAAATGTTGCTGCAAGTGCATGATGAACTGATTTTTGAAGTACCAGAGGAAGAGAGTAAAAAAACCATGGCTGTTGTTAAAAATGTTATGGAAAATGCTACAATGCCGATTTTATCTTTATCTGTACCGCTTGAAGTAAAAGTCATGACGGCTCAAAATTGGGATGAGGCACATTAATTTTTTTATTTGTTTTTAAGAATGTTGATTGCGTTGGAAAGATTAAGATAGGCTTTGATAGGCAAATGATCTGAAGCAATGCGTGCAAGCGGTGAATGATGATTTTCAATACTTGTTACCAATTGGTGGGGAAAAGAAAAAACTCTATCAAGGGCTAAAAAAGGAAAACGAGAGGGAAAACTTGGTACAGCTTCAAAAGTGCTATCAAAATAGGGAGAAAAATGATTTAAAGATGAGCCTTTTCCCATCCGCCATTCATTAAAATCTCCTATGAGGAGTGTAGGCATAAGGGAGCGTTTTTGGAAAATTTCAAGGAGCATTTTTGTTTGTTGTTTACGAGAGTAACGTAATAAGCCAAAATGAGCCGCAATAATACGGATAGGGCCTGCTGCCATTTCCAACTCTACAATTACAGCCCCACGTGGTTCAATACTAGGCAGAGTGACTTGTAAAGTATCACGTACATATCCCTTTCGCAAAAAAAGAGCATTCCCATGCCAACCGTGTCCATGAGGTGACATAGTATTAAGAGGTACAGGAATCAAACCGGTTTCAGCTTTTAATAGCTGAAGATTAATCAAACCGATGCGTTCTCCAAAACGTCTATCTGCTTCTTGAAGAGCAAGGATATCGACTTGTAATTCAGTAATAACACGGACAATTCTTGTAGGATTAAAAATTTTATCAACACCTACACATTTATGCACATTATAGGAAGCAACGGTCAGATCATAATTACTATTTTGATTGATGATGTTTGATTGATGATGAGAACGGCTGTGAATTGCATTTAAAAGAGAGCTATGGAGTTTTTGTTGGATAAAACCGGTAAACCAAGGGAATTTTTGCTTATAAGGTATTTTTGTCATTTTGCGAAAAGAATAGTCCCTAAGAGGCAAAGGGTAAAGACTTACACTAAAAACAAAAGAACCTTGTCTCTTTTAGAAACAAGGTTCTTTAATTAAGTTATGATTTTTGCAATCAATCACGGTTTGAGCCAAGAAATTGTAGCAAGAAGACAAACATATTGATGAAATCAAGATAAAGATTCAACGCGCCCATAATAACTTTACGTCCTCTAGTGTCGCTTTCATCTCCTTCATAATACATCAACTTAATGCTTTGGGTATCGTAGGCTGTTAAACCAGCAAAGATAAAAACACCAATTACAGAGATAGCAAATTGCAAAGCGCTTGATCCAAGAAAAATGTTCACAATCATGGAAAGCAACAAGCCGATCAATCCGATGAATAGGAATGAACCGATTGCTGTGAGATCACGCTTTGTTGTGTATCCATAAAGTGAAAGAGCTCCAAAAGTTGCGGCGGAAATGACAAAGGTTTGCACAACACTTTCTGTCGTATAGCGCAAAACGATAGAAGACAGTGAAAGACCAACCAGAGCAGCATAACCAAAAAAGAGGCTACGAGCAGCATTTGTGCTCAATGTATTAATTTTGAAACTGAGGAATAAAACCGCTATGAGTGGTGCAAACATAACAATGTAAGAGAATGGCGATGTATAAAATGTTACTCCAAATGATGTTAAATAAACACTGCTATTGATTTGAGCTGCTGCTTGGCCCATATCTGTTGTCGTTGCTAATGATACAATTGCGTAAGCAGCAGCAGCTGTAATAAGCAAACCAATGGCCATTGTATTATAGACACCCAACATATAGTCGCGCAATCCCTGATCAATTGATGCATCGGCATGAGAAGTAGGTGCCGAACGTAAATTTTTAAAATTAGCCATAATATAAAATCCTTTAGCATATGTCCCGTCAGATATAGGGCTTTAAAAGTGTCTCTGTCATTACACAGATAAGCTTGGCATAAGCCTTAATTGGGCAAATACAAAAACCCTTAAGAATCACTGACAGAATTCCAGCATATTTGCTCTTATTATGGAGATTTATTTAAAAATTACAAGAGATTTATATGAAGAAGGAACCTTACAAATTGGTAAGGAAATGGTTCATTTTAATAAAAAATATTTCCATTTTTCGCCATATTTTTACAAGATAAAAAGACTAAACTAAAAAAATTTATTATTCACAGAAACTATGTAATACAATCCTTTATAAAATATCCACTATTTTTGCATTTTTAAGAAGAGAGGCAAGTATCTATAATACTATTTTTCAACCTTCAATATTGCACCTGTTTTGCACGGTTAGAAGAGCTATTGAATTGGATTTATATAACATATTGATATATAAGGATAAAATATCTTTTTGTATGCTAAATGATATTCCGAATATCGTAAGATTCTCTGGTTGCAAATCTGTTTATATTAAATCAATTAAGATTATTGATTTGCTTGTGTCTTGCAAGAGACATGCTTTTGATGGATTCAACATGAACAGATTCCAAATAAAAGAGATTTAGGCTATTAAGGGCTTTTATTCAAAATAAAAAAGGTAATTTATATTTATAATCAATAGGTTGCTTTAACAAGACACCATTGAAAATAGTTGAAAAAATGTTTTTTATTAAACAATATACAAAACAAAAAAGGAGAGTTTTTTAACGAAGCGCTTAAGAAAGGCTCTGTAAAAAAACAATACCTGTAAAAACTAAAAAACATATGAAAAGCAAATAATAGAACTTTAAATGCTGTAAAATATTTTCTCTCTATTTGAGTTCATTTCTTTTGCATTGACCAAGTGTAGAAGTGTAAAGTTGAAAAATAAGATTTTATAATTTTATGAAAAGAAACACGAAAAACAATTAGCTGCAAGAATTATCCAAGAAAAATCAATATATAATCAGGCTTATGATGGTTAATAATCTCTGTTTTCTAAGAAAATGAGCATATCAATGAGAAGATGTACTGTTAGAATGACGTTTTGCTTTCATCCAAGTGCGCAATTCTTCAATAAGGATGGCAATAACACCGAGAGTGATAAAACTATCTGCAAGGTTGAAAATAGCAAAATAAAAAATATCATCAATATGAAAGAGTATATAATCAGTGACATGATGAAAGCGAATACGATCAATGAGATTGCCCACGGCTCCCCCAATAATAAGAATAAGGCCAATGCGCATTAAAGACTTATTATGTTCAGTATTTTTCCATAGCCATAGAAGGAAGATAATCACAATGATTGTGATGGCGATGATTCCCCAGTGAGAAAAGGAAGAAAAAAACGAAAATGCAATGCCAGAATTACGCACATGATAAAGGGAAAGAAAAGGAATAAGCGAAATTTCTGTTCCTAAAGGCATATTGTGCATAACCCAGTATTTGACAGCTTGATCAAGTACTACTGTAAAAGCCAAGCCCAAGAGAAGAAAAGGGAGTGATTTACGCATCATGTTTTTCCTCACATGGTTCCAGTATTAAATAGGGGCGACGGATTTCATAAAGCATAACAGCTGTTGCTACAGCTAGATTAAGCGAGTCTGCACGTCCGCTTTGTGGAATACGCGCAAGTTTATCGCACCGATTTGTAAGAAGATCTGATAAACCCTGTTTTTCATTTCCCATTAAAAGGATAATAGGGCCATTTTTGAAATCAAGAGTGCGATAATCCAGAGATCCTTTGAGATGTGTTCCAACGATCATACCTTTAAAGTGAGCAGACCAGTTTAAAAAGGCGCTTTCATCAAGACGATAAAGTGGTACAGAGAAAATAGATCCCATGGTTGCACGGACCGTTTCAGGCGAGAAAGGGTCTGTTGTTTCGCCAATTAAAATAACACCTTTAGCACCTACAGCATCAGCAGTTCGAATAATGGTACCAAGATTTCCAGGATCACGTACACGATCAAGCGCGATGTAAACATCTTTAATCTGTTCTTTTATCATTTCAAGAGAGTGCCATTTTTGCTTGAAAATACCAATAACTGTTTGTGGATTATCGCGTCTGGTAAGTGATTCCATAACTTTTTGTGAGGCTTTAATAACAAAACCACCGTTGGCTACAGCACGTGCGGCAGTATTTTCGATAGCAGTATTACCGGTTTTACTTTTAGAAAAAATAAGCGTCTGTATTGTCCAGCCGAGATTGAGAGCATCAATGACCAATTTCAATCCTTCTGCCATGAAAAGGCCTTCTCTATTACGGTTTTTCTTTTGGCTAAGTGCTTTAAGATCTTTTATGATGGGGTTGCTAAGAGAGGTAATTTCTTTCACTCTACCAGTTTTGGGTCTACACATGTTCAAGCAATCCAACGGCTAAAAAGAGAAGTAGAAAGGGCACGTTCTGCAACTTCTTCACGCAAAATGAGTTCTCCTGATTCGACCGTACCACCAAGATTTACAAATGCATCACGCATTAAAGCATGAAGAGCAAAGAAGGAAGCACGAATAGAATAAGCTGTAAGGACAACAGAGAGCGGTTTATCAGAGAGAAGTTTACGACAATTTGTGATCATAGCGGGTAAATGATCAAACAGTTGCCAAATTTCACCATGGGGTCCACGCCCATAAGCAGGGGGATCAAGAAGAATCATATCATAGCTTTTCTTACGACGCAGTTCACGCTCGACAAATTTCATAGCATCATCGCAAATCCAGCGAATAGAATGATCTGGTAATCCTGCTTTTTCTTGATTAGCTTTTGCCCACGCAATGGCTTTTTTAGAAGCATCAACATGGGTAACATTCGCACCCGCTCGTGCCCCAATCAAAGAGGCAATACCTGTATAGCCAAAAAGATTCAACAATTTTATAGGACGCTCGGCTTTAACAATTTGCTCTTCCATAGAGCGCCAATGAGCATCTTGTTCAGGAAAAACCCCCACATGACGAAAGGAAGTAAAACGGCCTAGAAAAAACAATCCATTCCAAGAAAGAGTCCATGTTTCATCAAGTGGCTTTTTAGGAAAATGCCAACGACCAACCCCTTCTTCATCACGGTTTCCTGTGAAAACAGCATCAACATCAGCCCATTCTTTTCGTGGTAAAGCAGGTTTCCATAGTGCTTGACCTTCTGGTCGAATAATGCGGTAAGCTCCATAACGTTCTAGTTTTTGTCCATGACCAGAATCAATGAGAGCATAGTTTTCACTTATACCTGTTTCTAAAATAAGTGGTAACTTTTCCTGCGGATATCTATTGTTATGGGAGGGTTGAAAGCATTGTGCGGGCATGTTTTGTATCACGGTATATGAGGTATGAAAATATATTATAAAGCTCTTAAGTGTTTCGTAAAAGTGCAAAAGAGCTAAAGCCAATTAAAACATGTATGAAAAAAAGAAAAGAGCACTTTAAACTCTGTACTGAATATAAAATACAGAGAGAAAAGATTTAATTAAAATACCATTACACCAGATTTGTGATAGACGTTTTCAATTTCTCGATCTCTGCTTTACTTTTTTTGAGAGCTTTTTTGTATTTGTGATAGGAAAACCAACTGATCAGATTCCCTAATAAAATACCAAAACCAAAGGAAATAAAGAGCCATATAAAGAGGGGAGCATGATAAGTAAAACTTTCAGAATCTGCTCGAAAAGGATCAAGGGTTAACGGAACCATTTGACGATTAGCCACGATAAAAACAATCAAAAACGCTGCGAGAATCACACCGATACTTGTTAGAAGAATACGTTTAATTATCATAAGTTTCTCACTGATTAAGACGGTCGCGTAAATCCTTGCCAGTTTTAAAAAAAGGAATCCACTTTTCTTCAACAGAAACAGCTTCACCTGTTCGTGGATTACGTCCATTACGGGCTGAACGGCTTTTTACAGAAAAAGCTCCAAATCCACGAAGTTCAACGCGATTGCCATTTGCAAGTGCTGTTGAAATTTCCTCAAAAATAGCGTTTACAATATTCTCCACATCCCGTTGAAAAAGATGCGGGTTATGACGAGCGATAATTTGCACAAGCTCTGATTTTACCACAATAGCCTCACTTTCACACAAAAATTTTTTTGTAATTGTGCACTTCATGCATATTACAATATATAAACGGATAAAAGCAAAATAAAACCAAGAAAAAACAAATTGCAAGAAACAAAATTTGAAAATACCTTCTATAAAGGTTATACAGATTAAAAATGCGGAGTATTTAAGAGATTAGGAGAGTATGTCCGTACACAATAATTATGAAGCCTTTTCAACGCAATCATCTTTTGGAGATGTTTTTAAAAAAGCATCCCGTCATTCGCGTCGCATTAGCATATTAAAAATTTTTTTACCTCTCTTAGCGTTGATTTCAGCGCTGGTTTTTTGCTGGTTTACGTTTTTCTTGGTTCCCGTTACTTCTGATTCTATGCCTTTGAATAATGAAGAGAGTGGCGTGGTGAATTTGACGATGCTCAATCCAAAGTTAGAAGGGTATACGCGTGCTCATGAACCTTATTGGCTTAAAGCAGAAAAGGCATTTCAAGACCATACACACTCTGGAATGATTGGGTTGCAAAACATTACAGCTAAAGCATTTATGGGCCAACAAAAACAGGTTTTTCTCGCAGCACAAGGGGGGATTTACGATAACATTAATGGTTTTTTACAGTTGGACAAGCCATTCACCATTACGACGAATGATGGGATGATGGCACAATTTATGTCAGCAAGTATTAACTTATCCGAGGGACAGTTAAAAACAGATCAACGTGTTAATATTCAGCAAGCGGGTTTGCATCTTGCCGCAAATGCCTTACAAATTCGAGAAAAAGGAAAAAACATGTATTTCCATGGTGGTGTGCATTTAGTGCTTCAAAAGCAATGACGCAAGATCAATACGAATCTTCAAAGGATATTTATAAAGAGAAGTATGTGTATATACAAACAGAAGAATTGAAATAATGAAATCGTACAAAAGATGGATAGGTGTGACCTTGGCTTTTAGCATGGGAATATTAGGAGGAGGAGCAGTTTTAGGATATGCTGAAGTGGCCCATTTTGGAATAAGTTTATCAAGCGACAAAGAACCGGTAGAACTTCATGCAGATTCTTTGGAAATACGTGATAAAGAAGGGATAGCGCTTTTTAAAGGTGATGTTTCAGTGGTGCAAGGTGAACGTCTTTTAAGAACGGCAAAATTAGTTGTTTACTACGATAAAGCATATAAAGAAATTGATAAAAACAAGGAAGATACAAAGGCATCATCTGTTTCTTTATTTGGTTCGTCGGGTATACAAAAAATGGAAGCTTTAGGAAAAGTTTATATAAAAATTGCTACGCAAATTGCTACGGGTGATAAAGGCGTTTTTGATGGAAAGTCAAAAATGATGAGTTTGACAGGGAGTCATGTTGTGTTAACTGATGGTGACAATGTGGCCACGGGGTGCAAACTAACGGCAAATATGGAAAGCGGAAAGGCTTTTTTAGAAGGTTGTGAGACGCCTAAGAAAAAAGGTCGTGTTTCTATTATTTTAAAACAAAATCAAAAGAATGGCCGTTAAGATTTCATGTTTGGAATCAAAAGAAAAAAACAGACCGATAGGTATAATCTTGAAAGTGAAGCTTCAAAAAATCCCTTAAAAGGGACCTTGATTGCTAGTAACTTGATTAAAGTTTATCGAGGAAGACGAACTGTTAATGGTGTTTCTTTTGGCATTCGTACGGGAGAAGCCGTTGGCATTTTGGGGCCCAATGGGGCAGGTAAAACAACTTGTTTTTATATGGTTACGGGGCTCATAAAATCTGATGGAGGATCCATTAAAATTGATGGATTTGATATTACGCATCTTCCGATGTATCGACGTGCACGTTTAGGTATTGGATATCTTCCACAGGAGGCTTCTATTTTTCGTGGTCTTTCAGTAGAAAATAACATTAAAGCTGTTTTAGAGGTCGTTGAAAAAGATCGCCTTAAACAACGTGAAGAGTTAGATAGCCTTTTACATGAATTTAAAATTGATCATTTACGTAAAATGTCTGCACTTTCGTTATCTGGAGGTGAACGTCGGCGACTTGAAATTGCGCGCGCTTTAGCTTCTCGTCCCCATTTTATGTTACTTGATGAACCATTTGCAGGAATTGATCCTATCGCTATTTTCGATATTCAACAACTTATTCGTCATTTAACTAGGCGTGGCATTGGTGTTCTAATAACGGATCATAATGTACGTGAGACATTAGGGCTTGTCGATCGCGCTTATATTATTCATACAGGGCGGGTGTTAGTTCACGGTTGTCCTAATGATATTATCAACAACGTTGATGTACGCAGAATTTATTTGGGAAATCAGTTTTCTCTTTGATTTTACAACTTTCACGAGTTTTCATTTAAGTTTAACCAAACATTATTACTGAAAATCTCCTTATTTATGCCAAAACTTCTTTTATGACTATAACCTTAATGCTGTTATTGAGTGGTGAAAAAGGCTTCATCATTAGAGGGTTAGTTTGTTGTTTTATAAGTTTAGCTTGCTCATGATTGTATTATAGAAAGATATCACTAGATTAACTTGATAATGAGTGATAAACGAAGCTCTCAATAAATGCGTGCGTTATTGAAAGGTAAGAGATATTTATCATATTTTTCTCTGTCGAATCAAATAATATATCGATGATGCTGTTTTAGGTATTTTGATGGGAGCACTGGTTATATATTGCGGTTATTCAATAGGAGTTGTCGTATTTTATTGGTTTATATGGCCTATTTGAAAATAGGAGCTCGGCTAAAGATATCAGGATAAATCTATAAATCTCTAAAAACCTTTATATTCTTGTTATAAGGCGATGTTCAAGCTATACAGTAATTTTCAAAGTAAAGGTCCATTTTGCTCAGTATGCTTTTCATCTTAATTTAAGGGCTCATTTTTAAAGAAAGAAAAACTCTGATGGCGAATTATACATCAACTCTTATGACAAGTTTAATAAATTTATGAATAATGACCTTTTCTAGAGTCGTAAGGAAATTAACTTTATGAACAACTTCATTTCTTTGGTTTCTCATGCCGTTAATGATGATCCGAATACTATTTATTGTTGTGTTAGAAGTGATATGAGATGTATTGAGCCATCATCCATTATAAATTGAAAAGTAAAAACACATGCGATGTTGCGAAAAGTGAAAGAACATTAAGTATCTATACCATTTATAGGTTTATTGATGAGCATTTTAGCGTGTAAGAGGAAGATTAAAGTATGAATTTGAGTGAGTTAATAGCACCGGAAGCGATCATTCCGGCTCTTAAGGCTAATTCGAAAAAACAGGTTCTACAAATTTTAGCCGAAAAAGCTTCCAAGCTAACAGGTCTTAGTGAGCATGTGATTTTTGATGTTGTTTTACAGCGCGAGAAGCTTGGTTCAACGGGTTTGGGTGGAGGTATTGCGATTCCTCATGGAAAATTACCTGATATTAATCGGATCATTGGTATATTTGCACGTCTTGAAAGTCCTGTTGATTTTGAAGCTCTTGATGACGAACCTATAGATCTCGTTTTTCTCCTTTTAGCACCTGAAAATGCTGGTGCAGATCACTTAAAAGCTTTATCACAGATCGCACGTGTTTTGCGTCACACTGATGTTGTGCAAAAATTGCGCAATACGCATAATGCTAATGCGCTTTATACTTTACTGATTCAAACTTCAGAATCAAATGCAGCTTAGAAGATATTATGAGTGTATAAGTGGCAAAGTGTACACCACGGAACGTAGAAAATAATATAATTTTTATTTTAAAATACTGATAACAAAAGGTTATGTCGTGCAATTTTGAGAAATCGTTTCTAAGCGAACCTTCTTTTTAAAGAGCAAGTAACAAAAACGAAGTACTTGTCTTTTCTTGTTCTTGTATATTAAGGATCTAATCATTATGCTTCGTGGGTTCATTTATTCTGTTATACTGTAAAAAGCCATCATTTGAGGTGTGTAGAGATAAGGCATGTAAGTTTTCTTAATACATTAAATGCTTTTAGAATGTATGGTAAATATTCTTAAGCAGGACTTGTTTGGAGAGCTTTTGGTTAAGTAAATCACATAAGTGGGAAGACAAGAGGAGACCGCTCGACAAGAATCCAAACTTTTTCAGTCCAGATTGGATTAAGAATCTTCGTCCTTTGAAAGCGGGAAAGAAATCAACAGGAAAGCTTATTTGTGCATTGAATTTTTTCGTAAGTTGAGTTTGAGTGTTTAGGGATAATATTTTAATGCTCAAGAAGAAATAAGAGATATATTGTATTATCAGTATAGCAAGATATTGATTTATAAATATAATTCACTATTTCTCATGTTGGATGAGAGATGCGAATATTGTAAAATTCTCTCATTCCAAACTTGTTTATGTTGAATCAATCAAAACCATTTGCTTGCACGTTATAAACGGAATTAGCGTGTGGATAAAAACTGTACAAGAAAGGGGTAAAATGCCTCCTATGAATCGTCTCAAGTATCGAGGGTTGTAGCAAAACATTGGGAGCTGGAAAATAGTGTTATGGTACCGGTTTGCTTCTTCACAAGTGGAGAGATCAACTATTTTATAGGTATGATTTAGATGTCAGCTGTTGTATAGAGCTCATGCTAAAAAAACAATTTTGTACGGTAAAAATGAAAATTATAGCTTTAGGTTGGGTGAAAGAGCTTTGTGCATGGGAAGATTTATTCAGATCCACTTTAATTGATTAAAATGTTGTTAAAAAACGATAAGGTTAGAATTGCTGTAGAAAAAGGTTTTATATTTTTGTTTATAAATTACTTAGAAATAAGATAAGGAAACTTTCCAAAAGAATTCTTAAGAAGTTTTTTATAACAGAAAGAAAAATATCATCTAATACATTAAAATAATATGATTAATCTATAATAAGCTACTAAAATCATTTTAGAAATTAATAATTGGAGATGAAATATATGGGGAAATAAGATCAAAAGAAACAAAGTTGTAAGTGATTATTGAGATAGAATCTAAACTCTTTATGTTTTATTATTTTTACAAGATATTTAAAGATTGAGAAAAAGTGTTGTCGGGACGATATTGAATACGAAGTATGAATTCACTATAATAGGTGAAAGATGGAGTATTTTGCGAACATAAATGTATTGAATGCATAAAGCCGAGAAGTGATATTCGTAAGGCGGTTAAGCTTTTTTGCGGGGAGTACGGGGTGTATTTTCAAAATTTTGCATCAGATTGCTTGTGATATAAAGAGTATGGTTTATTTCTTAACAGAGTGATGGTATATTTTCATCTCGTTTTGAAGTTCTATAGCTTAAAGAAATCGTTTTTTATACAAAAACGAAATGAGTAGCGTAAAATGAAGATGTTATTTTTTAATGTGGTTATTGAATAAGAGGTTTATGTTTTTGTAACGATTAAAAGGTCACAATGAAACGTAGAAATCTATTCTGGTTAGTGTGAAAATATTTCGCTTATTGAAGGAATTAAGACAATAACACATGAATATCGAGGAGTTTTTGTTGAATTTTTCCAATGAAGAAAATCTTGTTAGAGACTAAAGAAGTGAGCTAAATGAAGATGTTTGAAAAGACTGTTATTGCTGTATCTGTAATGGTTCTTGTTACAGCGGGAGTTGCATATGCACAAACGCCAAGCCGTTTAAATCAATTTGAAGCGTGGGGAGCCTATTCTTATAAATCGCCCAAAAATACGATTTGCTATGTGTTATCGGTACCTTTGAAGGCTCTTCCAACGACAGTTAATCATGGTGATAACTTTTTCTTGGTTACCAAGCGTTCTCATTCACCTATTTCGTTTGAACCGCAGTTTATGGCTGGTTATACCCTTCAAGAAGGGTCGAGAGTGACAGTGACCATTGGAGGTAAGGACTTTGATTTTTTCACGAAAGATTCCTCAGCTTGGTTGGCTTCATCAGAGCTAGAAAAGCAGCTTGTTTCTGCTATGCGTGCAGGAAGCAATATGACAGTGAAAGCGATATCAAAACGAGGAACGCATACCACTTATACTTATTCCTTAAAAGGGGTCACTGCTGCATTAAATGCAGCTCAAAAGTGCCATTAAGGTTTTGATAATTTCTAAAATAGTGATGTGAATTGGAAAGCAATGGCCATTTCCTATGACCTTAGACCAATTGGTTCATGTTTTGCGCGAGAAACAGATAATGTGGTCGTGAAGGAGAGTTCTAAGCTCTCTTTAATTGGTTTGTCGCAAGATGAGATGGTGCAAGCTTTAAAGACAGTTGGTGTACCAGAGCATCAAACGCGTATGCGTGTGCGTCAGCTTTGGCATTGGCTTTATGTGCGTGGTGTTTCAAATTTTGATGAGATGCTGAATATTTCTAAAGCAATGCAAGAAACACTTAAGTGTCATTTCTCCATTGCGCGCCCAGAAATTGTTGGAGAACAAATATCAAAAGATGGTACGCGTAAATGGCTCTTACGTTTTCCTGCACGTGGAGCTGGAAGGCCTGTTGAAATTGAAACGGTTTATATCCCTGAAGAAGGACGTGGTACTTTATGTCTTTCATCGCAAGTAGGGTGTACGTTAACTTGCTCTTTTTGCCATACGGGAACGCAGATGCTTGTTCGCAATCTGACCGCGGAAGAAATTTTGGCACAATTATTGGTTGCACGTGATTGTTTGGGTGATTTTCCTGATAAAAATACCCCTGATGGGGCAATAGTTCCCATTGAAGGTCGCAAAATTACCAATATTGTTATGATGGGGATGGGAGAACCTCTTTATAATTTTGAAGCTGTTAAAAAAGCTTTATTGATTGCTTCTGATGGCGATGGGCTTTCTTTATCAAAACGTCGGATTACGCTTTCAACCAGTGGGGTTGTTCCTGGAATTATCCGAACCGGAGAAGAAATTGGTGTTATGTTGGCGATTTCACTCCACGCAGTACACGATACATTAAGGGATATGCTTGTTCCCATTAATAAAAAATATCCGCTTGCCTTACTAATGGAGGCTTGCCGTAATTATCCTGGTCTTTCTAATGCAAAACGAATCACTTTTGAATATGTTATGCTGAAAGATATCAATGATAGTTTAGATGATGCTAAGCGATTGATTAAGTTATTGAAAGGGATTCCTGCTAAGATCAATTTAATCCCTTTTAATCCGTGGCCAGGGAGCAATTATCAGTGTTCTGATTGGGAGCAAATCGAGCGTTTTGCTGATGTCGTTAATCAAGCGGGCTATGCTTCTCCTATTCGGATACCACGTGGACGCGATATTTTAGCGGCATGTGGACAACTTAAATCAGCTTCAGAGCGTTTACGGAAATCTGAACGTTTGCGACTTGAAAATTCTATTGGTCATTAGTTAATGCAACTTTTTGCGATATTAAAGCCTATGCTTTTTTTCAGTAAATCAGCATATAATAGCATGTGTGAGACAGAGATTAAGATGGATCAGTGCTAGACGAACAGTTTCAGCTTTTATATGCTCAATGGGGGGAAATATTGTATATAGCAGTCTGTTTGCGTAATCTCTAAAATGAGGAGGAAACCTCATTTAGAGGCAATATGAAGTCTTAAGGGTCTTAACTAATTTCCATATTATTATCATACCTTTTAATTCTATTTTATGACTTTTAAAAGCATCTACGGTAATATCTTTTAAAAAGTGGAGATTGTATATTGCCTCACTCTTTTGTTTATTACGTTCTTTAAAAAGATTTCGCTTCACACACGAAAACTCCCGATTCGCTTATAACGTACAAGGGAAAGATATTGTTTGATTCAAAATAAACAGGTTTGAAATGAGAGAATCCTACAATATTTTGGTTCTCATTTAAATTAAAAACGATAAATTACATTTATAAATCAATTTTTGTAACTATAAGGAGATGGAGGGCAAAGCTGGTAAAAGTACCAGCAATAAGCCAGTCAAGAAAGCGAATATAAAGAGGATTTTTCTTGAGAATTTTGGTAAGTTTATGTGCTGTAAAAACGATAGAAATTGTGATGGGAAAAGAAATAGGAATATAGGAGAGTCCTAAAAAGAGTAGCTTTTGTGTTGCCATAGGATCATCCGCATTGATAAATTGTGGTAAGAATGTTGCGTTAAAGAGTATAACTTTAGGATTTAAAAGATTGATTCCAATACCAGCAAGATAGTTACGTTTAGCGCTTTGAGATTTAGAAGATGTTGGTTCAAAGGAAAATGTCGGATTTCTCCGTAACATTTGAAAGGAAAACCATAAAAGATAAAAGGCGCCAACAATTTTTAGAAGAATAAAAGTGTGTGGCGCAGCAAAAATAAGCGCTGATAAGCCAAGTGCTACAGCGGTAACCTGAATGGCAAATCCTGTTGCACTACCCAAGGCGCACATAATTCCAGCTTTTTTGCTTTGTGTAATGGTTCGTCCTACAGAAAGCATCATATCAGGTCCTGGAATAAGTGCTAAAATCAACGATGCTAAAGCAAATTGTACAACAATAGACCACTCCGGTAGAAATGACACGTAAATCTCCTTTTATTTTTAAGCAGTATTCATTATTTACACTCTAAAGCGTTTTTATTTACGTTTTTTGCGTCTTTTTAATGTTGCTTAAAGAGAATTTATTTTTATATTTGTTGCATTGTTTTGATTTCTAGGTAGAAATAAAATAGCAGCTCATATAGAACTTTGACATGAAGAAGTGGCAAAATATTAGAAAAGTTGTTTTGGCTTATTCAGGGGGATTGGATACGTCAATTATTCTCAAATGGTTGCAAAATACGTTAGGCGTTGAAGTTGTAACTTTTACAGCGGATTTTGGGCAGGGGGAAGAGCTAGAATTTGCTCGTCGTAAAGCTGAAATGTTAGGTGTTAAAGAAATCTATATTGAAGATTTGCGCGAAGAATTTGTGCGTGATTTTGTTTTTCCAATGTTTCGAGCCAATACCGTTTATGAGGGAACTTATCTTTTAGGAACATCAATTGCACGCCCACTTATTTCAAAACGCCTTGTTGAAATTGCTAAGGAAACAGGAGCAGATGCAATTGCTCATGGGGCAACGGGCAAAGGCAATGATCAGGTACGCTTTGAGCTTTCCGCTTATGCTCTTAACCCTGATATAAAGATTATTGCTCCATGGCGTGATTGGGATTTTAAGAGTCGGACAGATCTGTTTGAATTTGCTCGTACACATCAAATTCCTGTAGAAAAGGATAAGCAAGGCGAAGCACCTTTTTCAGTGGATGCAAATTTATTGCATTCTTCATCAGAAGGAAAGATTTTAGAAGATCCAGCACTTCCTGCTCCTGAATATGTCCATATGCGTACTCTTTCGGTGGAAGATGCCCCAGATCAAGCAACTAGAATCACCCTTGGCTTTAAAAAAGGTGATGCTGTGTCAATCAATGGAAAAAATTTATCTCCTGCAACTTTACTTGCAGAATTAAATCATTATGGGCGCGATAATGGTATTGGTCGGTTAGATTTAGTAGAAAATCGCTTTGTGGGTATGAAATCGCGGGGTATTTATGAAACACCAGGGGGAACCATTCTTTTAACAGCTCACAGAGCTATAGAATCTTTAACGCTAGATCGTGGTGCAGCTCATTTGAAAGATGAATTGATGCCACGTTATGCAGAACTCATTTATTATGGATTTTGGTTTTCACCGGAACGTAAGATGCTGCAGGCAGCTATTGATTTATCTCAAGAACATGTTGAAGGTGAAGTCACGTTAAAACTCTATAAAGGAAACGTTATTGTTGAAGGGCGCCAAAGTAAAAAATCACTTTATTCGAGTGAGTTGGTAACTTTCGAGGATGATCAAGGTACTTATGATCAAAGAGATGCAACTGGTTTTATTAAATTAAATGCTTTACGTTTGCGTACATTAGCAATGCGTCATCAAGGTGACAAAATAAAGAAATAGAAAATTACGGTGACAAGTGTAAAGTAGGGGGGAGTGCTTTTGTATGGAATGCCTAAATTAAGCATTTTTATCTGTTGGTTTTTGCAGTCCTTTCATTCAATGTTAGAGGCTTCGCTTTTGTACTAAATCAGTATAATAAGCAAAATTCATGATAATAATAGCAATGAAGGCTCCGATAATCAAAACAAGTCAATTTTTCTTTATAATATTGAATGTTTTTGATTTTTATCAGAACAAAATATGTTTATAGCGAGGGCGGTTTTTGTATTGTGACTTAAGAGTATAAAGAAATTTTCATCTTTTTGCTTGCTATTATTGACGAATAAATTCAAGAACCATACACCCTATTTTGAAAGAGTGTAATTTTTAGGATAAATAATAATGCGTGATCAGTGTGATACCCTTAACCTTACGCCTGAATTAAAAGATGCGGCTTCTCAATCGAGAACTTGGCCATTTGAAGAAGCACGTAAGATTATCAAACGGTATGAAAAGACGGGTTATCCAGACAGTGTGATATTTGAAACAGGTTATGGACCTTCTGGTTTACCGCATATTGGTACTTTTGGGGAAGTTGCACGTACAACCATGGTGCGTCATGCATTTCATATTCTTACGGAGAATAAAGTAAAAACAAAATTGCTTTGTTTTTCTGATGATATGGACGGTTTGCGCAAGGTTCCTGAGAATGTGCCTGATCGCGAGAGGATGGAACATTATCTTGGTCAACCGTTGAGCCGTGTACCCGACCCTTTTGGAGATGACTATCCTTCTTTTGGGGCAGCAAATAATGCGCGGCTACGGGCTTTCCTTGATCGTTTTGGTTTTGATTATGAATTTGCAAGTGCTACGGATTATTACAATTCTGGTCGTTTTGATGAAACACTTTTGAAAATCCTTGCCTGTTATGACAAGGTTATGGCAATTATTTTACCAACATTGGGTGCTGAACGGCAAGCGACCTATTCGCTCTTTTTACCAATTTCTCCCTTTTCTGGAAAAGTATTACAGGTACCGATGATTGAGCGTAATGTTGAAAAAGGTACAGTTACTTATATCGAACCAGAAACAGGAGAAACCATAGAAACAGAGGTTACGGGGGGCAAGGTTAAGTGTCAGTGGAAAGTGGATTGGGCAATGCGTTGGACAGCGCTTGGCATTGATTATGAAATGGCAGGAAAGGACCTTATCGATTCCACAAATCTTTCTTCTAAAATTTGTAAAGTATTAGGTGGGAAGTCCCCAGAAGGATTCAACTATGAGCTCTTTTTAGATGAGAAAGGGCAGAAAATTTCCAAATCCAAGGGAAATGGCTTAACCATTGATGAATGGCTTACTTATGCCCCAACAGAGAGTTTAGGGCTTTATATGTTTTCAAAGCCTAAAACGGCAAAAAGGCTTTATTTTGATGTTATTCCAAAAGCTGTGGATGAATATTATGCGCATCTTTCAGCCTATGGTCGCCAAGAATGGAAAGAGCGGCTGAATAACCCTGTATGGCATATTCATAATGGTTGCCCTCCGCAAGTTGATTTGCCTGTTTCCTTTGCGATGCTTTTAAATTTGGTAAGTGCTTCAAATGCGGAGAATGCAGAAGTTCTTTGGGGTTTTATTTCTCGTTACGCTAAAGGAGCAAATGCACAAACTTATCCAGAACTTGATCAATTGGTGAAGTTTGCTATTAAATATTTTGATGTTTTTGTTAAACCAAACAAAAAATTCAGGCTCCCTGATGATAGCGAACGAGCAACATTAGCACAAATTGATGAAAAATTAGCTAATTTACCTGAAACTGTTGATGGCAACATGCTACAAAATATGCTTCTTGACGTTGCACGGTTAACGGAACGCTATCAAGATCATAGCAAAAAAAGCCCTGAAGGTGGGCCTGGTATTTCCAATGTTTTTTTTCAAATGTTGTATGAAGTGCTTCTGGGACAAGAGCGAGGTCCACGATGGGGATCATTTATAGCGCTTTATGGGATTAATGAAATGCGTGCACTGATTGCTGAAACACTTGCACGTCCTGCGGAGGAATAATGGAAAAGAGAGTGCAGGAAGTAAAGCGACGCCGTACATTTGCAATTATTGCTCACCCAGATGCTGGGAAAACAACATTGACAGAAAAGCTTTTATTGTTTGGTGGTGCTATTCAACTTGCAGGAGAAGTAAAAGCCAAAAAAGATCGTATTCAAACCCGTTCTGATTGGATGAATATTGAGCGTGATCGTGGTATTTCCGTTGTGACTTCGGTGATGACGTTTGAATATGAAAATCATATTTTTAATCTCCTAGATACTCCAGGGCATGAGGATTTTGCAGACGATACCTATCGCACCCTCACAGCTGTTGATAGTGCTGTCATGGTGTTGGATGCAGCACGGGGAATTGAGCCTAGAACATTAAAATTGTTTGAAGTGTGTCGGATGCGGGATATTCCTATTGTTACTTTTATCAATAAAATGGATCGTGAGGCACGTGATCCTATAGAGCTTTTAGATGAAATTGAAGAAAAGCTTGCTCTTGATACTGCGCCTATAACATGGCCAATTGGTACGGGTAAAGATTTTGTTGGTACCTATGACCTTCATTATAATCGTTTTCGTCAAAAAGATGATGAGATAACACAGCGGATAGTTTCAAATCCCAGAGAGGTTGTTCATTTACTTCCTGAATATCAACGTTCAACTTTTATTGAAGGGGTAGAAATCGCTCAAAGTGTTTGCAAGAATTTTGATCTTCAAGCTTTCCGTGAAGGTCATATGACTCCGGTTTATTTTGGTTCAGCTTTGCGAAATTTTGGTGTTCGTGATTTGATCAATGCGCTTATTGATTTTGGTCAAAGTCCTCGTGACCAAAGTGCAGATCAGCGCAATGTCATAGCAACTGAACCTAAAATGACGGGATTTGTTTTTAAAATTCAAGCGAATATGGATCCTAATCATCGTGATCGTATTGCATTTTTTCGGGTATGTTCGGGAACACTTGAACGTGGTATGAAGACAAAGTTGGTTCGAACAGGAAAACCAATGACACTTTCGGCTCCACAATTTTTCTTTGCACGTTCACGCCAAATTGCAGATCAAGCCTATGCTGGTGATATCGTAGGGATTCCTAATCATGGAACATTGCGTATAGGTGATACTTTGACTGAAGGAGAAGATATCCTCTTTAAGGGAGTACCAAATTTTGCACCAGAGATTTTGCGTCGTGTTTGTTTAGGCGATCCAATGAAAGCAAAAAAACTCAAAGAAGCTTTGCAACAGATGGCTGAAGAAGGGGTTGTACAATTGTTTATTCCTGATGATGGGTCTCCTTCTCTCATTGGTGTTATTGGTGCTTTGCAAATTGATGTTTTAAAAGAACGATTAAAAATAGAATATTCTTTGCCAGTGAATTTTGAGTCTGCGCGCTTTAATTTATGCCGTTGGATTTCAGCGCAGAGCAAAGATGAGTTGCAAAAGTTTCTCAGCAATCACCGCTCTGCTATTGCGTATGATTTAGAAGGTGATCCAGTTTTTTTAGCGGAGAACCATTTTTCATTGAATTATGAGGCAGAAAGAGCTCCTAAAATAAAATTTTCTGCTTTTAAAGATTACCAAGTACGCTCTTAAAATAAAGAAAAATCTTTTCTACAATAATTTGATTTATAGTAATAATTTATCGTTTTTTATATTGGGTCAAAAATCTGAATATTGTAAGTTTCTTATATTGAAACAATCAAAATCATTTGTTTGCACGTCATAAGTAGGATTGATGTGTGCGTAAAACACTTGAAGCAATAAATACAATGCCTCTAATAAATCTTCTCTATAGCCAAGAGCTTTCAAAATATTGGGTGAGGGTAAAAAATGATGATGGTGGTTATAGCGTTATGATGTAATAATGGTGGTGTGTGATATATCTCATCCCATTCACGGAAGTTTACGTTATACTATTCATTTATATTATTTACGGGATGACATGACGAGGTAAGATCAAGAACAATGAAAAATGTCCCTTTAAAACAAACATATAAAATTGCAACATAATGATATTTTTGGGCATTCTATTTTGCATAAGGGATGTAATCCTAGCAAGATAGAGGCTTGCACGATAAACTTTTGCAAAACTCTCTCCCTCAAAGTAATCTGTTTTTGCTGTGAAATGTGGAAATATTATTATTTTTTTCTGAAAGTGATGGAGTATGTAAAGGATATTTTCAGATTGCACTGTATAAAGAATACGGTAAATTTATTTATTATATTCAAAGAGCTACAGCGTATTAGTACCCCTAGAACCTTTTAAAACTTTAATATTTATTTTTATATTACCTATTTGAGTTAGAGAATAAACTGTAGCCAATTCTACGTTGAAAAATATTAGAAAAATTTTATATATTTTTTCGCGATGACCTAAGACATATAATTTATTTCAATATTTTTTTAAATCTAAACTAAAAAATCTGCTGTATAAACATAGCTTTTCAGTTTTTCCTTGTATAAATATTGTATACAGTCAAAATAATACAAATAATCAATAAGCTAAAATTTGTTATCCCAAATATGAGATCATATGACCTATAAACCGCATGTTTTTTCTATTTCTCCGGGAACTGCTTTTTTGCCTCACTTTGTTGATGCACTAGTATCTGGTAGCCTTATTGATAATTTCGCTTCCAGTGGAGATATTCAAACTGCCCTTGCCGATAGCCTTATTTATGTTCCAACACGTCGTGCTGCTCGCGCTTTGCGTTTAGCCTTTGTTGAAAGAAGCAATACACAAACAACATTCTTGCCAACCATTCGTGCTCTAGGAGATGTAGATGAAGACAGTTTCCTTTTTGTTGAAAACCATACCAGCGCTCTGAATCCGCCTATTGGAGAAAGCGAACGTCTTTTACTTTTAGCACGCCTTATTCGTCCATGGCGTGAAAATTTACCTGCGCATCTGCGTGCCATGTTTGGCACAGAAGATGTGCTTATTCCGGCTCATAGTGCTGATGCGATTTGGCTTGCGCAAGATTTAGCACACTTGATGGACGAAATTGAAACAGAAGGAGCAGACTGGTCCAAACTTAAAAATATTGCATCTGATATGGTCGCTGAATGGTGGCAAATAACGCTCGATTTCTTGACTATTGTTACGCAAAATTGGCCAAAAATTTTGACAGAAAGACAACGAAGTAATCCCGCTGAATGGCGTAATCAAGTACTCACAATGCATGCAGAGACTTTACGACGTATGCCACCTGATAAACCGGTTATTGCAGCTGGTGTGTCAGGTTCTATGCCCGCAGTTTCTCATCTTTTAAAGGTTATAGCTTCTCTGCCAAAAGGGGCTGTTGTTCTTCCTGGCCTTGATCTTCATATGGATGAAGAACAATGGAATGCACTAAGCACAAGCAATAAAGAAAAAACAGCTTGTGATTTTTTTGATCCTGCAGAAAATGTTTTTAGCCATCCTCAATATCATTTAAAAAAACTTCTAACTCTCATGGAGTGTCAACGTCATCATGTTTGCGAAATTGGCCAACAAAGTATAACAAAGAAAAGACGAATGGCTCTTTTATCAGAAGCACTCCGACCAGCTTCTACAACAGATAAATGGATACAAATTATCCGTAATGATTATGAAAATCTTTGTGCAGATTGGTCATTTATTGAAGCTATAAATGAACGTGAAGAAGCTCTCGCTATAGCTGTTACCTTACGCAAAGCTATTGAAGAACCCCAAAAAACTGCGGCCCTTATTACAAATGACCGTAATTTAGCACGCCGTGTTGCTGTGGAATTACAGCGATTTGGAATTGAAGCAAATGATTCAGGCGGAATACCACTTGCACAAACATTGCCTGTAACTCTCTTACGACTTATCTTAGAAAATGTGTTGCAACCCGATGATCCCATTGCTTTTCTTTCTCTTCTTAAACATCCACTGACAACACTCCAACAAAACCGTCATCGTTTACGCGAAATGGCAGAAAATTTTGAACTTTTTATTCTTCGAGGGAATACAGGGCGCATCAATCTTTGCGAATGTGATCAATTTCTTGAAAAGTGGATTGAAACATACTTTCATAATAGTTCTGAAATCAACGCTCTTGATCAGCAGAAATGTGAAGAAGCACGTTTTCTTTGTCATCTTTTGAGGAAAGCTGTTGAACCTTTAACATCTCTTATGAAAAAAGAGAAAGAATGCACCATCACCGAAGCTGCGATAGCAACTGTTGAGGTTTTTGAAAATTTCGGTCGCAATGAGGATAATTCTCTTGCACATCTTTATCAACATGAAGCGGGACAAGCCCTATCAAAATTTTTACGTGAATTGGTTAGTGATCAATCCGGATTAACATTTCATCTTTGCGAATGGCCCGCTATGTTTTCTGCCATAATAGCAACCCGTTCCGTCACACCTTCGCCTGGAGGACATCCACGTTTATTCATCTGGGGGACTTTGGAATCACGTTTGCAAACAGTTGATACAGTGGTCATCGGCGGTCTTAATGAAGGGTCATGGCCGATATCAACGCGAAATGATGCTTTTTTATCGCGACCGATGAAAATGATGTTAACTCTGGAACCACCAGAGCAGCGTATTGGTCTTTCCGCGCATGATTTTCAATGGGCAATGGGAATGGATAAAGTGGTGATGAGTCGCGCATTGCGCGTTAATCATACGCCTTCCATTCCATCACGCTGGCTACAACGCATGGAAACAGTTGTAGGAAAACAGGTTTGGAAAAAAATCCGTGAACGAGGTGAAATACTACGCCATTGGGCAAAGATGCTTGATCATACAAGCATAACTTCTGAGGTGGAACGTCCTTGCCCTTCTCCACCTCTTAATATACGCCCGCGCCATTTTTCAGTCACTGAAATAGAAATATTGCGATATGATCCTTATGCTATTTATGCCAAAAAAATCTTAAGGCTCAAACCACTTAAAGAACTTATTCATGATCCTAGCGTTTCAGAACGTGGAACACTTTATCACGCTATTCTTGCGGCTTTTTGTACACAAATGAAAAATCCAAATGATGCAAATGCACTCAACGTACTGCTTTCTATTGGACGTAAAGAATTTGATAAATTCAATTTTCCACCTGATATTGAAGTAATTTGGTGGAATAGTTTTGAAAATCTTGCTCCACGCTTTATTCAATGGGAACAAAGTTTAGGACTGCGAGAGCGATATTCGGAAGTGGTATCACAAAAAATCCCTATAGGAACAACAGGGGTAACCCTTTCAGGACGTGCTGATCGTCTTGATGTTTTGCCAGATAAAACGGTTGAAATTCTAGATTTCAAAACCGGAACGCCTCCTTTATCAAAACAAGTTCGTGAATTATTATTTCCGCAATTGGCTTTAGAAACAGCTTTACTCATACAAGGGGGCTTCCCAGATTTTCAAGATTTTACACCCTCAAATTTATTTTACATTCCCCTTAACAAAAAAGGTGAAATTAAATCCCAATCAATTCTTTTAAAGAAAAAAGACGGAAAAACTTATCTAAGTGCTGTTGATCTTGCTGAAAATGCATGGGAAAATCTTATCGCACTCATAACTTATTATCAAAATCCACAACAAGGCTATCTCTCACATGCTATCCCCATGTCAAAACGATATGAAGGTGACTACGACCATTTGGCTCGGTTGTGGGAATGGTCAAGTGGTTTTCATAAAGAAGAGTAATCATGACGTTTTTTTCTATTCCTGAAGCCGCTCTTGATGCACAAGCAACAGCAACACATCCCCAAAAAAACGTGTGGGTTTCTGCAAATGCTGGATCTGGAAAAACCCACGTTTTAAGTGAACGTGTTATCCGTTTGCTTTTAAACGGTACGCCTCCAGCACGTATTTTATGCCTTACTTATACAAGAGCTGCTGCTGCTGTTATGCAATCACGAATTTTTCGCACGCTTTCCAGTTGGAATGAGCTCGATGATGCACAGCTGCAAGAAACCTTAACACGGTTTGAAAAAAAAACTGTTAATGCGCAAAAACTAACTTATGCACGGCAACTCTTTGCGCGTGCCCTCGAAACGCCTGGTGGCTTAAAAATCCAAACGATTCATGCTTTTTGTGAATCTCTCTTGCATCAATTTATGTTAGAAGCCAATATTGCAGGGCATTTTGAACTTCCCGATGATATCAGTCGAAAAAAATTACGACAAGAATCCCGTCGTCAACTTTTAGCTCGTCGTGATGTACAACCTGCTTTGCAACAGTTACTTCAAGTTATTAGCGAACATACTTTTAACCAATTGCTCTATGAGGCAGTTGAAAAGCAACATAAATTGTCTGATTTTTTATCTTCTCTTTTATCTGAAAATGGAGAAGAAAAATTGCGCACGCTTTTTAACTTAGCGCCCAATGAAACAAATCAATATCTTCTGGAACAAATTAAACAAACAGCGCGCCTTCCTCTTTATGCTCTTAACCATTGTGAAACCAATGGCAGTCAAAGCTGCAAGGATATGGTGGAAAAACTTTCCCAATTAGAAAAGGTGCATGATGAGACAAATATTCTCAATATTATTTCTGATATTTATTTTACAATAAAAGGTGAGCCGCGTAAGTTTTCACATTTATCTCGTAAAAAAACAGACCAAATTTGGCCTTTTATTCAACAAATGCTTGAAGATAAAAAAAACAAGCTTTCTGTTCTTTTAGAGAAATATCAATGCGCAAAAGTTGCTACTCTCAATATGGCTGCTTTTCAGTTATGTGCTGTTTATCTCAAAATTTATACGAATCTAAAAAAGGCTAATGGCTTCTTAGACTTTGACGATCTTATTGAGCGTACACTTCATTTGTTACAGCGTAAAGGTGCAAGCCAATGGGTGCATTATAAACTTGATCGTGGGCTTGATCACATTCTACTTGATGAAGCACAAGACACTAATCCTGAGCAATGGCAAATTATTCAACTGTTGGCACAAGAGTTTTTCTCAGGTTATAGCCAACGAACAAATATACGGACTCTTTTTGCTGTTGGAGATGAAAAGCAATCTATTTATTCTTTTCAAGGTGCAGCTCCAGAAAATTTTGCTGAAAATGGAAGAATCATTCAAAAAAAAGTGCAGCAAACAAATCAGCAATTTGAAAAAATACAACTGCATTACTCTTTTCGCTCTACAGCGGATGTTCTTAAAAGTGTTGATATTGTTTTTGAAACACCAGAAAACTATAAAGGACTTTTGGCAGAAAATACAAAAACGGTGCATGAAGCTATTCGGGTTCATAGTCCGGGTGAAGTTGTTATATGGGATGCCATTTCAAAAGAAACGAGTGAGTTTCCTCAAGATTGGCATGCAACTGTTAATCATTTAGATACACCTGAAGTCCGTTTAGCAGAAAAAATTGCTGAAACGATTGCCGACTGGTTACAAAAAGGCGAAATGCTTCCAGCAAAAGGACGCTTAATACGGGCAAGTGATATTATGATCTTGGTTCGTAAACGTGATCAATTTGTCTCAGCTCTTTCCCGTGCTCTTAAACACCGTAATATTCCCGTAGCAGGGGCTGATCGTTTACAGCTTACCAAACATATTAGTATCCGTGATTTAATGGCGCTTGCGCGTTTTGTTTTGCAGCCACAAGATGATCTTTCTCTTGCTTGTGTTTTAAAAAGCCCACTTTTTGCTCTTAGTGAAGAGGAACTCTATCAGCTTGCCGCACACCGCACCGGCTCTCTTTGGCAAAGTCTGTGCGCGCATACATCATCGCAGGTATCTTTTAAAGATGCTTTTGAAAAGCTGAACCATTATCGTGCTTTAGTGGATCAAATACCGGTTTTTGAATTCTATAGCTATATTCTGAACAATGATAAGGGACGACAAAAAATTCTGTCTCGTTTAGGATTTGAAGCAAATGATGTGCTCGATGCTTTTATGGATTATACGCTCACTATTCAAAAAACAGGATTACCAGGATTACAAGCTTTTTTAGAAACATTAAGTGCAAGCGAACCAGAAATTAAACGTGAATTTGAACAAAATAATGAAGAAATTCGTATCATGACTGTTCACGCCGCAAAAGGACTGGAGGCTGCTGTTGTATTTTTAGTTGATCCCGGTAGTGCGATTTGGCATCCTCAGCATGCTCCTCACTTGCTTAAAGTTCCTTTAAACAAGGCACAAGTGAATGGACAACAAGCCTTTATTTGGCGCCCCAATGAAAAGTTTGATACAAAACTTTCTAAACAAGCAATTTCACACTTAAAAGAGCGTGCAGAAGAAGAATATAGGCGCCTTCTTTATGTAGGAATGACACGCGCTGAAGATCGCTTGTTTATTTGTGGGTATAAAGGTCCGAAAACGCCATCTCATACATGGTTACAACTGGTAAAAAAAGCCCTCGAACCGCATGCCCTTGCTATAAAAGATTCTTCGGAAGATATTGCAGCTTGGCGTTATTGCATTACACCTGCTTCTTCTGCTTCTATAAACCAAAAAAATTCTTCCGCTGAATGCCAAACCTTACCACTTTTGCCTGCTTTTTTCTCTCATAAAGTACCAGCAGAACCAGTGTTACCAAAACCGTTAAAACCGTCAGTGGCGAGCCTTTCCATTGAAGCGGATACAGAGCTGTCCTCAAGTCCAAAACAGCTTACCACTTCACCTGTTTTAGGAGCCATGAACACAAACAGAGCTTTTTCCATTGAATATGGTAATCTCGTTCACCGATTGTTACAATATTTACCCGATTGTCCCCCACAAAAACGTCGAGATTATGCTCGAAACTATCTCAATACCAAAGCCTCTCATTGGGATGAAAGCCAAAGAGAAGATGCTCTTCGCCATGTTTGGAAAATATTAGATCATGTTTATCTCAAGCCCCTTTTCTCTGAGCATTCACGTGCTGAGGTCTCCTTAATGGGTATTGTGAAAATTCGTGGAAAAGAACAAGCAATTTCTGGTCAAATTGACCGTCTCTACATCACGCAAAACAGCATCATCTTTGCCGATTTTAAAACAGGAACCCCGCCAGAAAATGAAGCTGCGATTGCTTCCCATCACTGGTTGCAAATGGCTCTTTATCGAAAATTATTGCAAGCTATTCATCCCGATAAAGATATCCAGGCTCTGCTTATCTACAGTAAAGAAGCCAAAATTTTTAAACTTCCTCCAGAAAAACTTGAGGCATTTCTTAGTGAAGTTGCCTTATAAGTTATTCCTTTCCTTCAAAGTATCCTTACGCTTTTTTACTTTCATAAAATCGCTCAAACAAACACAACGCACAATCCCTGGTGTAAAAAAGTCCTTTAATAATTTATCTTTGCAATAACTTGATATGAATTGTTATCATACCAATCTATAAAGAGTGAATATAAAGGATAAATCAATGACGTGTATAAAAGTTGATAAGGACAATTTCGAAAGTGAAGTTCTAACCTCTTCCACCCCTGTTGTGGTTGATTTTTGGGCAGAATGGTGTGGCCCTTGCAAAATGATTTCTCCAATTTTGGATGAAATTTCAATGGAAATGCAAAATCAAGTTAAAATTGCTAAGGTAAATATTGATGAAAATCCGGAACTAGCTACCCAATACGGAGTACGTTCTATCCCTACATTATTAATGTTTAAAAATGGAAATATTTCATCGAATATGGTTGGCGCTACCTCTAAAGGACGTCTTTCTGAATGGATAAAAGATGGGCTTAGTTAATTCTACATATAATCACTATAAAGGAGAGAAGCTTTGTCTCTCCTGTTGATTTTTTTAAACATTCTTTTTTGCATTATATTATAATAAAAAGATAATAAAATCAAAATGTTAAATGAATTCAAGAATTCGTACTTTTATGCATGATTCAATTGACTATTTTTTATAAAAAATTGCCCTGTATGAATAATATAGGCAATTCTTTCCTTATGCGCGTCAAAAATATTGGGTGAATGATAATTTCATAAAGGTATTTTCTTCTTGAATAAGACTATAGAGATGGATAGTGCTTTCAACACATAAAAAGGCAATATCAATCTAGAAATAAGGAGATTTTTGTTTGGCGTCCTTAGCAATCATGAAAGGAGATTTTAAGAAAAAACTTTGCAAATTACTTTTCTGAAGTTCACAATTTTTAAGCAGAAAGAAGCAAGCAATTCACTACAGGTTATATAATGCTCTTCTAAAGGGTTACCACTTCAATTTAAAATTCTCTTACACTATTCTCTAGAATCAAAAGACTTTTTTTGAAGCCTTTACCAAAAATATGAAAGGCAAAAAACATTCTCTAAAATAAATTGATAAATTCCTGTAAATTAACGGATGTCCTTTGCAATTTATGTCATTGTTATATAAAAGAGTCAGTATTTCGTCTCATCTTCATGGTTGATACATCCATGAGGGGCTTCTTTATGTTGTTCATCATCTCAAATTTCGGTACGTATTGAAGTATTATCAATTAAAAAATGATGATGCCCATGCTCATGTCGATGTTTTTTAAAATATACGAATTGCAAAAGACTGTTGCAAACGTTCAATAGAATGTCGTGCTGATCTGAGTGTTACATGACGCCCATTTTCTTTATAGTGTAAGGTGAGTGCAAAAGTGGCGAGCTCTAAAAGAGCTGTATTTCTTTCTGGCCATTCAACAAGTAAAATATTTTTCTCACGAGCTTCATGAAGCCCTAATTCATCAATTTCTTCTGCCATAGAAAGGCGGTAAAGATCAGCATGAATAATTTCAAACTGTGGAAGTTGATAGCTTTGCACAAGAGTAAAAGTAGGGCTTGGAACATCCATAGTGTTATCATTCGCAAGTGTTTGGATGATTGTACGTGCAATAGTTGATTTTCCAGTTCCAAGATCTCCTTGCAACGTTACAAGATCCCCCGGCTTTAAAGAAAGGGTTAAATGTTGTGCAAAAAGCTTTGTTGCCTCTTCATTTTCAAGAAAAAAACTAAAATTCATTAAGAGTTCCATGAAATGGATGAAAAACTTTTGTTATAATAAAGATTAAAATTAAAAAATCTTATCTCCTTTGGGAAGTGGGAAAAAACATTTAACTGTTGTTCCTTTTCCAGAACCGGTAAGAATCTCAACATGTCCACCGTGTAGTTCAACGAAACTCTTCACAAGGGAAAGGCCAAGACCCGCTCCTGCACGCCCGCCATGGTGTGAATGAGAAGAAAAACGTTTAAAAATACGATCAAGGACGTCTTTTGGAATATCAGAGCCTTCATTGTGAACGCTAAAGACAATATTATCATCTTGTTCATCGACGCAAAATTCAATAGTGCTCGCCTCCGTTGCGAAATTAATAGCATTACTCAGCACATTCACAAAAATTTGATGCAAGCGTTTTTCGTCAGCAGAAATGGAATTTAAGGAAGGAGAAATTTGTTGTAAAAGCGTAATATGGCGTCCATTAAGGCGATCTTCTATACGTGCTACTGCTTGTATCATAGCATCTGCAATATTAACTGATTTTATTTCCAACTCCATAATGCCTGCATCAAGGGTAGCAAGATCAAGAATATCGTTAACAATATTTAAAAGAGTTCCTGATTCTGAATGAATATGCCCAAGATATTCTTGTTGACGTTTATTGATAGAGCCGAAAATTTGATCACGTAAAATATCCGAAAATCCAATAATATTGGTGAGAGGTGTACGCAATTCATAGGAAACATGTTGGACAAATTCATTACGCAAACGATCAGCACTTTCTAATGCTTCATTTCTTTCTTGAAGAGCACGCGCAACATGAACAGTATCTGTAACATTCACAAAAGTAAGCATCGTTTGTCCATCGGGAAGAGGAACCAGAGTATAGTCAATAATCATATCATTTTTAAGATCTATACGACCTGAATATGTTTCACGTTTTTCAGCAAAACCGGTAATGAATTTGGTAAATTGATCCCATTCTTGTCCTAAGGTTAAGGCTGAACAATGGCTTTGTAACTGTGTAATATGGGTCCCTTCGACAAGTAAATTATAAGGAAGGGACCACAATTTCGACAAGGCAGGATTCGATAAACGAAGGCGCCCATCAGTACCAAAAACAACCACGCCTTCGGAAAGTTTATCAAGTGTTTCACCTTGTATTTTAATAAGTGTATTATAACGGCGTTCAAGATCAATTTTTTCTGTAAGGTTTTCGTAAAGCCAAGTGACACCTCCTTGTGGATGGGGGTTTGAGACAACACGCACCGTACGCCCATCTGGAAGATTCCAAATTTGTTGGTTCGATTCTGTTTGTCGATAGGCTTTAAAAAGTTCTTCTTTCCACGCGCGCCAATCGGGGTGTTCAGCAATGAGCCCTTTTTCACGTAGACGTTCAAGAAATAATGTATGGCTTGGTTCACTTTCTAAAAAGGAAGTCTCCAACGGCCATAAAATTTTAAAAGCATGATTACAGAATTTTAATTTTTGGTTTGTATCAAAAATAGCTACAGCTGTTGAAATTTGGTCAAGTGTTTCACAATGGCTTTGAAGAACATAACTTAATTCATGAGCAAGATTTTCATATGCGCTGTCATCACGCGCAAAAGCTGCCATCCCTTCGGCTGTTGTAATACGTGTGAGATGAAAACGATGTCGTTCTCCATCAATAACTGTGTGAACATGTTCTTGAAAAATTGTTTCTGTTTCATCTGTTTTGCGTTGTGTATTTTCATTGAAAAGATCCCCCACTTCATCACTGCCTTCACGAAAATCTGTCATTTCTCTAAAGGCGCGATTGATAAAACAAACTTTTCCTTCACAATCTTTTATCCATACGGGCTCTTGAATAAGATCAAGAAGATTACGCTGCATTCTCAGTTCAGTAAGAAGGCGGGCGATATCTTTCTGTAAACGAGCATTTTCACTCTGTTGTTTTGAGATATCTTGAAAACGAGCAATAGCGACTGTTCCTGCGATGACTCCTGTAACTTGCAGCAGTACATTGTTTGTGGTGGTGATAGAAAGATCAAAAGGGTGACATTTACAAAGTAGTTGAGTCAATGCATAATCAAGTTCTCGCAGAGAATTTTCTTCAACCCAGAGCTCAAAACGCTGAAAATCTTTCTGGTCGATTCCTGTTTTTTGCAATGCAGAAAGGGCACCAACGATACGGGGTAAGGTTGTTGGATTTTCCCAAATAAGAAGGAATTGCTCGGTTTCTTCCAGAAGCCATTCATAATATTTAAGTTTTTCAGAAAAATTTGCCTGAATTATCTTCAAAGGCTTCTGTGCAGTTTTTTTTGCACGCATAATAACAGCTAGGCACGTGAGAAGTGAAGCACAAGAAATTCCTCCACACAGCGCTAAAAGCAGCCATGGACCATCTAGTAAAGTGAAGAAAAATGGTAGATAACCTTCCAGTGGCTGAGCAACAGCGCATGTTGGAGAAAAAAAGAAAAAAAGGCAAAATATATACGCATAGATTCGAATCATTTTTTGAGCTTTTTCTTTGGGGTTATAGTCACCAAAGCTGCGCACGACATCTTTCCCTTTTTTAACCCAAGGAAATGTTTAGTAACGGTAATGGTTTGATTTATAAGGTCCTTGTGGTGTGACTCCAATATAAGCGGCTTGTTCTTCTGATAAAACACTTAATTTTATTCCTAACCGATCAAGATGTAGACGTGCAACTTTTTCATCAAGATGTTTAGGCAAAACAGTGACTTCATTTGTATAGTGTTCTGCACGGGTAAAAAGTTCAATTTGCGCTAAAACTTGATTAGTAAACGAGGCTGACATGACAAAAGAGGGATGCCCAGTCGCATTCCCGAGGTTTAACAAACGCCCTTCAGAGAGCAAAATGATGCGTTTTCCATCGGGAAAGGTGATCATATCAACTTGTGGTTTAATATTTGTCCATGGCAAATTTCTAAGGGCTGCGACTTGGATTTCGTTATCAAAATGACCAATATTTCCAAGAATACACATATCCTTTACTTGTCGCATATGGTCTAAACGAACAACATCTTTATTGCCTGTTGTCGTGATGATAATATCAGCACTGGAAGCAGCATCATCCAAATTAACAACTTCATAGCCATCCATAGCTGCTTGAAGAGCGCAAATAGGATCAATTTCTGTTACTTTAACACGAGCCCCAGCACCAGAAAGAGATGCTGCTGAACCTTTTCCTACGTCACCATAACCACAGACAATGGCAGTTTTACCAGCGATCATCACGTCTGTTCCACGTCGAATACCATCGACCAATGATTCTTTACATCCATATTTATTATCAAACTTTGATTTAGTGACGCTATCATTGACATTAATGGCAGGAAAAGGCAAAAGCCCTTCTTTTTGTAACTGATAAAGACGGTTTACACCTGTTGTGGTTTCTTCGCTTACACCTTTAATTGCTGCGCGCTGTCGTGTAAAAAATCCTGGTGTTGCATCCATACGCTTTTGTATTTGTTTGAAAAAAATTTCTTCTTCTTCTGTTTTGGGATGCGATAGGATATCTTTATTTTGTTCTGCACGACTTCCCATTAAAATATAGTTTGTGGCATCAGCGCCATCATCTAAAATAAGATTGGAAGGATTACCATCTGGCCATTGGAAAATTGCATCTATATAAGTCCAATATTCTTCCAATGTTTCACCCTTAACGGCGAATACAGGAATACCAGTTGCGGCGATAGCTGCTGCTGCATGGTCTTGTGTAGAAAAAATATTGCTAGAGCTCCACCGTATATTGGCGCCAATCGCTTTTAATGTTTCAATTAAAACAGCTGTTTGAATTGTCATGTGCAATGAGCCAGAAATACGCGCTCCGCGCAAAGGTTGATTAGAGGAAAACTCCTTACGACAAGCCATCAAACCAGGCATCTCAGTTTCAGCAATATCAAGTTCTTTACGACCATAAGCGGCAAGTGTAATATCTTTGACAACAAAATCTTGAGCTGCCATTCTTTATTCCTTTAAAATAAGTTTTTCCAAGACGGTAGGAGAAATTAAAAAAAAATGCAAGACAAGAAGAGGACTTCTTTATGTGAAAAAGCTCTTTTAAAATCTTCATAAATTTGTGCAACAAATATGCATTTATGAATCTGAGTAATGATGTTACTGACAGAATAAGAGATCTTCATGATAAGTCTTATTATATAAACAAAACTCTATCCTTTTCACGTAACTTTAAAGCTTTTAAAAATATCCAAAGAGAATACCTTTTAAATAATAAAAATTGTGCATTGCTTCACAGTTTTTATATCAATTTTTTATGGGATAATATTAAAGTAGTGTACTTGTATTCTACTCGCTTATGCGGTTGTTGAAAAAGGAAGTATTACCTTACTTTAATCTCATTATTAAGCTTTCTACCAAAATAATATAATTGCAAAGCCATAGGTTATCATATTTATGAACAGGCAATTCAGAATCAGTTCTTTAGGATTCCAATGTTGCATCTGCTCTTGGATAAAGACAGTTTATAAGAAGTGCTTTTCTCCTGTTTTCAACGATTTTTATCAAAATAATATAGATATCCGATTAAACATTTTTTGTGATACTGAATAGAGCATTTAAAATGCAAAAACATTACTCTATTGAGCACTCTGATTTTAGAACCGCTAACAACGAGCTATGAGTTATAAATCAAATAATTAACTCAGTTTTGGAAAAATTTATTCTAGACGAATAAGTTTTGCGAAAATTGACCATGTGGACGAAATCGCCAAAGATAACTTGGCAAGAATGCAGCCATTGCTCTGGGGGTAATTCCCACACCTTCTAGAGTATATCCATTCTCTATAGCCTCTTTAGAAACAATGTTATCCATTTGTAAAAAACGTATCTGATTGGCTGTTACGATTGTTGGTAAAAAAGGCAATTTACCGATAGTTCCCAAAATTCCTCCAATCAATAGACCAGCAGAAAGGGGCATGGATAGGATTGTTTTTTTACGGTGAATAATTTTGAGTATATTTTCAAGAGTATTTTGGAAAGTGATAATCTGGGGACCACCAAGATCATAATTTTTTCCCCAAGCAACCTGTCCATCTAAAGTGCGCGCGATAAACTCAGCAACGTCACCAACATACACGGGTTGCAATTTGCTTTTCCCACCCCCAAAAAGAGGCATAATTGGTAAAAAACGTGACAAATCTGCTAAAGTGTTAAAGAAACAATCCTCTGGTCCAAAGATAACGGATGGACGGATAATAATTGCTTGAGGATGCTTGTTATGAATGATTTGTTCACCCATAAACTTAACACGTGCATAAAGACATGAAGCATTCTCGTTAGCCACAAGTGTTGACATATAGATGAGTGGAATAGCAGCTTGTGCTGTTAATTCAGCAACATTGTAAGCACCATCAATTTGTGTGTTTTTAAAATTCGATTGATTTGCTTGTTTTAAGCTACCAGGCAAAAATACTGCCGCATCAGCTCCAAGCAACGCGCGTGCAACAGAGGCACGATGCTTGATATCCGTTTTAAGCATTTGGGTTTGTCCTACTTCTCCTATTTGGAGCATATAATAAGCTTTTTGTGGACAACGAACAGCGATACGAACGCGATATCCCCGCTTAGTCAAAGTTTCAACGACATGTCGTCCTACAAAACCAGATCCGCCAAAAACAGTAATAAGTTTAGGATGTTGATAAAGTGCACAATCAAGTTGCATGATTAAAAAGTCTATCTTTCAAAGCTTTAAAATAATCAATTTCTAGCATGGAGGTGTTTTATTGTCACGTAAAATATCGCCCGCAAGATAAAGGGAACCACTAATAAGGACAATTGCCTCTTTATATTCGGCTCTAATCTTATGCAAAGCATCTTGTAGATGTGCTTGTGGAGTAGAAAAGATTCCTGCTTTTTGCGCTGATTCAGCTAATTTTATTGGAGAGATACTGGCATTATTGTTAATCAGCGGTATCGTATATATTTTATCGACAAGGTTCGCTAAGGAACGAAAATAACCGACAGCATCTTTGGTATTGAGCATGCCAGCAATCATAATAATGGGACGATCTGTTTTTTTTCTCCATTGTGTAAGTTCTGCCGCAATAACTTTTCCAGCAGCAGGATTGTGACCACCGTCTAACCATAAATCAATATTAGGAGACAGTTGATCAACCAAATGTCCTTGGATAAGATGTTGCATCCGTGCGGGCCAATAGATATTTTTCAAAGCGTCATTTATAGTTTGTTCTGAAAGTTGAAAACCCGCTTGACAAACTGCTTCAAGAGATGCGCCAGCATTGGCAACTTGGTGGTCTCCAATAAGGTTAGGAAGTGAAAGATCCATGAGACCTTGATTGTTTTGAAAAACCATACGTCCATGTTCTTTATAACTTTGATAATCTTGATCAAATAGAGAATAAGGTGCTTTATTTTTATCGGCAAGGGGTATTAAAGTAGCAAGAGTTTCTTCATAATTTTGCTTCCCGATGACTACTGGAACATTTGGTTTGATAATTCCCCCCTTTTGAAAAGCGATTTGAGCAATTGTGTTTCCAAGAAAGTTCTCATGATCATAATCAATGGGCATAATAAGCGATACAGCTGGTTTGTTAATGACATTGGTAGCATCAAAACGCCCTCCCAACCCAACTTCTAAAATGACAACATCAGCTGGATGTGTACTAAACAGTATAAAGGCAGCGGCTGTAAAAATTTCAAAAATAGTAATCGGCTCTTGACGATTTACTTTTATAATTTCACGGATTGTCTCAGCCAATTGGTTTTCTGTAACAAGTTGACCACCTCCTTTTTGACCTAACCGGCAGCGTTCATTCCAGTTGACGAGATGAGGTGAGCTATAGACATGAACGCAGTATCCTGCACTTTCTAAAAGAGCACGGCAAATCGCTGAGGCAGATCCTTTGCCATTTGTTCCAGCGATGTGAATAATAGGGGCAAGTTTTAAATGTGGATTACCAAGACGCTCTAAAAGGTGAATAATACGCTCTAAAGAAAGATCAAATTTTTTCGGATAATTTTTTAGTAAATCATCCACCACCCTTTGTATTTGGCTTTGTTGCATAAATTTAAACTGCTTTTGCTGTAGAAAGCGATGTTTGAGAGTCTGTTGGGGATGGATCGGAAGGGTTAAAAACAGCAGGGCGTTTCATCATCAAACGTAAAAGACGCGCAATTGTTGTTTTCATTTCTAAACGTGATACAACCATATCAATCATACCATGTTCGAGCAGATATTCACTACTTTGAAAACCTTCTGGTAGGGTTTCGCGTATAGTTTGTTGAATCACACGTGGACCAGCAAAACCAATCATAGCGCCAGGTTCAGCAATGTGAATATCACCAAGCATGGCGTAAGAAGCAGTAACACCACCGGTGGTTGGATTAGTCAGCACAACAATATAGGGAAGTTTTGCTTCTTTCAACATTTCAATCGCTACGGTTGTACGAGGCATTTGCATCAACGAGAGTGTTCCTTCTTGCATGCGTGCGCCACCAGAAGCAGAAAAAAGAACTAGCGGGCGCCTTTCGGCAATGGCAGTATCAAAAGCTTTAATAATAGCTTCTCCTGAAGCCATACCGAGTGATCCACCCATAAAGGCAAAATCTTGAACGGTTGCAATGATTGGTAAGCCTTCAATCGTACCACGTGCACTTAAAATATTGTCATCAACACCAAGTTTAGAACGATAATCTTTTAACCGGTCAATATAGCGTTTTTCGTCACGAAATTTTAAAGGATCTGTTACAACTTTTGGATTTTCAAGAGCTGTATAAACACCATCATCAAAAAAATGCATGAGACGATTTTTAGCGCTGATACGCATATGATGGCCAGAATTAGGAGCTACAAATTGATTAGCTTCCAGATCTTTATGGAAGATCATTTCACCACTGGTAGGATCTTTAATCCATAGATTTTCTGGAATTTCACGGCGCCCCAATATAGAGTTAATTTTAGGACGAACATAATTTGTAATCCAGTTCATCTTTATAACCTTCCTTTAAATATTACACATCTTTCGCATGATTTGAAAGAATATGAACCTAAGCAGTCACATTTGCTTTACCGGTGGAACAAAGGAGTCTATTTAATACTTTTATCAGTGTACGTATAGCTTGTTTTTTTAATTTTTAATTTTCCAATATCATAACAATCATATCTATGAAGAGTATATCCTATAACAAATTTGTCGTAAGTTTAAGAACTTACATGTTTTTATTTTTTTACTTTGGTATTAAAATTCACTCCTTGCGATGGTTAACAAACCCCTTATTTTTTGATAAAAATGAATATCCAATTAATCATTCGTATCGACAGTTTTGAAGAAAAGAAACCTTATAATATAAGGCGTTAACAAGGCTAAAATAATCCATTTAAGATAATGTATATGATAACACCATATTAGCGAAACGCTAACATCAGAGCAAGATTTTTTTCAAAAGGTTTCTTTAAAGCGCGCGCTTTTCACAATTAAAATAGAATACCCTCAAAAATGCTATTATACTACTCATTCATGTACTTGTTTTACACAGACATTTTTCAATAATCTCCGAAACTCTTTTATGACGGTGCTCAGAAGAGTATATACTCTCCATGAATGGTATAAAATACATTATGCTCTCCATTTTTACTGAAATAGAAGGTATAAATCGATACCATCATACTCTTTTCAAGTTTTTAATGTGACGATAATGTTTGCATTGAGAGGATTCATAAAAGATATTTCACGCCTTTTTGAAAGTACTTTTATCCACACACCACCTTCGTTTATGACATATTAACAAACGATTTCAATTGATCCAATATGAATAGGATTAAAAAGAGAAAGCCTCATGATATTTAGGTTTTTTACTCATGTTGTGAAATGATAAATTATCGTTGTAAATCAATATATTACTTTAATGAAAGATAAAGCATAAAATTTTATATTATGCTTTCTTTGGTTGGCAAGTTTTATTAGCCTTAAAGTCAAGTAACATTATTTTTGTGTAATGTGTTCCATGGTCTTTTGGGAAAGCATTTTGTGTAAATATGTCATAAAGGCGGCTGCAAAAAGCGGTGTTGCTAAATTAAGAATTGGAATCGAAACAAAAAGCGCTATCAATAATCCTGCACCAAAAACCGTTGTGTAATGAGTATGTAAAAAAGCACGTGCATTTTGCTCTGTTCGAAAACGATAAGCAGCAAACAAGAAATATTCATGACCAAGCAAATAACCATTAATAACATAAAAAGCGATTAAATTAATACCTGGTATGAAGAATAAAATAAAAGCAATTCCATTACCAAGAAGGCTTAAAATAACAAATTTAAAGGAAATGATAAGAGAACGCCGAAACGGCAAAGCTTGTCCAATAGGCTCGTTTGGGTAATCCTCTTTTTCAATGATTTCAGCAACAGAGTCAATGAAAAAACCACCAATCATAGCTGCGATTGGTGCAATCAAAAACGCCAACAAAAGAGCCAAACCAAGATTAAAAATGATAAGCATGCTAAAACCAATCCATCCCGCCCAACTAGGGATTCCAGGAAGAAACTGAGCAATCCAGGGCCAAAAGTAAGACACAAAAAGTTGGTGCACACATAACCATAAAATGGCGAGAATGAAAAAAGTAATCCCCAATGCTTTCAGTATCATAATACTATATTGCGAGGTCAGAAGACGTTGTAAAGCACGATAGGCAGCAGTAAAAATCATAGATTAATAAACTAAGGAAAGAAGCAAAAAAACAAGAAATATATTTAAAGAATGTGCAGTGTAATTTTTTCTTTTTTGAATTACAAGATTTCTTTTCAAGAACATTATAAAAAACGACTAAAGTTTCTTTGTTTAAAATAAAGTTTGAATAAATAGAAATTTTGATTTTTAAAAATCAAGAAGAATTTAAAAAGCAGCTGTTGTAGAAGAAATTTTAATATTTTTGTACAGAGTGTAGGTTATTGCGTTTATATGATATATGTGAAAAATTAAGGAATAAGAACTATTTTGGAGGAAAGTTGTTTACTTCTATTTATTCAGTAGAGTTGTATAACTTCATTTATCTACGTGCTTAATTGTTTTGCACAATGCCCAATACTCTGTACTTCTCTACTATTTGGCGGCATGCTTTTGCCTCTCGCTTTTATTCAAAACATATTGAGTTCAATGGAATAGGAGTAACGTAGTAGCTCGTAGATATTCTGATTTGAGCAACAGAATGATTAATATGATAGAAGTGAAAAAATAAGCTTAGGCGATTGACCGTTCATATCCCATGGAAGGGCAATTGCTTGAGAAGAAGCAAAAAGTGGGAGACGCCACTGATGATTAAAAATGATGAGATTTTGAATTTTAAAAGCTATAAGTGCAATGAAGTAAGAATTCATTGAAGTGCTTTTCGTACAAGCGGTGCACTGTATCAAATATTTTTTAGATAATAACACCACTAATTTATGAAGAGAATTGATCATTTTCAACTTGAATAAGAATCCAAAATATAGAGATATTCTTTAATTTCAAAGCCTCTATTCAACATCAAAAAATTATTTACTTGCACATTATACGCGAGACCAATGTGTGGATACAAAGCTTTCGATAAAGGAATAAAAATACTTCTCATAAAACATCACAATGTGCGGATATCATGGATCAAATTCTAGTCTTTGCGGTCTTGGTATGTTAGAGAGAGGACACACACATTTAATTTTAAAGACCGATCACTGAGGAAAATAATAAAGGCGTCAGTTTCATAAACTTATAGACAGTGGTGCAATGAATTTTGTCTACACTCTTTATGAACGTCAGTGTGAGATATGCTTCAAATTGTATCGAGATGTTATAATACATTGATTTATACATTGTTTTTCATAGTGAATAAGAGCTCCAAATAAAGTTGTCATATTTTCTCATTAACTGCTCTCATCATGAAACAATCAAAATCATGTATTTGCACATCATAAATAGGACCAATATGGGGATAAAAACATTGAAGAGAGAAAATGCTTTTATAAATTTTATCCAATGCAAGAGCTTTCTCAAAATTGATGATAGGCAAAGTGAATGATAGCTTGTTTTTTATAAGCTGGGGAGACAGTGGTGCAATAGATCCTACTTTTTATGAAGGCTATGGGTGAAATGGAATTTTTTCAAGAAACATTTCCCAACGCTCGTCACACTTATTTCGCAACAGTTCCTGTGAATAGTATAAGGGTAAAGCTCTCGTGAATAAATAAAACTTATAGAGCACCACTATCTTTATGCTTAATAAAAGAGCACGCTGGAGCCATCATCCTCAGTATTGCTCGACAGCCCTTTGTTCTTGAGACGGTCCATTATAAGCGTTTTTAGTTCTTTCTTAAACGTTTTGTATTCATACGGCTATCCTTGTTTACAACGTGCAAGAAAATGGTTTTTATTGATTCAACATGAGGGAGATTTGAAATGAGAGAATCTTACGATATTCGGGATTCTAATTTAATATGAACAACGCTAGATTATCATTATAAATCAAAATATTGTATACTAATCGAGATAGATAGGCACCTATTGTTAGTTCTATTTTATAAGGTGTTTTAATATGAATGCATTTGAAGAGTTATTATTTGAAATGGGGTATATTTTCCTCATGAGGAGTAGGTGTCTGGGGGGCAAAAAATGATACAATCATGTTCGCTAATTTTTGCGCTACGTGTTGTTTACTCATATGGGGCCATTGTTCAACTTTTTCTCTACTCACGAGATAAACTTGATTTGTATCAGCACCCATGACATTTGTGCCATCTAGTTGAAGAGAAATATCATTAGCAAGAATGAAATCAGCTCCTTTTTCAACACATTTTTTTTGCGCATTGGCAATGATATCACATGTTTCAGCAGCAAAACCAATGACCAATGAGGGGCGATTTGGAGCGTGTCCAATCGTTGCTAAAATGTCAGGATTTTCGATCATATGAAGGGATGGTGGTATTTTATGAGCATTCTTTTTAATTTTATGTAAAGACTGCGTTTGACTGCGCCAATCACAAACAGCGGCAACGAAGATGGCACCATCAGCAGGCAATGCGGCTTGAACGGCTTGTAACATCTGTTGTGCTGTTTCAACATGAATGGTTTTTACTTCTTGTGGGTCTGCAAGATTAACAGGTCCACAAATAAGTGTTACTTTTGCACCCAAATGCGCAAGAGCGGTTGCGATGGCATGACCTTGTTTGCCTGAAGACCGATTAGCAAGATAACGCACCGGATCAATTGGTTCATGGGTAGGGCCAGAGGTAACGATGAAATGGCGGTCAGAGAGAGGTTTTTCATGCACATTCAAAAGAGCCTCTATGGTAGCGACAATCGTTAAAGGTTCACTCATGCGCCCATATCCTATCTCGTCACGTTCAGCCATATTTCCGATTTCTGGTCCAATGATATGAACGCCATCTGCGCGCAGTTGTGCAACATTGCGAATAGTGGCTGGATGCGCCCACATGGACGGATTCATAGCGGGTGCAATTAAGAGTGGACAGCGTGCCGCTAAAAGGATGCAATCAGCCAGATCATCTCCTATACCATTGGCTATTTTTGCAATGCGATTGGCTGTAGCAGGGGCTAAAATAATAAGGTCAGCATTACGTGCTAATCGGATATGTCCAATATCGTGTTCTTCTTCGCGTGAAAATAAATCAGTATATACAGTATCACCGCTTAAAGCTTCAGCGGCTAAAGGCGTAATAAATTTTTGTGCTGCTTTTGTCATTACAACTTTTAAGTGTGCTCCACGTTCTTGTAAACGGCGAATCAAATCAAGTGCTTTATAGGATGCAATACTTCCCCCAATAATAAGAAGGAGTAATTTTGATTTCAATGATTGCACTTCAATAGCGCTAGTATGAGAGAGTTGTGTGGTGAGAGGAGTGGGATTACTTAAAAGGCGTCGGACTTCTTCTTCCATAGAAATACCATTTTGCGCGGCGCGTATGCGCAAAGCTTCTTTGGTTTCAGGAGACAGGTTACGAATAGTAATACTGGCCATAAAATACTTCCAAGAAATAAAATGATTGCAATGATTTCATTATTGATATTTTTAGCATATTAAGGAAATTAGAAAAGATGAAAAAAGTAAAAAGTGAGACAAACGCAACAAAGCGCAATGATGAAAAGGCTATAACGACCATAACGGTTTCTACGACTTTGTTCGATAGCAAGTTGTTTGAGGGTGGCAGGAGAAAGATTAAAACCTGTTTTTCTCATTTGATCGAAATCTTCTTCTATCCGTTGGAAATTTTGAACCAATTGTGGTGTTTTGCGTGCCAGCGAAAGGAGAGCTTGCGCTCCTTCACTAAAGTCTTTTGCAACGCCTACGGGTCCTAAATTTTTACTAATCCATTCTTTGACAACAGGTTCAGAAGCTTTCCACATATTAAAAGTGGGGTCTAATGTGCGGGCAACACCTTCCACGACAACCATCGTTTTTTGCAGCAATAAAAGTTCAGGTCGTGTTTGCATGTCAAATAATTCAGTGACTTCAAACAATAAAGTGAGCAATTTAGCCATGGAAATGCTTTGTGCTGATTGTCCGTGTATTGGTTCGCCAATAGCGCGGTTGGCTTGCGCAAAGCTTTCAATATTATGGTATGAAGGAACATAACCTGCCTCAAAATGGGCGCGTGCAACCCGGTGGTAATCGCGGGTAATAAAGCCGTAAAGAATTTCAGCAAGGAAATGCTTTTCTTTTTTACCAAGCCTTCCTGTAATGCCTAGATCAACAGCAACAATACATCCTTTTGCATCTACAAATAAATTACCAGGATGCATATCGGCGTGAAAAAAACCATCACGCAATGTATGACGAAGAAAAGATTGAATAAGCGTAATGGCAAGCGCCTGCAAATCAAAACCTGCTTCTTTGAGTTTGGAAATTTCAGATATTCTGATACCATCAATCCATTCCATTGTGAGAACATTACGTCCTGTCCGTTCCCAGTCAATACGTGGAACCCGAAAGCCTGTATCATGTTGAATATTTTCAGCCATTTCAGATATAGCTGCTGCTTCTAACCGTAAATCCATTTCAAGGCGTGTTGTTTGTGCTAAAGTATCCACCACACGAACAGGACGAAGCCTTCGAGAGGCAGGGATATAGCGCTCTTGTAAGTGAGCAATGAGATAGAATCCTCTAAGATCTTTAGAAAAACGTGCTCTGATATTAGGACGAATAACTTTTACAGCACATTTTTTCTTATGACCAGTTTCATCACTGTATTCAGCTGGGTGAACTTGAGCAATAGAAGCGGCAGCAATGGGGGGATAAAAATTTATGAATAAATCATCAATAGAGCGACCGAGAGAACTTTCAATTTGAGCAACAGCGGCAGTGCAAGAAAATGTTTGGACACGATCTTGTAGTTGTGACAAATCTTCCGCAATATCACGTCCAACAATATCAGGTCTTGTGGCAAGAAATTGACCAAGTTTTATGTAAGAGGGTCCAAGCTTATTAATGGCATACGAAATATTTTCAGATCGCTGTTTTTTTTTCGTTTTGCGTCGTGCTAATGCACTCGCTATACGATGACATAGCGCTGGAAATCCTTGAAGATCATCATGAGGAAGAGCACTTAAAACACCTTCACGTGTTAAAACCCATCCTGCACGCATCAATTGAAAGTAAGGGGAAATTTGCACCATTTTTAAATTTTCCAACCTGAATGCAGCGCTGCAATCGCACCGGTGAGATTGCGGTACGATATCCGCGAAAATCCCGCATGCTTAATCATATGGGCAAAATCATCTTGCTTAGGAAATTTGCGGATAGATTCAACCAAATAACGATAAGCATCGCCATCATTTGCAATAAATTGACCCAGCTTAGGGATAGCATGGAAAGACCAAAGATCATAAATTTTATCCAGCAGAGGCATCTCAACATTTGAAAATTCTAAACATAAGAAACGTCCACCGGGCTTTAAAACACGAAAAGCTTCTCTAAGAGCTTGATCAATATGAGGAACATTGCGAATTCCAAAAGCAATAGTGTAAGCGTCAAAGCTTTGATCTTCAAAAGGTAGATTTTCTGCATTGGCTTCAACAAAATCAATCAGAGGGGCAAGACCATTTTTTTTTGCGCGTTTTTTGCCAACGCTGAGCATTGAGCCATTAATATCAAGCACTGTAGCATGGGCTTTTTGGCGTGAAGCATTAAGAATACGAAAAGCAATATCACCTGTACCGCCAGCGACATCAAGAACTTTCCAATGAGAAAGTGCTGGTGGGGAAAGCCAAGCAATCATGGAATTTTTCCACACACGGTGTAGCCCTAAGGATAAGATATCATTCATCTTGTCATAATTTTCAGCAACAGAATGAAACACACCATCCACCATGGATTGTTTTTGTGTTTCATCTACTCTTGTAAAACCAAAAGAGTGCTCCATGCCACCTTTGGCTCCTACACGTTCTGTTTTAACTGCCATGTGTATGACCTTCCTTACTTTTTTATCGTAAATGAAATAGAGAGAGAATGTTCAAATACGAAAAAACAACGTATAAAACTGCGACATTTACACAGCTAAAAACAGAAGAGTACCTCTAGATATCAAGATTGGCAACGCTTAAGGCATTGTCTTGAATAAAAATACGTCTAGGTTCAACTTCATCCCCCATAAGACGAGAAAAGAGTGAATCTGCATCGGTTGCATCATTAATTTTTACTTGTAAAAGAGAACGTGCATTAGGATCAAGCGTTGTTTCCCAAAGCTGTTCAGCATTCATTTCCCCAAGACCTTTATAACGTTGAAGAGTAATACCTTTTTTACCATTTGTAAAAATGCTCTCTAAGAGGCTCATAGGACCAAAAATACGCTCTGTTTTATCTTTGCGACGTAAAAGAACAGGAGGATGATATATGTCGATAAAATTTTGGGAAATGCGATCAATTTGGCGTGCGTCAGTTGAATTTATAAGTCCAACATCAAGTGTAACAATATCTTTAACACCACGCAAAATACGCTCAAAACATAAGTTTCCATCTGCTGTATATTGTCCACTCCAACCTTGTTCCATATCATCAGCAATCAGATTAAGGCGGTGTGCTATAGTATCTGCTATTTTTTGCGCTTTTTCTTGTGTTGCAAAGACTTCAAGATTAAAAGCGCCAACAATTGCTGCTTGTTCAACAATATTACGGTCATAACGGGTATGAAGACCATTTAAAAGTTGACGTAATATACGAGCATCTTTAGCGAGTTGATACAAATCAGCCCCTGCACGAACTTCTCCCGTTGAAAGCTCAAGCGTTGTTTCTTCTAAACCAGTATCGATCAAGAATTCTTCAAATGCTGCTTCATTTTTAATATATTGGGAAGATTTTCCACGCGATACTTTATAAAGAGGAGGCTGAGCAATATAAAGATGTCCACGTTCAATCAACTCGGGCATTTGTCTAAAAAAGAAAGTGAGCAGAAGAGTACGAATATGGGCTCCATCAACGTCCGCATCTGTCATGATAATAATCTTATGATAACGTAATTTATCCGGTGAAAATTCATCTTTACCGATAGACGTTCCAAGAGCTGTAATAAGTGTTCCAATCATATCAGATGAAAGCATGCGGTCGAAACGTGCTCGTTCAACATTGAGAATTTTACCACGAAGGGGTAAAATTGCTTGATTTTGACGTGAGCGCCCACTTTTTGCTGAACCGCCAGCCGAATCCCCCTCGACAATAAAGATTTCTGATTTTGCAGGATCACGTTCTTGGCAATCGGCAAGCTTTCCTGGCAGAGAAGTGATATCAAGCGCCCCTTTTCGTCTTGTGAGTTCACGTGCTTTGCGTGCTGCTTCACGTGCTGTTGCAGCTTCTACCACTTTACTAATGAGAAGTTTTGCTTCATGAGGATGTTCTTCCAGCCATACTGAAAGACCTTCATTGACCAAATTTTCAACAATAGGGCGCACTTCAGAAGAGACTAACTTATCCTTTGTTTGTGAAGAAAATTTTGGATCAGGAACCTTGACAGAAAGAATAGCTGTTAATCCTTCACGGCAATCATCACCGGTTAAGTTCACTTTTTCTTTTTTAGCAATACCTGAAGATTCAGCATAGCCATTAATTTGGCGCGTAAGGGCACTTCTAAAACCTATCAAATGAGTTCCACCGTCACGCTGAGGAATATTATTGGTAAAACACAAGATCTTCTCATGATAGGAATCATTCCACCATAGGGCAACATCAACGCTCATACCATCCTTTTCACTTGCAATGTAAATAGGATTATCAAGCAGAGCTTTTTTTGATTGATCAATATATTTGACAAACTCCGTTAATCCGCCTTCATAATGTAATTCAACTGATTTAGTATCAGCATGACGCTCGTCAACAAGGAGAATATAAACCCCAGAATTTAGAAAGGCTAATTCTCGTAAACGGCGCTCCAAGGTTTCAAAATCAAACTCAACCATAGTAAAAGTTTCAGAACTTGGTAAAAATCTGATTTCTGTTCCACTTTCTCTATCGCAATCGCCAATAACTTTTAATGGAGCATCAGCCACTCCGTGGGTAAATGATATTTCATGAATTTTACCATTCCGTCTGATTTGCAATTTAAGCCAAACGGATAATGCATTCACAACTGAGACGCCAACACCGTGTAACCCACCTGAAACTTTATAAGAGTTTTGATCAAACTTTCCGCCGGCATGAAGCTGTGTCATAATAACTTCAGCCGCAGAAACACCTTCTGTTGGGTGGATATCTGTCGGAATTCCACGTCCATTATCACGAACAGAACAAGAACCATCAGCATGGAGTGTGACGTTTACAAGAGTAGCATGACCGGCTAAAGCTTCATCGATAGCATTGTCTACAACTTCATAGACCATATGGTGTAAACCCGATCCATCATCAGTATCACCGATATACATACCAGGACGTTTACGTACAGCATCAAGACCTTTAAGGACTTTGATAGAAGAAGCGCCATAATCATCACTTTGTGCCGCTAAGGTTATTTCATCACTCATAAGTTAGTCCATTCCTGTGTTCAATTTACAATATTTTATCTGCTTTTTTAAGCTCAATGTTCTGATCAGTTATTTATGGAATAACCACATTAAACATTTACCGTATATCAGAACTAGATTCAATATCTGTCGATATATAATGGAGAGAATGATGAAATGAGATTGTACTGTTATATCACAAAACTCCGTCATTTAGGGCGGTGATATAAGGAAAGTAAGCACTGCCTTGATACATTAAGTATTTTTAAAGTGCGTGGTGAATATTCGGAGCAGGGTTTATTTGTATAACCTTTAGTTAAGTTAAGCGCATGAGTGGATAGCTCCGAGGAATTAGTCAAGAGAAGCAGGACTGTCTAGACGTCAACCGCTAGTAGGAATCCTTTTCCTTTGAGGGTGGGGATGAGGTCAATTAAGCTTTACAATAATGATGCTATTTATTTTGTTATTTTTGCATATGCGTAATGTTCCAAAATTAGTTATGCATTTTTGTGTTAGACTAACAAAGGTCTTACTTGTTTTATCCATAAATCAATTTTCAATTCTAATGCTGCCGTATACTTAAAACAAAGGTTACGAGCTCTCTAAGCAGCTCAATCTTTTGTATGTTAGATTGAGGCGAAAATATTGTGTATATTGGTTTCATCTTTAAAATGTGGAAAATATAAGGCGTAAATGTAAAAACACGTTTCCACTATCATTCTTTTATTCAGTTTTACAACTTTTAAAAACGTCTACGGCGATGTTTTTAAATAATGAGGGTGATGACGCATTGTCTTACGCTTTTGATTTTCTCATTCCTATAATGGAGGTTACGTCCCTTATTTAAAACAAAACACCATTGCACTGTTATTCACGCGCTTTTTTAAGAAATAGCTCTCAATGTTCCTAAACTCATTTTACAATGATGTTTGAATAGCATAACGCAAAATACCCTGTGAGTACTACAAGATTCATGTACCTCATTTTCCCATATTAACAATAAGGCGCAAACCAGCATCATCATTTTATTTTCCAGTTCTTAAATGTTGATGCAACCTGAATGTTGAGAAAACCCTCAGCATTTGAAGGATATTTTTACTCTTTTCTTTAATAGTATTTATATACTCCCTCTGGTTGTGATACGCAAGAAAATGGTTTTGATATTTTTCAATATAAATAGATTTGAAATAAAGTTTTTTATTCAATACATAAATAATAAATTATCATTACAAATCAGTATCTTAATATTTTAAGATATGTGGGATTTTTTGATAAAATAGAGTGTGCCACTACAGTATGTATAGCTTATTTCTTATATCTAAAAAATCAAATCGCCTTTCTCTAAAATTACTTTTTATATATTCATTTGGGAAAATTAACACCAAAAGCTTAGGCATTTTCAATGGTTTTTAAAAATAGCAAGAATTTTATTTATTAAACGCCAGATATTTTGGTGAAGAGCGTTAGATAATAATTAAGAAGAGTTGCATCTTAGTTTTGAAAAATAGGGGAGAGATTTTGAAAATAAAAAAATCTATATATGTAAAATATCTTCAATTTTTTTTACGGTACTTTTTATTCAATAATCCATACAATATTTTTATTTGTATTTTATTTGTAGCAGGGGGGGGGCTGTTTTTCTCTTACGCAGAAGCTAAAAGGTTGCCTTCTTTTTTTGATTCGCATGAACATTTGGTACAACCTGATACAACGGATATTCTTCGTTTGCGTTTTGTAACAACTTTTGATTTTCCTCCTTTTAATTTCCTTGATCAAACGGGGCATCTGGCAGGTTATAATATCGATTTATTGCGCGCTATTTGCTCAAAATTAAAATTAGAGAAGCTTTGTGAAGTAGAAGTAATTCCTTGGAAAGAGCTTGTAGAACATGTTAAAAATGGTGGTGCAGAAGTCATTATTGCGGGTTTAAAAGAAACAAATAAAACCCAGCAAGATCTTGTTTTTACAAAGTCATATTTGCGCTTTCCAGCGCGATTTGTTGCTTCTCGACTTTTAAATCTCGATGAGCCAATAAGCGATCAATTGGTACATTTAACCAGTGGTGTTTTGTCTAAAAGTATTCACGAAAAGCTCTTTCATCATTATTTTCCTAAAGCAAAATGGCAAGGATTTAAAAAGAGAGAAGAACTCTATAAAGCATTACAAGAGCGTAAAATTGACCTTATTTTTGATGATGGATTTGCTTTATCGTTGTGGTTCAAAAAACAAAAATCTGTCGATTGCTGTCATTTTGTTGGGGGGGCATATATGGCGCCACAGTTATTGGGACAAGGAATGCAGCTTGCTGTTGCAAAAAAGAATGAAAAATTGGTTGATATACTCAATTATGCGCTGAAATCTCTAGAAGAGGATGGTAAACTTACAGAACTTTATTTGCGGTATTTTCCAATAAGTTTTTATTGATGAATAGTTTTTTAATTAAGAGCTGTTAATCTTTCTGTGCCTATTCGATAGGAAATAGCTTCTGCGAGATGATAGCGTGAAAGATTATCTGATTCGTCAAGATCAGCAATTGTGCGTGCAACTTTGAGAATGCGATGATAAGCGCGTGCAGAGAGGTGCATTTTTTCACTTACATCTCGTAAGAGTATGGTCGCACTTTTATCAGGAATGGCAATCTGTTCTATAATTTTGGCAGGGCAATCGCCATTGGTGCGAATATGATCAAACCCCATTGTTGCAAAACGTTTAGCTTGAATGGTACGGCATCGTGCGACGCGTTTGGCAACATCGCAGCTTTTTTCTGATTGTTCTGGTTGCATAAGGTCCATAGCTGTCAAAGCAGGGACATCGATCCGTAAATCAATTCGGTCAAGCAGAGGACCAGAAATACGGGACTGATAATCGATTTGACAGCGTATTCCTTTAGCGCAAACATGGTCTTTTTCGCCTGCCATACCACAACGGCAAGGATTCATTGCGGCAATGAGTTGAAAGCGAGCAGGATAGCTAATATGGTGATTAGCGCGGGCGATAACCGATTCCCCACTTTCTAAGGGTTGACGAAGAGAATCAAGAACCTGCGGAGAAAATTCAGGCAATTCATCAAGGAATAACACACCATTATGGGCAAGGGAGACCTCTCCCGGTCGTCCTTTAAGTCCCCCACCAATCATTGCAGCCATGGAAGCAGAATGATGTGGGGAACGAAAGGGGCAATGAAGTGAAATGGTATTATGAACCGTTTCTCCTGTAATAGAAGCAATCAGAGAGACATCTAAAAGCTCACGGCTATCAAGGGGTGGCAAAATGGAAGGTAAGCGTTGCGCTAACATAGATTTCCCAGCACCAGGAGGTCCTACAAACAAAAGGTTATGGCGTCCAGCAGCACAAACTTCTAAGGCACGTTTGGCTGTTTTCTGTCCTTTGATTTCGCAAAGATCTGGAAGTTCAGTTTCGATAGTATATTGGCGCGGTTGTGGACGTTTTTGAATTTGGGCTCCTTTGAAATGGTTGACTATAGTGAGCAGAGTCTCTGGGGCAAGAATATTTATTTCTGCATTTGCCCAAGCAGCTTCAGGCCCACATTGGAAGGGACAAATCAGTCCTTTATCGAGTGATAACGCTGTCATGGCAGCTGGTAAAACACCATTAACAGCGGTAAGTGAACCATCCAGTGATAATTCTCCTAAAATGATATAGTCTTGTGCTACTTCAGGAGGGAGGATTCCCATAGCAAGCATTAAGCCTACAGCGATTGGCAAATCATAATGCGAGCCTTCTTTAGGCAAATCAGCTGGTGCAAGATTAATCGTAATCCGTTTAGTAGGCATAGAAAGTCCACAAGCATGGAGGGCTGCTTGCACACGTTCACGGCTTTCTGCAACTGCCTTATCAGCTAATCCAACAATAGCCATTCCTATTTTACCAGACGAAATCATAACCTGTACATCGACAGGGACTGCTTCTAGACCGCGAAAAGCAACAGTTGTAACACGTGCGATCATTTATTTATTTTCCCCCTTTAGACTTTGTAGAGACAATCATATCTATGCATAAAAATCAAGAAGCTTCTCTATGGTTTTTTTTATAGAGAGATCTATATACAAAGGCAGTTTTTTAGCGTTCTCATGGAAAGTTATTTGTACAAATTTAACCATGATAGTATGGGACGCAATAAAACATTTATAATAAGCTAAATAAATATGTTAAGAAAAAAAGAATGAGGCTGTTCGTGTTATACAACAGTGCAGAATTTTATGAAAATATAAGGGGAGGGTGACGTTATGTATCGCAGAGTGTTATTTGATGTGATAAAACGTGTAAAATGTGCAAAGTAATTATATTTACCTTTCTTATTTTTATATTATTTAAAGTATAGTAGATGCAAAGTGTATTATAAGGTATCTGATTTTATGGTATACCAGACAAGAATTTTGTTAAAATCAGGGACTGTACGCTGTGTATTTATAGGTTTGTGTTTCGCTTTTGCTTTTCCACAGCCACTTGCTGCATTTGATTTTTTCGACATACCTTTTTTTGGTCAAAAGAAAACAAATTCTCCTTCAAATTATGCTAAAAGTACAGAGAGATTCTATAAAGTTGATGTTGTTGCACCGCCAGGCGCGCCATTAGAAGGTATAAAAATAGTTAAATCTGTTTCTTCTCTTGTTGCTGATAAAGAGAAAGCATCCGCCAGTTCTTCTGGTTTGCTAGCCAAGGCGCGTTCAGATTATCGAGCGATTCTTTCTGCTCTTTATGCTGATGGACGCTACGGTGGTGTTATTAGTATTAAAATTAATGGCTTAGAAGTCGCTGATTTAAGTCCGGTAACTCAGCTTCCAGCACAATCCAATATTGTTATTACAATTAATGCCGGTCCACAATATGTTTTTAGTATTGCAGATATCGATAAAGTAGCTCCGTTTGAAAAACGTAAAGCGCATAAAATGCCCACAATTGAAGAATTGGGCTATAAAGTTGGGGCTATTGCTAAATCTGAAACCATTTTGAAAGCAGAAAAATGGGCGATAGAAGGATGGCGTCAACAAGGTTATGCCAAAGCTAAAATTATGAAGAGTGAGGTCGTGGCTGATCATGCTGCGTTGCGTGTTGAAGGACGGATTGTTGTTGATCTTGGAAAAAAGGCTCATTATGGTCCTTTAAGTGTGCGTAATATAAGTAAGAAACCACGTGTAGATTCAGCTTATATCGCATGGATGACCGGATTGAAGCTAGGTCAGAAATACGATTCCGATGCGTTAGCTAAGGCAAATGAACGTCTTGCGCGCCTCGGTGTTTTTCGTGCTATCAATATACGTGAGGCTGATACCATTAATCTAGATGGCAGTTTACCTCTTGCACTTGTTGTACAAGAACGTAAACCGCGTCGTTTTGGTGTAGGCGGTAGCTATTCAACATTAGATGGCGCTGGTTTTGAAGCTTATTGGATGCATAACAATCTTTTTGGTCATGCAGAGGTTCTTAAAATTGAAACAAAAGTAAATGGTGTTGGTAGCAATAAAAAGCAATCGTATAATTTTAAAAATTTTGATTATCTTTTCGGTGGCACGTTTATAAAGCCTGGTGTACTTACGCCAGATACAGATCTCAGGTCAGAATTAAAAATACAACAAGATGTTCTAGAAAATTATACGACAAAAGCCATCAAAGGAAGATTAGGTATTACGCATATTTTCAATGGTAATCTATCGGGACGGGCTGCTGTAGAAGTTTCAAATGGTTATTCACGTGATATTTATTTTGGGAGCCGTAATTTTACAACAATAGGTTTCCCTAGCGGTTTGATTTACGATAGTCGTAATAATAAGTTTAATGCAACAAAAGGTTTATATGGTGAAGTTTTCATTGAACCTTTTTATGAGATGCGTTTTAGCAACTTTGTTGCAAAAGTAACAGTAGAAGGTCGTTCTTATTGGGCGTTGGATGAAGGGGATCGTTTTGTTTTTGCTACTCGGGCAAAGCTTGGTACAATTCTTGGGAATGATACAGCACAAATCCCCGCGAATACGCTTTTTTTTGCTGGTGGTGGGGGCTCTGTTCGTGGTTATGCTTATCGTAATATTGGTATCAAAACAGAAAATGATGCGGTTGTTGGTGGACGGGCGGTTGTTGAGGGATCGGCAGAGTTGCGTGTTTCTTTAAATGATAAAATAGGGTTTGTCGGTTTTCTTGATGGAGGTTTAGTAGGGGAAAAGGCGAATTTTGATTTTTCTCAAAAAATTAAATGGGGAGCCGGTATAGGAGGTCGTTATATGACGGGTCTTGGTCCTTTACGCGTTGATTTAGCTTTTCCTTTAAAGAGAGAGAAGGGTGATCCTCGCATTGGTTTTTATGTGGGTATAGGGCAAGCATTTTAATGAAAAAAGGTGTACATTTATCAGCTTTCTTCTTTGTATTTTTGTTTTTTTGGGTGGGTGGTTTTGTTTTTGCGCAAAGAGGAGATACTCTTCCCTCTAGCAAAATGAAAACAGATGATCGCTCATGGTTTGTTTCTTTAATTGAACGAAAGCTTTCAGCGCCCAATCGTCAAGTTCGTTTACACAATATGCAAGGGACACTGTCTTCTCAAACATCAATTGATGTTATTACTGTCAGTGATAAAAAAGGGGTTTGGCTTAAAATTACCAATGCTAAAATGGATTGGAATCGTCTAGCGTTGCTGAGAGGGCGGATGGATATTAACCAGCTTTCGGCAGAACAGGTTACATTTTTACGCAAACCGCAAGGCAATTCTTCTTTTGTTTCTTCCCTTGAGACGGGTAAGTTCTCTTTACCAAAATTGCCGCTTGCTCTTTCTATCAATACGCTTACAGCTCAACATGTGATATTTGAACAGAATCTTTTTGGTTTTTCTGCTGATATGTCCTTAAAAGGCAATTTCACTTTGGCGAGTGGTAATTTTGATGTCGATATAGCGGCGCATCGTTTAGATGCACCGGGTTCTTTTTCTGTTCTCACCAAGATATCTGATAGTAATCGTACAGCTCAAATTGATATTTCTGCTAACGAACCACAAAATGGTATTTTGGCGAATATTTTTAACATTGAACAACGTCCAGCATTAAATCTCGTCGTGAAAGGTGATGGTACTTTTGATGATTTGGTTATCAAACTTTCTTTAGAGTCCGATCATCATTCTATTTTAGATGGTAATGTTATTCTTGCAAGTGTTCCAGAAGGACACAGTTTTTCTACGAAACTAGAGGGAACACTGAGCCCTTTAATACCTTCTCAATATCGTAGTCTCTTCGAATCTGATATAATATTAAAAGCAAAGGCAAGAAGAACAAAAGAAGGTGTGACACACCTTGATCAGATAGTTATTCAGAGCAAAGCAATGAATGTTATAGCCAATGCTGAAATAACGGCAGATGGATTTTTGCGGCGGCTTTTTGTTGATGGTAAAATGGCTCTTGATAACGAACAGGAGTCTGTTCATTTGCCTGTATCAGAAGTGCCAAAATCTGCCAATACTCTTGCTTTGAACATTGACTATGGTAGCGAAGGGCAACAATCTTGGAATGGGCGGTTGGTTGTAGGTCATTTAAGCAATAAAAATATTTATATTCGCGATGCAATTTTTGATATGGGAGGAGTAAGCGAAAATCTTGATAATGCAGCTTCTCGTCATGTTGGTGTTCAGGTTAAAGGAACGCTTCAAGGGGTTAAAAAGATTAAGGGAGCGTTAGTAGAAAATTTAAGTCAAGCAGTTCATGTGCATCTAGATACGGATATTGTTTCGAATAAACCAATTTTGATTCATGATCTGAGTGTTACGGCTCAGGGTTTTTCTTCTTGGTTAAAAGGGACAATGGAGAATTTTGTTTTTAAAGGCGATCTCGGTTTAAAAGCTCAAACATTAACTCCTTTGGAAGTGTTCAGTAAACAATCACTTTCTGGTAGTGCAGATATTAAAGCCAAAGGAACGATCAATTTATTGAGTGGCATTTTTGATCTCCAATTATCAGGAATGGCTGACGATATGAAAATAGGCGTGCAGCCTTTTGATCGTTTATTCAAAGGAAACATCACTCTTTCAGGTGGTGCTACTCGAAATGCGAAGGATTTCATTTTTCGTCATTTTAATTTGAAAAATCAATATACAAACATAAAGGCTAATGGTTATTTTTCAGATGAAAGCGCTAAAATGGATCTATCTGCTGAAATATCTGATTTGTCCAAATTAGATCCAAAGATAAGTGGTGCGCTTACAATTAAAAGTACGGTGAGAGGGCGCAATAGCCATATAAAACTAAATACATGTGCCCATATTGCTGAAGCATTAATCGTAGGGAAGAAACTTCAAAACACAACATTTAACATAGATGCACTTGTAGATAATACAGCACCAGTTACTGCTTTAACGGGGGTGGTAAAAGGTGAAGGGATTTTTGCTAAGAAACCTTTGCATTTATCGGCCTCTTTTAAAGATTCTCATAAAATTCGAAAACTTGAAAATATCGATATTAGAGGGGGAAGTGCAAAAATAACGGGTGCTCTTTCTCAACAACTTGGCGGTTTTTTGAAAGGAGCGCTGCATATTGATGCCGATGATATTTCCGTACTTTCAGCGTTATTTTTGCAGGATGGTAGTGGGAAAGTAAACGGAGATTTTATTTTTGATGAACAAAATGGCAGACAAAAAACCAATGTGAAGGCGCATGTTAACCATTTGAATTTTTCCAAGAATAAAATAAAAAAATTGGCAATAGATGCTGACATATTCGATCCTTTTGGCATGACACAGTTTGAAGGAGTTATCAATGCAGAACATATTCAAACACCTTTGATAATGGTCAATCGTTTAAATGCTCACGCTGATAGAAATAATGGACAAACGGTTTTTACTGTCCAAGCAATGTTGCATGATACTCTCAATGCACAGTTTTCTGGTCGTTTAATGGTTGAGGAACTTCCAGACAGTATAAAACGAGAAGTGCAAATTGAAACGGTGGATCTAAAGCAACACACTTTTCATGCAACATTGCTGAAACCATCCATAATTGCTTTTGATAAAGATGGAATGACAATCAATGAATTAGGAATTGCAATAAATGGAGGCAACATCATCCTAGCAGGGAATATTCAAGATACCCTAAATTTGCAACTTACAATGAATGCGCTTCCTGCTACTTTAGTTAATCTGTGGAAAGCCGATCTTGGAGCAGCAGGGAGTGTAACAGGGCATGTTATGATTCGTGGTCATTTTAAAAAACCTGATATAACTTACGATATAAAAGGTGAGGGACTGACAACCGTTGCTTTTCAAGATAAAAAAATTATGCCTTTTTCTTTTTCTGCTACGGGGAAAACCTTAGATCAAAATCTTACTTTGAATGCAAATTTAACAGGAGAAGGAGTACAAGCACAAGCTCAAGGACGTGTATCTCTAGAGAAAAATAAGCTTGATCTTCGTATTAATTTACAAAATTTATCTGCACGTTTGGCAAATGGTTTTATTGCAGGACAAGCGCTTGATGGGACAATGATAGGCAAAGTTGATATTGGTGGAACAATGAAGGATCCATCTGCTCATTTTGAGCTTTCTAGTCAAAATTTAACCGCTATGACGCATAAAGGACCGATGTCAATCAATATAAATACTCGTGGTTCTTATAAAAAATCGACTTTTCATATTGAAAATATGATAGCTACTGGAGATAAAGGATTAGATCTTTCTATCCATGGGCCTGTATCTCTTAATGGTTCAGAGGCAAAATTAAATGTTAAAGGGGTAATGCCTCTTGATTTTGTTAATCTTTTATTAGCCAAGCGTGGTGCACATATAACGGGTACAGCAAGAATTGATACAGCTCTTAATGGGGCATTATCAAAGCCACAATTGATAGGAAATATTTCTATAGGCGACGGTAGTTTTTTTGATTCACAAACAAATGTAGGGTTGAATAATATAACGCTTGAAGGCAAATTGAACGGTGATCACATCCTTATAGAGAAAGCTTCAGCTTCTTCGTTTGAGGGGGGAAGAATTTCTGCTTCAGGTCGTATCTCTAATGGTCTAGAGACAAATTTGATATTTCATCTTGATAATGCCAATTATAATGATGGTTCTATGATTCTGGCAACATTATCAGGTGAGATGACAATGACAGGTCATTTTTTAAATGATCTTGTTCTTGGTGGTGATATCATCGTTGAAAAAGCTGAAGTTTTTGTTCCTGATCATTTTAAAAGTTCCAAGTTTCTTGATGTTAGAAATAAGAATTTAACTAAATTGATTCAAACAACACTTGAACGTGCTGATGTTAAGAACATGGACAAAAGCAAAAGCCGTATAGTTACACAAGAATCTTCATCTGTCGTGCTATCAAATATGCGTATTACAGCACGCAATCAATTTTTTGTACGCGGAAAAGGATTAGATGCTGAATTGGGAGGACGTATTAATCTAGCTGGTCCATTGAATGATGTGCATCCAGTTGGTGAATTTAGAATGATTCGTGGACGTTTTGATATTCTTTCGCAACGTCTTAATTTTGATCAAGGACAAGCGAGTTTTAGCGGTAATCTTAATCCTACGGTTTATTTTGTAACCAACAATAACAGTGGTGATATTCAAGTCACTGTAACTGTAAGTGGGACGATTGATAATCTTGATATTAATTTTTCTTCACAACCGAATTTGCCTCAGGATGAAATTTTGGCGCGTTTGATTTTTAATCGCTCTATTAATGAATTATCACCATTTCAGATTGCTCAACTTGCAGCAGCAGCCGCTGATCTTGCAGGTGCTTCTAATACATCTTTGTTGAATACTTTACGAACTAAAATTGGGCTTGATGATCTGGATGTTATTGTTAATGAGAAGGGTAATACGGGCTTACGTATTGGACGCTACATACACAATAATATTTATTTGGGCTTTGAAGCAGCGTCCGATGGAACGACGAAAGGAACAATTAATTTAGATATTTCGCGTCATCTCAAAGCTAAAGGTGCCATAGGAAATGAACAAAATTCTAGTATTGGTCTCTTTTATGAAAGAGATTATTAAAGATTGAATTTTAAAAAACAATTTCTTCGTTTTTTGTCTCTCATTTCTAAATCTGAGGAAGGAGAGATAGACTAGAAATCCTATAAAAGAAGAAGCTTTTTTTGAAGCGTGAAGAAATATATCTAAAACACTCGATTTTTGTTTATGCTATTCTCTAAAGGAGCAAAATCTTCACGGAAGATAGTATGTTATTTTGCTGTTATATATTTATTTAGAGAAATACCTTACCTTGTTCTCAAACTCATCTCGTACTGTTGCCTAAAGAATGTAATGTATGCAATATTGATTTATAAAGATAATTTATCTTTGTTCAACTTGAATTAGAACTTTGAATATCGTATGGTTCTCTCATTGCGCATTTCTCTCATGTTGAATCAATCAAAACCATTCGGTTTGCATGTTACAAGCGGGGAATCCTGTGTGGATAAAACTATTAAGAAATGACTAAAAATGCCTCTTATGAATTATCTCGAGAGCTAAGAGCTGTCGCAACATTAGGGGTTGGCAAAATAGTGTGAATAGTGCCAGCTTGTTACTCCATAAGCGTAAAGATGGGGGGCTTAATGGATTTATCGTTATACAATTCACAAACGTTATGGCGAAATGGTCTTGGAGAGGACTTTGAGAGAGGTCTCTTTAAAACAAGCACCTGAATTTGCAACACAATGGCATTCTGTTTTTACGTGAAGGACGTGATTCCATTAAAGAAAGCGATAAACAAAAGCGTAAGACAAGTGTAGAATTTATAAAATATCGATTTTATTTTCAAACGCATTTAAAGCAATATTTTTTAATAATAAAAATTACCTATTATTTTAGATTATTGTTTACTGTGTTTTTGAATGAGATCACTTTTCTTATGAATGAATCCCCCCCAAACAGAACACTCCAAAATATAACACTATTGTGTTGCAAATTCATGTGCTTGTTTTAAAGAAACATTTCTCAGTGTGCGCTTGAGCCTATTTCACAAGCAACCTTATGAAATGATATAAAGTACTTCTTATGAATAGTATAAAATCCATACTACCATTGTTAATAAAGGTATAAGTATTTATTAAAGATATAAGCTGGCATTATCATTCTATTTTCCAGCTTCTCATGTTGCCGACAATCTTTTCACATTGAAAATGTAGAGGTATTTTTATTGCTTATCTTAAGAGTTTTCATGCATATCCAATATCTCTTATGACGTACAACAAGTGCTTTTGATTGATTCATCATAAATATAAAGAAAATTTGCAATAAGCAAATTACATCATATCTTTTATTTAAGATATAAAGTAATAAATTATGATTATAAATCAAAGTATTAAAATGCAGGTCAAAAGATATTTTTGTAAAAATATTATCAGAGTTATATGTCATATTTTTTCTATTTAGGTGGTTAAAAGAAAGAGGAATGTCATTTTTTCTTCATCCGTTTTTTTCATATTGAAATCATAGCCTTATATAAGCACTAACGTTGTGCATTTATAAACTCTTCAAAAAGTTAAGATATTGGAAGAATATCACTTTAGTTTCAGATGTAGAAAAAACAGCAAAGCTTGCTTTAAAGCAGTCTACAATAGTAAGAAAGTTTTATAATAAATCCTCTCTTATTTTTTCAATGTTTTTCTTTTACGCTGAGTGTATCTATAATTTGCAGTACAATTTATAATTGTCAGCCTATCCTGTTACCATAAAAGACCGACATTTGAGGTTTGGTGATATAAAGCATGTAATTTTGACAAAGTATTTTGAAAGCACGTGGTGAATATTTAGTGTAAGCCTTGTACAAGTGAATCACATAAGTTGTTATCAAGTGGAACGAACTCAATAAAAATATGGATCGTTTACAGATCAGATTGGGTAGAATCTTTGTCCTTTAATAATGTGTGGAGAAAAAATTGTCAGTGTAGGGATAAACACGGATAAAGGTTGTATTAATCCAGATACATCATCATAATTCACGGCAATTTTTTTAAACCTTTATGCTCTCTCTTTTAGGCTTCACAACATTTATGAATATTTCAACACTTATTTGAGGAAGGGAAGGAGTTTTTAAAGTTTCATTTTTAAAGCCAATTGCATTCAACAAAATAGCGAGTAAAGTTTTCATCTAAATCCAAGAAGTTTATTTTCAATAAACCATAAATTCTTTGCCAATTTTTGATTGAAGCAATACTTTTGCTTGGTAACAAGCCTTTTTTATAAATGGAGCATTATCTTCTATCCATTTTTATTTCAAATCTTATTTAAGGATCTAGAAATTAGGAGGTATGTTTTTGAACTGGATATTATGAAGTTTTTTATAAAGCCCATGTTCTTTTGCTAGCAATTCTTTCTGAGTACCTTGTTCAATCAGTTGTCCATTTTGTATGACCACAATTTTATGAGCACGAGCAATCGTTGAAAGGCGATGAGCAATAATGATTGTTGTGCGTCCTTTGGTAAGGTGGTGAATGGCTTCATTAATTTGTGCTTCGGTGTGTGAATCAAGCGCACTCGTTGCTTCATCAAGAATCAGAATTTCGCTATCGTGAATCATTGCTCTAGCGATAGCGAGCCGTTGTTTTTGCCCCCCTGAAAGGTTACAGCCATTATCACCTATCTGTGTATCATAACCATTTGGCAAACTCATAATAAAGTCATGAGCATTTGCTGCTTTTGCTGCTTCGATAATTTCGTCATCACTAGCCCCTTCTTTTCCAAGCCCGATATTATATTTAACAGTTCCTTGAAAGAGAAAAGTATCCTGTCCTACATAGGCCATCAGATTTCTTAGAGAGCGAAATGTTGTGTAGCGAATGTCTTGATCATTAATCAATATGCGTCCTTTTGTGGGGTCATAGAGGCGCATAATAAGGTTGATAAGGGTTGACTTTCCCGAACCGGATGGTCCTACCAATGCTGTCATTTTTCCGGCTTCTATTTCTAGGTTTATGTCTTTCAATATCATTTTGTTATTAGTGTATGCAAAAGAAACATTTTCGAAACGAATAGTTCCTTGCGTTTTACTCAGATCTTTAGCTTCTTTATGTTCTATAACTGTAAGGGGACAATCGAGTATTTCAAACATCGTACGGATATTAACCAAGCCAGATTCAATTTTGACACGTACATTTGCTAGTCTTTTTGCAGGTTCATAAGCTAAAAGTAAAGCAACAATAAAGGACATAAATTCACCTTGAACACCTGCGCGTTGGGTTGCAAGATAACCGGAAAAACAAATAATACCTGCAATGGCAACACCCGTGAGTGTTTCCATAATCGGATTGGTAATAGCTTCGAGTATTGCAATATTGTTTGTTTGTTTTTCAACATCACAAATGGCTTTGTTCATCCGTTTTTTCATGACTTCTTCTAGTGAAAAGGCCTTGATGATTCGAATACCAACAGCCGTTTCCTGTACGATTTTGATAATTTCACCAAGTGAAAGGAGCTCTTTTTCCATCAGGCGGCGAACGCGTTTTAAAGCCATTCGAACGCCTAAAAAAGCGAGTGGTCCTACGATTAAAGTAATGGAGATTAACACAAAGTTTTGAATGAACATGACAAGCAACAGACCACTAACGGAAAGCAAATCACGTACAAAAGTTGTGATAATAGTATCAATTATATTACGTACAGCTGTCGCATTATGAGTTACACGAACAAGAAGATCAGATGAAGTGTTATTATGATAAAAAGAAACTCCTTGTTCCATAAGTCGTGCAAAAATTTTACGCTGTTGTTCAGCAATGATACTATTTCCTGCTTTGTTTAGAAAGTAAGTTTGGGAAAAAGTTGCGACTCCTTTGAGAATAAAGATAAAAGCAATGAAGCTAGAAATCAAAACAATCATAGGAAAATCTTGTGCACCAATAATCTGATTAACAACATCCCGCATAATCCATGCACTGGTTGCTGTGGTACAAGAAATGATGATCATTGAGAAGATAGCCGCACTATACCAACGCATATGTTTACGAAAATTTTCTCGCAAAAGGCGGATAATAAGATGTTTATCAAAAGAAGAAATTTGTTTTCTAGCCATGAAGTGCTTCTATATTCTCCATTATTTTATGCAAGATTGAAACATTCTTAATTAAAAAGCTCCTTAACCTTTTTTACAAAAATAGCCTTTTCTTTCAAGGTTCATCATATCAATTTCACGACGGCGAGAGTGAAAAATGTAGCGCAAAGTTTCTGTGAAAGGTATAACGAAAATTTGTTGTTCATCATTATTTTTAATTTTTAATAAAAGGTAACGGCGAGTTTCACCATTGTATTTACCAATTTCCATATTGTGATAGCCTTTGGCACTTGAAATGGCTCACAAAAAACATTTCTGCTCTTCTAATAATTTTTATGTATCATCTCCGTTTGTGATGTGTAAGCAAACAATTTTGCTGCATTGCATGATAAGAGAGCTTGAAATAAGAAGACCTTACGATGTTTGAACTTTCTCATTTAATATGCAAAATAACGAATTCTTCTTATAAATCGATAAAGCATTATTAAACTTTTAAAAGGATTTATACACATTTATAAAACCTTAAAAGCACCACAAAAACTCTATGTGGTGCCTCTAAATAATACCATACGCTCATTTTAACGAGTTGCATGCTGATGAGTTGCACGCAAATATTATTCCAATGCAAAACTATTTAGGTGCTATCACCATCATCATTTGCCGGCCTTCAAGCTTTGGCTCCAATTCGATTTTGGCAATTTCACTTGTATCTTCTTTCACACGCTGAAGAAGCTTTAATCCAAGATCTTGGTGAGCCATCTCACGACCACGAAAACGCAAAGTAATCTTTACTTTATCACCATGATCAATAAAGCGATGAACAGCTTTGAGTTTGACTCCATAATCATGGACATCAACATTTGGGCGCATCTTAATCTCTTTGATTTCTATGACTTTTTGCTTCTTACGTGTTTCAGCAGCTTTTTTTTGGGTTTGATATTTTAATTTGCCCAAATCGATGATTTTACATACAGGTGGCTCCGCATTTGGTACAATTTCAACCAAATCAAGTCCCGCATCTGCAGCCATAGCAAGAGCCTCTTGTATCGCAACAACTCCCTGATGTTGTCCCTCATCATTGATAAGCTGAACATGAGGTACTCGGATATCCTGATTTGAACGTGGTCCGTCTTTTTGGGTAGGTGTCATTTTAAATGGTTTACGAATGGTTTATGCTCCTTAATTTTGATTCAACTACAGTTAATTTAATATACAATTATGCGCCTAAAAACAACTATAATTCGCGCCTTTTTCATTATTTGATTTATTACTTTTTGGAATGATTTAGATTATAAAAGTTTTTTTCTTAATTTAAAGAAATTGTTTTATGGAGGATAAAGAATTATGGATCAAAATATTCCTTGTCAGTTTTTTTCGTTTGAGAACACCGCACTTGCAGTACGCTATCGCAAGGGACGGCAATCTCCAGGGTTGGTTTGGCTTCATGGCTATCTATCCGATATGTCAGGGGATAAGGCGATGTTGGTTGATAGTTTTGCTCAGAAGAATGATTTGTCTTGTTTACGTTTTGATTACTCTGGACATGGAGAATCAGGTGGTGATTTTTTTCAAGGAACGATTTCACGCTGGGTTAAAGAAAGTTTAGCGGTTTTTGAAACTTATTGTGAGGGTCCACAAATTTTGATTGGCACCTCTATGGGCGGGTGGATTGCGCTCAAGCTTGCTATGATGCTAGCACAGAAAAATAAGAAGCTTGCTGGCATGGTCTTGATTGCGCCAGCTCCTGATTTTACACAAACATTGATAGAATCAGGGTTGGGTCGAAAGGGGTGGAAAATTTTAGAAGAAACAGAGCATATTGAACGATCTGCGATTAGTTATACGGAGCCGGTTCCCTTTACAAAAGTATTTATTGAAGATGGCAGAGACAACTGCGTCATGAGGGGATGTATAGATGTTGGATGTCCAATCCATATTCTACAAGGGATGGAAGATGTGGAGATACCCTATCAGCATACATTGGCTTTACTGGATCATTTGCCTCTCCATGATGTAACATTGACACTTGTTCGTGATGCTGATCATCGCTTTTCTCGTCCGCAAGATTTGGATTGCCTCGAAACGGTATTGAAGTCATTGATTGACCGGATTAATTAATGCGGGAGAAGGGTCAAATTCATTGATGATGAAGATATAATGTATGAGCATTTCTAAACAGCATTTTATTTTTTCTGATCGCTCTGTACCTGTACAGGTGCGGGAAAATAAATGCGCGCGCCGTCTTACCTTACGTATTGATGCGAGCGGACAGAGGATTTGTGTAACAACACCACCAGCGATAAGTCTCTGTACAATTCAAGGTTTTATTGAAAAGCATCGGTCTTGGATTGAGGAACGTCTTGCTCGTGTAAAAATCTCTCATGAAAATGCTTATCTCAAAGAGGGAGCGACGATTCCTTTATTGGGTGTTTGCCATTCCATAAAGCATAGAGAAGGACGTGGGGTGACGGAAATTATTGCAGGAGATGCAGAACAAGAACCTCAAATTATCGTTTATGGTCAATTAGAATACCTCCCAAGACGCATTGCTGACATTTTGAAAAAACAAGCAGCACGTATTATAACACCTTTGGTGGTACATTATGCCCATAAAGTAGAGAGTAAAGTCAAATCAATTTGTTATAAAGATACGAGAAGTCGTTGGGGGTCATGTTCAATAGATAAGCGTCTTTCTTTTTCTTGGCGCCTTGTTATGGCACCAAAAGAAGTTGTGGAATATGTTGTTGCTCATGAGGTTTCTCATCTTGTTGAAATGAATCATGGTCCAAGATTTTGGGCTCTTTGTGAAGAACTATGTCCTGATAGTAAAACGTATCGTGCTTGGTTGAAGGAAAATGCTCATAGATTGCAAGCAATTAATTTTGATTCATATAATTTAAAGGCGTAAAAAACTTTCCAATGAAGGCAATATTTAACGGAACTTTTTATTGAGTGTTTTGTTGAGTGTGTACTTGCTCATGCATAATGAGGAAGCCATTGAAGCTCTCAGCACGATTGTTCTCCCCAGCTTGGTTTGCTGAGTGTCTTCAATGTTTTTGCTTTATCTTTTTTGTAATTCGGCGTAATAACCTTAAGTTCCGATGATTTATAAAAAATGGGAAGGGGAACTTATGCCTATTCTTACAGATCCACTTCAGCTATTACAGAGACTTATCCGTTGTCCTTCTGTTACACCTTATGAAGCAGGAGCTTTATCAACTTTGGAACAATTTTTGAAAAAAATGGGATTTCATGTTGAACGCCCTATTTTTACGGATAAAAATACAGATAATGTTGAAAATCTTTATGCAAAAATGGGAAATGAAGGACCCCATCTTATGTTTGCAGGTCATACAGATGTCGTACCACCAGGTGCATTGGATGAATGGACCTATTCACCTTTTGAAGCTGTCATAGATCAGGGGAAATTATATGGGCGGGGTGCTGTTGATATGAAGGGCGGAATCGCTTGTTTTATTGCGGCGCTAGCGCGAGTTCTTGAGAAACGGTCCATTAAAGGAATGGTAAGTTTTTTGATTACCGGTGATGAAGAGGGACCTGCTGTTAATGGTACCATCAAACTTCTCAAATGGGCAGAAAAAAAAGGCGAAAAATGGACTGCGGCTCTTGTGGGGGAACCAACAAGTGTAAAAACTGTTGGGGATGTCATCAAAATTGGTCGCCGCGGATCGCTTTCTGGTATCATTACTGTGAGAGGTCGCCAAGGTCATGTTGCTTTTCCAGAGCGGGCTGCTAATCCCTTGCCTTTAGCAAGTAAGCTTATTCAAGCATTGACACAAACTGCTTTAGATAAAGGGACAGAGGATTTTCAACCCAGTAATTTAGAGCTAACAAGCATCGATACCGGTAATTTAGCGGTCAATGTTATCCCAGCGCAGACCACAGTTCATTTTAATATACGCTACAATAATCTTTGGACAAAAGAAACACTGATGGAGGAAATTAAAAAGCGTCTTGCTTTGGTGCAATCAAAAAACAATGATGATCAATATCCCTTTTATCAGCTTGAATGGATTCCAAGTTTAGGGGATGTTTTTTTGACCAAAAATGATAGACTCATTCAAACTTTATCCAATGCTATTAAAAGTGTAACAGGGAATATACCAGAATGTTCCACTTCTGGTGGTACTTCAGATGCGCGATTTATTAAGGATTATTGCCCAGTGGTTGAATTTGGCTTACCAGGGCGAACGATGCATATGGTAGATGAGTGTGTAGCTCTTGATGCAGTAGAAACGCTCACTACTATTTATGAGCGTTTTATTGTCGATTTTTTTGCATGAAGAAATGATTGCTGGTTCAAAAATACCTTTATCTTATTGTGCCATAAGATATTGCCATTTGAGGTGTGGTAATATGAGACACGTAAGACTTAATATATTAAGTGGGTTTAGAATAAGTGATGAATATTCTTAAGTTGTGATTCTTGCCTGTAGAGTCTTTAGTTAAGTAAATTACATAACTGGAAAGCCAAGTGGGACCTGCTTTAAGAAGTAGAACTGTTTACAGACCATATTGGGTTAAAAATATTCGTTCTTAAAGTGTAGAAAGGAAGTCAATACGCAATCATATATGGAAAACAGTGAATATTATATCATAATTGTGTTATGACAGGGTGAAGCTATAGAGACACACAAAAACATGCTGCTATTGTAAAAAATTCGTACAACATAAATGCACTCATTCACAGCTCATGCCTTAATATGGTTTCTGCACTCTCATAAAAGGTACTTTTTGTTTCAATTAGCCTCTCTTGGAGTAAAGCCCATAGAAATGCGCTTTAAGTTTGTTTTATTTCATATATTTTCCCCTTCTTTTTTGTCCCCAAAAACTTCCATTGCAAAATCATTACGAGATAGAAGGTGAGCTTATTTAATCAGCTGTAATATTGGTTATGATAAAGATACACAGAAATTCTTTAGTAGTAGTACGTTTAATTCTTTAGCCAAGGAGTGTCCTAGTATTATTCTCAATTTTTTAATAAAATAACCTTAAAGGACGCGTACAGATACTCATAAGCATGTACGCAAGTAAGATCATATGGGATTAATATCGTTTTGCTTTCTAACAAAGTAATCTCGATTCATATCTGGTATATTTGCCATTTGAGTGCATTATTTGTTTAATAAAGCCCATGATTTTGCTGTGATCTATAAATCAATACCAATCATACAGCCGCGTATCTCAAATAAATATTGGTTCGGTATTTTTTGCGACAACAGCTTTTATATGCCAGAATAGAATAAAAGTATTGTGTATCTATTTTTTGTAATCTCTGAAACAGACATACAACCACAACCTGATTGAGGGAAAATATAAAGGTATAAAGGTGAAAATCAACGTGCTTTTTTACTCGGTTTTACGGTTTTCAAAATTATCTAGAGTAATATCATTTTTAAATGATTAGAGATTGATACATGGTTTCATGCTTATTTCTTTAGTTCTTTAAATGGTGCCACGATTTTATAAAGAACAATACATTATCGTATTATGCATTCACGTACTTGTAGCAATTTTCTCAATACTTGTCACATTCGTGCCACTACGGTGCTTATGAATAGTGTAGTATAAAATTTTCCGTGAAGTGTATAAAGTCTACAGTTCCTAACCATCTTTACGTTTATGAAAAAGAAAGTTAGACCACCATACACTTTCTAGCTCAAAATATTGTGATAGCTTTTATCCATACGCTTCTCTACTTTTAAGGTGTAAGGAAATGGTGGTAACTAATTTACTATAAATAGTTTTGAAATGAGAGAATCTCACGATATTCTAATCTGGCCTTTTTTATGAAAAATGATGATTATGATTAAAATAAGTATGTTGTTATAAAAACTTTAGTTTGCGAGTTGGCTGATGATGTGATCAAGAACAATACGTCCTTTGGTTGTCGCTTTTAAGCGTTGGTTATCCACCATTTCTATCAATTCTTGGTGTTGTAAATCGATCAGTTTTTCCATTGGGATGCGTTTAGGACTTAAGGTTTCATAGCGTATAAGTTCTAAGCCTTCGCAAAGACGTAATCCCATAAGGAGCATTTCATTTGCCTGTTGTTCAGTGGTTAAATATTCCGTTTCAATACAGCCATGTCCTGTTGTTTCTACCAAATTAAGCCACTGTTCTGGATGCTTTTCATTTATTGTGACATAACGTTTGCGGTTTTCAAGGTGTGATGACAATGTTTTTGAACAGGCAGAGGAATGATTCGGTGTGTGCTCAATGAAACGTCCATGTGCTCCTGGACCAAATCCTGCATATTGGTGATAACGCCAGTAAAGAAGATTGTGTGCTGATTCAGCACCGGGTATTGCATGATTTGAGATTTCATAGGCAGGAAGTCCATGCAGTGCTGTTATTTCTTGGGTAAGATGATACAGATCTGCTGCTAGCTCTGATGGGGGAAGGATAAGTCTTCCTGCATCATGAAGCCGTTTAAAGGCAGTTCCTTCTTCGATTGTCAATTGATAAAGAGAAAGATGGTCCGCTGCCAAATCAATTGCTTGTACGAGTTCAGATTTCCATTGTTCAAGGGTTTGTTCGGGGCGGGCATAAATGAGATCAAAGGATAAACGTGGAAAAATTTGCCGTGCTAAAACAATGGCACAAAGAGCTTGTTCCACATTATGGAGTCGACCAAGTTTGCGCAATGCTTTATCACTGAGCGCTTGTATCCCTAGAGATAAGCGGTTAACACCTGCCGCACGGTATCCACGAAAGCGCTCTGCCTCCACACTGGATGGATTAGCTTCTAATGTAATTTCAACTTTATCATCGACTACCCATTTTTTTGCAAGTGCTTGCAATAGGGCATCGACAGTTTGCGGCTCCATAAGAGAAGGGGTTCCTCCACCAATAAAAATACTTGTAATATGGCGTGGGCCTATTTTGTGGTGTTGCGTTTCTATTTCGCGCTTAAAGGCGGTGACAAAACGTGGTTGATCAACACCATGGATGCGAACATGCGAATTAAAGTCACAATAAGGACATTTAGCTGCACAAAAGGGCCAATGAATGTAAATGCCAAAAGGTTCATTCATGAAAATGCTAAAAGGTTTTCTGCCAAAAGTTTGAAAGCACGTGCACGATGTGAAAGAGGGGGATCATTACGTTTCCAGTTGTGTTTTTGCTCTGTTGACATTTCTCCAAAGGTATTTTCATACCCATCTGGTAAAAAAATAGGATCAAAACCAAAGCCTTTGTCTCCCCGTGGAGGCCAAATGAATGTTCCTTCAACGCATCCGCGGAAGTAATCTGCATGAGCATCAGGCCATGCAATGCAAATGACGGATATAAAACGGCATTTTCGTTGGCTTTTTTCTCGCGCTCCGACTTTTTGGAGTTCATTTTCTATTTTTTTCATAGCTTTTAGAAAATTACGTGTGCCATCGGCTTGAATTGCCCAATCAGCGGTATAAACGCCTGGCGCACCTTCCAATGCATCTACCTCTAAGCCTGAATCATCAGAAAGAGCAGGAAGTCCTGTCTTTTTTGCTGCTGAAAAAGCTTTAATATAAGCATTTTCTTCAAATGTTTTTCCCGTTTCTTTTGGTTCTGGCAAGTCCAGTTCTTTTGCTGATTGTATTATTAAACCGAAAGGCGTAATTAAAGTAGTGATTTCATGTAATTTGCTGGTGTTATGTGTAGCAATGACAAGTTTTCTATCTGCTATGCTTCTCATATAGATTTCTCCAAAAATGAAAGGGGAACTATTTTTGTGCTAAAACTAGCTTAAATACTCATATACACACATTCTGCTTAATTTTACATGATATGGTTATTTTACACGTTTTATGATAGTTTTATTCCAATAAAATTTTTTATCTTGTATGAAGATAACCTTGCAAAGATATGAAAGACATGTTTATAATAGCATTTTAATGGTAAATTTTCAATTTCCTGCTTGCTCTAAAGGGTAAAATTTTCTATTTACAGTGGTTTTTAAATAATCTAGATTCTCTTGGCAAGTCCCTACAGCAGACCACTTTACAGATCATCTCTTATCTTAAATATTTCTCACACACTCTAACAAAAAATACCTCTTGCGTAATTTATCAATCATCACTCTGAAAGGTAGCATTTTACGACTCAATAGGATAATATATTTTTATACTACTTTAGACTATTTGACCAAACCTTGGCAAAACTTATATAAGAGATGAGGATTTTAAAAGTAGTGAAACAATTGTGATGAAGCACAAAACTATTGATAATGAACTAAAATATCTTGATGAACGTTCGCGTGATATTTTTCGCCATATTGTCGAAGCTTATCTTAATGATGGTGAACCTGTAGGGTCACGCAATCTTTCGCGGCTTTTACGACAGACATTATCGCCTGCGACGATTCGCAATGTGATGAGTGATCTTGAACATCTCGGTTTGATTTATGCACCACATGTTTCTGCGGGTCGAATGCCGACACAATCAGGTTTACGTTTTTTTGTTGATGCATTTATGGAAGCGGGTGATTTGCCAAACGAAGAGCGAGAAAATATTGAAATGCAAGTCAAAGAGGCTGGTCATGCACAATCGGTTGAACATTTTCTTGTTCAAGCAAGCCGAGTTCTTTCAGATCTTTCACGTGGGGCAGGGCTTGTTTTAGCAACAAAACAAGAAGGAACATTGAAACATATTGAATTTGTGCGCCTTGATAGGGAGTACGCTCTTGCCGTTTTGGTGACTCAACAAGGTGAAGTTGAAAATCGTATTGTTCATTTGCCAGAAGGGGTTACCCATGCACAATTGACGGAAGCAACGAATTTTCTCAATGCCCATATCCAAGGGCGTACATTGAGTGAAGCTAAAGGGGAAATTGCCCGCTTATGCGCAGAAACACAGGCAGCACTTGATGATTTATCGCATCATCTTGTTGAAACGGGATTAGCTCTTTGGGGAGGAGAAGGTGCTGATCATAAAATACACCTCATTGTTCGCGGGCGTAGCAATTTACTTGAAGATGTGAAAGCAGAAGAAGATTTAGAACGGTTACGCCATTTGTTTGATGATCTTGAAACGCGTGAGAGTATGGCACAGCTTCTCGATTTAACGGATGAAGGTTCTGGGGTTCGAATTTTTATTGGTTCAGAAAATAAGTTATTTTCACTTTCTGGTTCTTCTTTAGTTGTAGCACCTTATCGTGATTCACAACAAAGAGTCATTGGTGCTTTAGGCGTTATTGGTCCTACACGGCTTAATTATGCAAGGATTGTGCCCATGGTTGATTATACAGCTCAACTTGTGTCACAGTTATTGCGTTAAAATGATGCAGGTAAGTATTTGTACTATAAAAGCTCATTGTATTATATACATCGATACCCCTTGATTTTTGTCTGTAGAATTTCGATATCGAGAATAACGAATCTTATGAAGGAATAAAATTTTTATGTCTGATGAAAAAAACAAATTTACTGACGCTTCATTTGAAAATTGTGATTTAAAAAATCCAGCTGATCGTAATACACTTAAACAGGCAGCCGATGAATTTTTAAAAACACATAAAACAGAGGAACATGAAGACGTTGAAAAAGAAAGCAATGAAGTGAGTGATCTTTTAGCGTCTTTGCAGGATGAAAATAAAGAACTGAAAGATCAGCTTTTACGTCTTGTTGCAGATATGGAAAATCTTCGACGCCGTACTATGCGAGATGTGGCGGATGCAAAGGCTTATTCCATTGCTAATTTTGCACGGGATATGTTATCGGTTTCTGACAATCTCAATCGTGCTTTAGAAGCTATTCCAGAAGGGGCAAAGGAGAGTGATGCTGGTTTGAAATCATTGGCAGAAGGCGTTGAAATGACTGAACGTGCCATGATGGCAGCATTAGAACGTCATGGGGTGCAAAAAATTCATCCAGAGGGACAAAAATTTGATCCTCATTTTCATCAAGCGATGTTTGAAATTCCTAATGCCGATGTTCCAGATAACACTGTTCAACAAGTTGTTCAGGCAGGTTACATTATCGGTGAGCGTGTTTTACGTCCAGCGATAGTTGGTGTAGCTAAAGGGGGAGCAAAAGAAGCTTCTGTTGAAGCTGATTCGGTATAAATGTTTCAACAGAAACATCTGTAACGCGAGATAACAGCATTACAACATATACCGCTTCAAATTTTGAAGCAGTTCATCAAAAAGGTTTTAAAAGGGTGTAAAAACACCCTTTATTTTTGAAGTAGCCAAGTGCCTTTTACAATATAAGGAGCATTGCTTTCAGGAGATGGTGATAACAGTAAAACGAATCGGTCAACCTCAAAAGGAAGAAATGAAAAATCACCTCGAGAAGATAGATAAGCAGGAAGATCTTCAGGTCTAATATCGAGTAACCGTGCAAGAGTGATATGAGGCATAAATTGTTTTTCATCAGGAGCTAATTTCAAGCGGCTCCGGATTTTTTGCATCTGTTCGTGTAAAAGATTAAGAGTTTCACAAGGTTCAATGCGGACAACAAGAGAGTGGGGAGCATCTTTTGAACCAAAAACTTCAAAACCTCTCGTTTTTAGCGCAAAAGGTGGAAGCTTTATTGCTTCAAAGGCACAAATAATCTCATCTGCTACAGAGTTCTCAATTGCACCAAAAAAAGATAAAGTGATGTGGAAGTTTTGCGGGTTAATCCACTGCGCATTTGGCAAGCCATTTTGCAGCGATATGAGAGCATTTGTTGCTTCTTGTGGAATTTGAAGTGCACTAAACAAACGTTGCATGTTATCTCCTTATAATTAGAAAACATCACTACGAGCGCAATGATGTATGAATGAATAATGGATTGCTCTACTAGGAATGAGTCAATCATATAGAAAAAGAAGAGCTAAAAAATGGCTAGCATAATTATAAATTGAATTTATAAAGCTTATAAATCTGAAATAATGCTCATAAAAACCATGTTTGCATGAAGTTATTGCAAAGATATCGAGTTAGAGTATCACTCATGCCTTCATTATCAATTCCATAAACACAGCCTAAATAAAGCAAGTCGATAGATTTTTGATTGTGGGGTCATCTTTACAGCGGTCAAAAAGAGATTCAAAGCCACTTTAAGCATATCTCTATAAACATTTAATTATGTGTTTTAAACGTGGCGACAGCCATTAATGTTTAACAAACATGCAAATTCATCAAATAACAATGGAAAAGAAAACTCATACAGATATTATGTATAACACAATTGCTACAAGTATTTATACCTACGATAAATCCAAGGCCAATTTAAACGAATATGAACTCAGATATTATTAAGAAAAAACGAAGAAGTTAACAAAATAATTATTAGAAGAAGTCTCTTTTTATCTTAGGGATGATCACACTTCTTTTTTTGTGAGAAGTTTTAGTTCTCTTCTCCAAAGTTATTATTGATAAGCTTTTCAAGAGCATTAAGAGCATCTGTTGCTTCTGGTCCTGAAACACGAATGGTGAGGTTGCAACCGGATGAAGCCGCTAGCATCATAAGTCCCATAATTGATGATCCGCCAACGATTTTTCCATCCTTTTCAACTTCAACAGTAACATTAAAATTGTCAACAGTTTGTACAAATTTTGCAGAAGCACGTGCATGCAACCCACGTTTATTACAGATATTGAAATGACGACTTATACATGGGAGGGTATCTTTGGAAAACATTGGTATTTTATTATCCGCTATAAAATCATACTTGGTACATTAATATATTTACGTCCTGCTTCTTGTGCTATTCTTAACGCGTCTGATAATGAAATATCAGGACATTTGCGAATAGAAATCAGTTTAATAAGCATGGGCAAATTAACACCCGCAATCATTTCAACGCGTCCTTTTTCAATAGCAGGAATAGCTATATTTGATGGTGTTCCACCGAACACATCTGTTAATATGATTACGCCATGATCCGTATCTGTATCAGTCACTGCGGCTATAATATCACCCCGGCGCTGATCTATATCGTCATCAGGATAAACGCATATTGTTGCGAACTTTTCTTGCGCTCCAACAACATGTTCCACAGCATGTAAAAATTCAACAGCCAGCTCACCGTGCGTTACAAGCACGAGTCCAATCATTTACGCAAACTCCTGTTAACTAATAAGATCCGACCATATTGGTGGGAAAGACATTTTACAAGGCTTTGTCTTGCTGCCAAGAAAAATTTGCAAAAAAAAGGCAAAAATTGTGATTTTTTTATCTTTAGAAAAAATTAGACAGATTTTTGCCATATTTTTCTAAACAAAAATGCTTCAATAGCTTGACAAATGGCTGTACAATCGGCTTCACGAAGAGAGGGAAGTTTTAAAAGAGGAATATGCAAATCTTCAAATTGAAAAGTTTTATTTGTGGAAAAACGTTCATATTCCGGACCGAGAAAAATAACGCAATCGATAGTTGTGTGCTTTTCAAATTCTATCATATAAAGACCAACGCCACGAATCTCGATACCGCCCTCTAAATTATCAGGAGTGTATCCGTGAAGTTTTCCATTTTCCGCACGCAACATTGTATAATCATCACTGATAAACTTCGCTTCACGTTTTGACCACTCAGCACGGTCGAGCAAAGAAAGGGTAAGGGTTGATTTTCCTGATCCCGATGGACCTATAATTAACAGCCCCTTACCGCCCAATTGAAGGCAATTTGCGTGGAGTATTTCACATTCTGTTGTCATGCATTTTACTTTGGATAAAAGATTTATTTAGCGAGGGGAAGCATAATAATAAAACGTGCACCAGTTTTACACTTTCCAAGTGTAAGATCAATAATATTTTCGGCTGTAATTGTCCCATTATGAGCCTCGATGATTTGCCGACTAATAGAAAGGCCAAGTCCAGAGTTTTGTCCAAAAGCATCTTCGTTTGGTCGATCTGTATAAAAACGCTCAAAAATACGTTCAATATTTTCTGAACGAATACCTGGGCCATTATCTTCAATGGTTAAAATAAGGGTTGAAGCATGACTTTTCATAGTAATGCAAATTTTGCCACGATTCCGAGGAATAAAAGAACGTGCATTTTCAAGAAGGTTTGAAATCACTTGCCCTAAACGGAGTTCATGTCCCAATACAAGATAGGCTTTTCCATGAGGACGTGGGACAATATTAAGGCTTATATCAATGGTTTGCGTATTACGATACACTTCCTGAACAGCATGAACAAGACTTTCCAAAAGCGGTGTCATATCAACAATCTCTGCGGTTTCTCGTGCAAGCTCTGCGTCGAGCCGCGATGCATCAGAAATATCTGTAATCAACCGATCAAGACGGCGCACATCATGTTGAATAATTTCAAGCAATTTCTCTTGTGCTTCTTCATTTTTAGCCAGAGGGAGAGTTTCAACAGCACTGCGTAGGGAGGTGAGAGGATTTTTTAATTCGTGGCTTACATCAGCAGCAAAGCGCTCAATGGCTTCAATACGCATATAAAGGGCATTAGTCATATCACGAATAGAGGTTGAAAGGTGGCCAATTTCATCTTCACGCATTGAAAAATCAGGAATTTCTACACGCTGATTATTGCCATTACGCACTCGATTAGCCGAGGCAGATAATTTACTTAATGGATGGGCAATCGTATGGGCCAAAAAGAGAGAAAGAACCAAAAGTACGCTGCCTACAACGGCAAAAACTTTAAAGATAACCAGTCTTTCACCTTTTACAATGTTATCAATATCAGAACCAGTGGTTGAAAGAAGAAGAGCTCCAACCACTGCGCGATAGCGTTGTACAGGAACAGCAACAGAAACAATTAATTGACCTTGTCTGTTGCGTCTTTTAGCCGTAGCAAGAGATCCGTTTAATGCGCGGTACACTTCTGGATAAGCAATACCACTGGTTTTTGTTTGTTCTCTGTCAAGAGCAATACCTTTGCCATAAAATGTGCTTGAATACCATGAAGTAAGGCGATCCCACATGCTTTGTTCTGTTTTAAGTGGGGGTAAATCATAACTAAAAACTTCTCCACTAGAATAAAGAACGCGCGAATCAAGAAGGAGAGTAGCATCACGATCATAGATACGTGCTCTTGTCGTTTTAGGGGTGATGAGACGCCGTAAAAGAGGGGCAACTTGCTCAGGGTTAATAGGGAAATCCCAAGAATCGGTTGATTGAGGGGCGGGTGTAACGCTTTCACCAGTTTGTAACTCTAAGAGTTTTTGGGGGTCAATGAGGATAGAATTTGTATCTACTGTTGCAGAAGCAGCAATAGCTCCAGCAATAATTTTTCCTTGGGTACATAAACTTTTAATTTTTGCTTCAATTAAACCATCGCGAAATTGGTTAAGGTATAAAATGCCTGTAACTAAAACAGCAAGGGCAGCAATATTTAATATAACAATACGACGTGTGAGGCTGGAAAAAAGCAATTGTCTAAAGAGACGTTGTGTTCGAAGATGCAAACGGGCAAACATAAGAAATGGCGTTGAGGATGTACCATTAACAGTTGTTTTTTGTAAAGTTTCCAGTTGAGAATTGTCTGTCATCGATTTGATGGCCGTTCAAATTTTTGCGACAAAGTAGTTTTATACCTCGTGGAAACGATAACCTACACCATAAAGTGTTTCAATCATTGCAAAATCATCATCCACTTGTTTAAACTTTTTACGCAGACGTTTAATGTGACTATCAATGGTGCGATCATCTACGTAGACTTGATCACTATAGGCAGCATCCATTAAAGCATCACGACTTTTTACAACTCCTGGTCTTTGTGCTAAGGTTTGCAGAATCAAAAACTCCGTAACGGTTAAAATAACAGGTTTATCTTTCCATGTACAGGTGTGGCGTTCTTGATCCATTACAAGATCTCCACGTTTGAGAGAAGAGGTGGAAGAAGTTCCTGTAGAAAGCGGTTGGTTACGTGCATTAGAACGGCGCAAAATAGCTTTCACGCGTTCAATAAGAAGACGTTGGGAGAAAGGTTTAGTAATAAAATCATCAGCTCCCATTTTGAGACCAAATAATTCATCAATTTCATCATCTTTAGAGGTGAGAAAAATAACTGGAAGATCAGATTTTTGACGTAAACGACGCAAGAGTTCCATCCCATCCATTCGGGGCATTTTAATATCAAAAATAGCTAAGTGTGGAGGGTGAAGTGTGAGACCCTTGAGTGCAGATGCTCCATCTGTATAGCTTTCAACCCGATAGCCTTCTGTCTCAAGCGCAAAAGATAAAGATGTCAAAATATTGCGATCATCATCAACAAGTACAATCGTTTGCGTGATTGTTGGTGTATCTTTCATGGTTTCTTAGACCTTTCTATTGCTGTGGTAGCAAATTACCCACACTTATTTATATGGGAGTTCATATTTTTTTTGCAAAACAAATATGATACAAATTGTAGCAAAGTAAAAAACCTTTTGTCATTACTGTAAAATCTTGTTTTGCTTTCATAATTTATAATGTTTCTACGTCTATTAAGATCCCTTCATTTGAGAGAAAATTTTCATAAAGGCTTTTTTAACAAGGTTTATTACAAAGTTTATTATTGTATTTGTCTCATAATTGAACAGATGTAGTTTTGATTGTTGAAGTTTAGAAAATCTGCCTATGTGTTTTAAGAGCAAAGAAAAGAATGTGGCAATATATGCACAAAAATTTGTTTCTGCTACACGAAAGGAGGTCGTAATGGGATTTTTTAATTTTATTAAAACTGTAGGGGAAAAGTTAGATATTGGGGACCATGACCCAAAAGAAAAAGATTTTAAGAGAGCATTTGATCATTTTCAACTCGGTACAGAAAAAGTCAATATTCAAGTTGAAGACGGTAAAGCTATTTTAAGCGGTGAAGTTCCAGACAGGGAAACACTTGAAAAAGCACTGCTGGTTGTTGGCAATTCACAAGGTATCTCTTCTGTAGATGTTGATCAATTAAAGGTTACAAATACAACGCCTAGAAAACCTTCTCGCTTATATGAGGTTAAATCTGGTGATAATCTTTGGAAAATTGCTGAAGAGGTTTATGGAAAAGGGCAAGGTAATAAAAACACATTTATTTTTGAAGCCAATAAGCCAATGCTAAAATCTCCCGATAAAATTTATCCTGGACAAGTTTTACGTATTCCTGAAATTGACCATAGTTAATTCATTAAAGGGGAGAATTTGTTACTGATGGCATTAAACAGAAAAAGAAGAAGCGTACAAAAATTTCACGCTTCTTCTTAAAAGTGTGTATTATAAAACAAGGAGCCTAGTGCCTATGAGAGGATTTAGAAGGTGATGGTGCTTTCATAGCGTTTACAGAGAAATCAACATCAATCGTTCCTGCTTTCTCAAATGTCAATTGTGCGCTAATTTTATCACCTAACTTGAATGGTTGTGAAAGCCCCATAAACATAATATGATCACCGCCAGGCTTAAGCGTGATTTCGCCATTTCCCGGAATTTCAATGCCATTGTGCATTTTTTCCATTTTCATAATATCATTAACGACAGCCATAGAGTGTATCTCTGTTGTTTTTACTCCGTTTGTGGAAATAGAAATCAAACGGTCTGGGGTATTACTGTGATTAATAATGTAGAGATAACCGCTACCAACTCTTATACCTTCAGGTGTTTCGCGTGTCCAAGGATTGAGAATTTCTATGTCGCCAAGTTTATATTGCTGAGCACTTGCTGGCAGGGTTACACTAGCAAAGAGAAGAGCACACACGATATTTATGATAAGCTTTTTGTATGAATATTGTGTATGTATTATATTCTTAAAGATAAGATTTGTTATTTTCTTAATAATAGATGTCATCATTGATTTACCCTCCTTCATAAGATTCTCACTTTGAATAGCTTTTTATTTTAGCAGAGCTTTTATTTAAAATAAAAGAAAGAAATGCTAAAATGAAATTGATTTGAATATGAGAATAAAAATCATAGAATTCTTGGATTTTAAAGGAAGACAATAAAGTTTACAATGACAACACACCTCTCAATGCTTCCGTATTCACCTCATAATAGTATTTGTAAATGGTATAAAATCTATGATGCACTACTATTTTACTTAATAAAGATATAATACAGAACAATTATAAACCACTTTACCAATTTTTAATATTACGACATCTCTTGGTATTTTAAAGCGTTTATACAGAGGCATTTTTATATATTTTCAAAGTTCAAAATTATATAGTTAAGAAAAAACGCTTTAGGTGAGTTTAAAGCATATCTTTCAAATAGCAGTAAACAATGAGAGCGTTAAAAGGAGAATTTTTGAAAGGATATCGATAGATAATACTTCTACTGATATGAGCATTAGATATGATGACTATTTTAGTCCAAGGAAAATTTATAATATTCGTGATATAAATTATTCGCCTTTTAAAAAGCTTTTACGTGAGTATCATTTTATTAATGATGAGAAGATCAAGAGCGAGAGTGCAATCACTCTTTTGTTCTTTTAATTTTTATAGAAAGATATATTTATTGAGAATTGCAAGAAAAATATATTATAATCTCAAGTCTCTCATAAATATGGTATTTATGGGTCATTAGAGCGCCTATTTTAAAATAAATTTTTTATTTTGGAGATGTTTCTCTCATTATTCTCTTGTAGCAATAAAAGCCTGTTCTTATATACGAGGCAACAAGGCTTATTGCGACTTGCAATTTATTATTATTTTATGTTGCTTGAAGCAATATATGGGTTTTGAGTGTTATGAGGAGCTGTCTTAAAAAGATGCTTTATGAAGGTTGAGGTAGCTTGCTGAATGGAGATTATAATATGGCAAAAGTAATTGGTATTGATTTGGGGACAACGAACTCTTGTGTGGCTGTTATGGATGGCAAAAACGCAAAGGTTATCGAGAACTCAGAAGGAGCACGAACAACACCTTCCGTTGTTGCCTTTACTGATGGGGGAGAGCGGCTTGTTGGACAGCCTGCTAAACGGCAGGCGGTAACAAATCCTGAAGGGACAGTTTTTGCAGTTAAACGTTTGATAGGACGTCGTTTTGATGATCCTATGGTTGAAAAAGATAAAGCGCTTGTGCCTTATAAAATTGTTAAAGGTGACAATGGTGATGCATGGGTTGAAGAAGCGGGGAAAAAATATTCTCCATCGCAAATTTCGGCTATGATTTTGCAAAAGATGAAGGAAACAGCTGAATCTTATCTGGGTGAAAAAGTTGAACAAGCGGTTATTACTGTTCCGGCTTATTTTAATGATGCGCAACGTCAAGCGACTAAAGATGCGGGTAAAATTGCTGGACTTGAAGTTTTACGGATTATTAATGAGCCGACTGCTGCTGCTTTAGCTTACGGTTTGGATAAAAAAGACGGAAAAACAATTGCTGTTTACGACCTTGGTGGTGGTACATTTGATATTTCAGTACTTGAAATTGGAGATGGCGTTTTTGAAGTTAAATCAACTAATGGAGATACGTTTTTAGGGGGTGAAGACTTTGACATGCGCTTGGTTGGTTATTTTGCAGATGAATTCAAAAAAGAGCAAGGAATTGATCTGAAAAATGATAAATTAGCTTTACAGCGCTTAAAAGAAGCGGCAGAAAAAGCAAAAATTGAGCTTTCTTCGTCACAGCAAACAGAAATCAATTTACCATTTATCACGGCAGATCAATCAGGTCCCAAGCACTTAACAATGAAATTGACTCGAGCAAAGTTTGAATCTCTAGTTGACGATTTAGTGCAGCGCACCATCGAGCCTTGTAAAGCTGCGTTAAAAGATGCTGGATTAAAGGCCGGTGAGATTGACGAAGTTGTTTTAGTGGGTGGTATGACACGTATGCCCAAGATTCAGCAAGTCGTGCAAAGCTTCTTTGGTAAGGATCCACACAAAGGCGTTAATCCTGATGAAGTTGTTGCAATGGGTGCTGCCATTCAAGGGGGGGTATTGCAAGGCGATGTCAAAGACGTGTTGCTTCTAGATGTAACACCTTTATCCTTGGGGATCGAAACCTTGGGTGGTGTTTTTACACGTCTCATTGAGCGCAATACCACTATCCCAACGAAAAAATCTCAAGTTTTTTCAACAGCTGATGATAACCAGAGTGCTGTGACTATTCGTGTTTTCCAAGGTGAACGGGAAATGGCGAGTGATAATAAGTTATTGGCTCAATTTGATCTTGTTGGTATTCCTCCAGCACCACGTGGTATACCTCAAATTGAAGTTACTTTTGATATTGATGCGAATGGTATTGTTAATGTTTCGGCCAAAGATAAGGGAACTGGTAAAGAGCATCAAATTCGTATTCAGGCATCAGGTGGTTTAAGTGATGCTGATATTGAAAAAATGGTACAGGATGCGGAAGAGCATGCAGCTGAGGATAAAAAACGCCGTGAAGGTGTTGAAGCTAGAAATCAAGCGGAAGCTCTTATTCATTCAACTGAAAAATCACTCAGTGAATATGGCGATAAAGTATCAGCTGAAGAAAAAGGACAGATTGAAACAGCGATATCTGATTTGAAATCTGCGCTTGAAGGCAGTGATACTGAAGAAGTAACAACAAAGATGCAAAAATTAGCTGAAGTCAGTATGAAGCTTGGACAGGCTATGTATGAAGCTTCACAAGCAGCGAGCGCTGACACTGAAACAGAAGCAAAGAATGACGATGTTGTTGATGCTGATTTTGAAGAAGTTAATGATAAGAAGAAATAGTGTCAGCATATGTGTTGATTAATTTATAAACCCGGCCTTTGAAATATAAGGCTGGGCTTTATTATTTGAGTGAGTTGCAACTTTGTTGCTAAAAATATAAATTAAAAGCAATCTTATCCATAAAGATGGATGACAGAGAAATTATCAGGAATACATGATGAAGGTTGACTATTATGAAATTCTTGGCGTGACTCGTGAATGTGATGATAAAAAGTTGAAATCTGCTTTTCGTAAGTTGGCAATGCAATATCATCCTGATCGCAACGCCGGGGATAAAGAGGCAGAGCGAAAATTCAAAGAAATTGGCGAAGCCTACGAAGTCCTTAAAGATCCCCAAAAGCGTGCTGCTTATGATCGATTTGGTCATGCGGCTTTTGAAAATAGCGGTAGTCAAGGAGGAGCAAATCCCTTTGGAGGTTTTGCTTCTGGTGGTGGCTTTGCTGATATTTTTGAAGATTTTTTTGGCGAAATTATGGGAGGTGCGCACCGTAAGCGTGGTGATGGTCGCGAACGTGGTGCAGATCTGAGTTATAATATGGAAATAACCTTAGAAGAGGTATTTTCAGGAAAAACTGCAGAAATTACTATTCCCAGTTCCGTTACGTGCGATGTTTGTGAAGGATCAGGAGCGAGAAAGGGCTCTAAGCCGCAAGTTTGTGGAACATGTCATGGATCTGGTCGTGTGCGTGCTGCACAAGGTTTCTTTTCTATTGAGCGAACATGTCCTTCATGTCATGGACGTGGTGAAGCTATTACAGATCCATGCCCAAAATGTCAGGGGACACGACGCATAGAGAAAAAACGTTCATTGAGCGTGAATGTTCCAGCTGGTATTGAAGATGGAACGCGTATTCGCCTTTCTGGTGAGGGTGATGCTGGTATTCGTGGTGGCCCCAATGGTGATCTTTATATTTTTCTTTCCGTTAAACCGCATGAATTTTTTCAGCGAGAAGGAGCAGATCTTCACTGTCGCGTTCCCATTTCAATGGTAACAGCTGCTTTAGGAGGAGAGTTTGAAGTTTCCGATCTTGATGGTGTTAAAGCGCGTGTTAAGATCCCAGAAGGGACACAAAATGGACGTCAGTTCCGCCTTAAGGGCAAGGGTATGCCCATGTTGCGTCGGCAGCAAGCAAGGGGTGACCTTTACATCCATATCACGATTGAGACACCACAGAAATTAACGCAAGAGCAACGTGAACTATTGCAAAAATTTGAAAAACTTTCAAATCATGAGAACTCACCGCAATCACATGGCTTTTTTTCACGTATGAAAGAATTTTTTGAAAATATTTCTGGTTAAATATGTGAATGTTCTCAGAATAGATTAGAAAAAACTTTTGGAAGGTTATTTTAATTAAGCTTTCTATAGTCTTATCATCTGTGAAAAGCATTTTTTTCTTGAAAAGAAAAGAGAGAAACGATTAATTTAGGGTAAGTGCCTGCCGCTGATAGTTTTTTACATTTCACGAGTTTTATGGATAAGTCTTATTTTTGAGTATCTATGATATTTTAAAAAGGGCTTATCCATACAAGAGGAACGCAATTGAGTGACTAATTTCCAGTGTCATGATAACTGCCTTTATGCATTCAGCATTTTTTGTATTTATTGTTTTACTCAAAATGCCTTTTTAAAAGCCCTATACTAAAACTGTCAAATAGGGTAGTAGCCTACCAAGAAGTAGCTAAATAAGCTATTAGACAATCCATCTTTTTGAAATAAAATATCAATTCCTCATAACCAATTTTATTTTTGGCATTTTTGATAGTCTTAAAAATTTCTTGGATAAGGTTACAGTGCTAAGTCAATCTACTTCTTATCTTGGTGATCTGTTAATTTTATTATTATAAGAAAATTTTGTTTTTACCTTACAAAATCAATGGTTGTATATATTCTTATTCATTGTTAAGTATCCATAAGCGTAAACTAACGAGTCGAATGTACGGCATAACTTTAAAATTTTTTCAGAACTTTGCTTTTCAATTTTATACATAAAATCATAAAATAATAACGTTTTGTACGCCTGTTTTGTTTAATTTTTCGCTGTCAATTTTTTGAGGAAGTTGTTTTCTTATTTCATTTCGTTATTACTTTTCCTAAATTCCACTAAGAGATGGTAAAAAGTGATGAGGAGGCTCTATTAATGGATGATGCTAAAAACGGTGCTGTAGATGTTTTAGAAAAACAAGCAGCATTTTTATCGTCTGCTTTACCATATATGCAAAAATACGAAAATGAAACGGTTGTGGTAAAATATGGTGGTCATGCTATGGGTAATCCTGCCTTGGGGCGAGCGTTTGCGCGTGATATTGCTCTATTAAAGCAATCGGGGATTAACCCTGTTGTTGTTCATGGTGGAGGACCTCAAATTGCTGAAATTTTGATGAAAATGGGGATTGAATCACGATTTGAAAACGGTTTACGGGTAACCGACGAGCGGATCGTTGAAGTCGTTGAAATGGTTTTGGCCGGTTCCATAAACAAAGAAATTGTTGCTCTCATCAATGCAGAGGGTGAATGGGCAATAGGATTATGTGGCAAGGACGGCAATATGGTTTTTGCCGAAAAGGCTTATAAAACTGTCATTGATCCTGATTCGAATATTGAACGTGTTTTAGATTTGGGATTTGTTGGTGAGCCTATTGAAGTTGATCGCACATTGCTGGATCTTTTAGCATGTTCTGAAATGATACCAGTTCTTGCTCCTGTGGCTCCAGGACGCGATGGAAAAACCTATAATATTAATGCTGATATTTTTGCTGGGGCTATTGCTGGTGCATTAGAGGCTAAACGCCTTTTATTTCTTACTGATGTTCCTGGTGTTTTGGATAAACAGGGCCAACTTTTAAAAGAATTGACAGTTTTTGAAGCAGAGAAACTTATCAAAAATGGGACAATTTCAGGAGGCATGATTCCAAAAGTAGAGACTTGTATAAAAGCCCTTCAAAATGGTGTGGAAGGTGTTGTCATTTTAAATGGTAAAACTCCTCATTCTGTTTTACTAGAACTGTTTACCGAACAGGGAGTTGGAACGCTTATTGTTTCATAAATTGTGCGGAAAATTGGAGGAGAAAGTCTTTCATGACAAATATAAAACAGCTTAAATATCCTTTATTAAGTAAGCCAGAATTGGCAATATTTGCTGCAACAATATTGTGGGGTATTACATTTTTAGTCATTCATATTGCGGTACGCTATAGTGGTCCCCTGTTTTTTGTTGGATTTCGTTTTATTGTTGCATCTCTTATATGTGGGGCAATTTTTTGGCGCTCTATAAAAGGTATAACGGTTTATGAAGTTTTCGCTGGGATGGCGATTGGTTTAGCCATGTTTTTAGGTTATGCTTTTCAAGCAGCTGGACTTCAAACGATTATTAGTAGTCAGTCGGCTTTTATTACAGCGCTTTATGTACCGATGGTTCCAATCTTGCAATGGATTGTTTTTAAAAAACCTCCCCGTTTTGCTTGTTGGGTTGGTATTGTTTTCGCTTTTATTGGGCTTGTTCTTGTTTCAGGACAAAAGCCGGGGAATTTTGATTTTTCAAAAGGCGAAATTTTGACTTTGTTAGGCGCTTTAGCGATTGCTGGAGAAGTCATACTCATCGGAATTTTTGCCAATAAGGTTGATAGTCGGCGTGTGACCATTATCCAGTTATTTTTTAGTGGTTTTTTTTCATTTTCTTGTATGCCTTTGATGGGTGAAAGCATTCCTGAATTTTCGTGGGTATGGTTTAGTATTGGCATCGGATTGGCATTAATGAGTGCCATCATTCAATTGGCTATGAATTGGGCACAAAAGTCTATTTCCCCTACACGTGCAACACTCATTTACGCAGGTGAACCTGTATGGGCTGGTATTGTTGGGCGTTTGGCTGGAGAGCATTTATCCCCGTTAGCATTATTAGGTGGCTTGCTTATTCTGATTGGGATCATTGTGGCTGAAGTACAACCTTCACAATGGCGTAAAAAAAAATAAAGCAATTGAAAAAATTGATTAGCTATGCACCTTTTCTGTTATAATTTTATTACATGAGATTTTTGCTTGCAAAGTTTTCATTTTTGAGGCTTTTTTTAATATGAAGAAAAGGAGGCTTTATAAGTTATTTCAGCTTTTGTATGGCAAATTGGAGCAATAATATTTATCTGTCTGCTTAACCTCTGAAACGGGAAGTCAACCTTCATTGAGTTAAAGCATGAAGTGGTAAAGACAAAAAACAACTCTCATCTTTACTGTTATTGTTAAATTTAGCTTTACAATTTTCAAAAACATCCATGGTAATTTTTTTGAACAATAGAAATTACGCACCGTTGCACGTTATTCCTTTTGTTATTTCATGGGATCACGCTTTTCACGTAAAATAGAACACCTAAAGCAGCCTCCCATAATGTTGTATATTAACGTGTTTTTTTAAAAGACAATTTTCTTAATATACATCATATTCATTAACGGTTCGCGTGAAGTATAGAAAAACCACAGAGCATCTTAAAATAGAAGGCACTAGCATTTTCTTTGCCAGTTCTCAATATTACGACAGCCTTTGGCATTTGAAAGAGAGAGGCATGTTTACTCATTTCTTAAACGTTTTTATCCATACACTAGTCCTGTTTTATAATGGAGAAGCAAAAAATTTGATTGATTCATTATGAGAAGATTTAAAATGAGAGAGTCTCGCAATATTCAGAGTTTTCATTTAAATTGCAAAACAATAAACGATCATTATAAATCAATGTGTTATCCAATGAATCGAAGAGGATTGGTGTTTTTTATCTTTAATGGATGGAGGAAGAAGTTGTATAAAAATTACATAAAAATATCACTCAATAGAGCATATTTCTAAAGTTTTAAAAATTGAGAAGAAACGCCCTCGATATTCATGTTATTTTATATAAGATTGCTAAAAAAAGCAGGTTATTGCGTATAAATAAAAAAGTATTTCTTGCGAATTTTATTGTAAGCCTAAATGATATAAACGCCCATCATATAAATATTATAACACATTGATTTATAATGATAATATAGAATCATTTACATTGAATTAGAACTCTGAATACCGTAAAACTTTCTCACTTCAAATCGTTTTCATGTTAAATCAATCCAAATCTACTTGCTTACACGTCACAAGAAGGTGGGCCATGTGGGTAAAAACTGTACAAGAAAGCCATATCTCTTATAAACTCTTTCAAGTGTAAAGGATTATCGCAACATTTGAGGCTGGCAAAATGTGTTATGGTACCGGTTTATCCAGCATATGAGTCATAAAATAAGATGTGAAAATATCATTTTAGCACCTTTGGATTTAATTTAGCAAATAAAAGCCTCATTTTTTAGGTTATGAAAAGTTGTATTTTGAGAAGCTTTTTAGGTTTATATTCTTTTGATAGAAGCCGGAGCATAATTGGTCTTTGCGTTTTGTATTATTCTTTGCTAAATCGCCTTATATGACAATAGATCGTAATTATATTCGTAATTTTTCCATCGTGGCGCATATTGATCACGGTAAATCCACTTTAGCTGATCGTTTGATTCAAATAACAGGTGGGCTTGATACACGTGAGATGAAAGAACAAGTACTCGATTCCATGGATATTGAGCGTGAACGTGGAATTACTATTAAAGCACAAACGGTACGTTTACACTATAAGGCAAAGAATGGTGAAACCTATATTTTAAATCTTATGGATACACCTGGTCATGTGGATTTTGCTTATGAGGTTTCGCGTTCATTGGCAGCTTGTGAAGGTTCTCTGTTGGTGGTGGATGCAAGCCAAGGTGTAGAGGCGCAGACGTTAGCAAATGTTTATCAAGCAATTGATAATTCCCATGAATTGGTTGTTGTGCTCAATAAAGTTGATCTTCCAGCAGCAGAACCTGAGCGTGTTAAAGAACAAATTGAAGATGTGATAGGCATTGATACATCTCAAGCAGTAGAAATATCAGCAAAAACAGGTTTGGGTGTTCCTGATGTTTTGGAGGCAATTGTTACACAATTACCACCTCCACATACAGGCGATGTTGCAAATCCCTTGAAAGCAATGTTGGTTGATAGCTGGTATGATGCATATCTTGGTGTCATTGTTTTGGTACGGGTGATAGATGGTACTTTAAAAAAAGGCCAAACCATTCGTATGATGGGTACAGGAGCAAAATACCCAGTTGAGCGCGTTGGGGTGTTTACACCTAAAATGGTACAGGTTGATGAGTTAGGACCAGGCGAGATTGGTTTTATCACTGCCTCTATCAAAGAAGTAGCAGATACACGGGTTGGTGATACGATTACAGAAGAGCGCCGTCCTTGTGAAAATGCTTTGCCTGGTTTTAAGCCGGCGCAACCAGTTGTGTTTTGTGGTCTTTTTCCAATTGATGCTGCCGATTTTGATGATTTGCGTGCAGCCATGGGCAAATTACGCTTAAATGATGCGAGTTTTTCTTTTGAAATGGAAACATCCGCGGCTTTGGGATTTGGTTTTCGCTGTGGCTTTTTGGGACTTCTTCATCTTGAAATTATTCAAGAGCGGTTAGAGCGTGAGTTTAATTTGGATTTAATCGCGACAGCACCTTCGGTTGTTTATCGCATGAATATGAATGATGGTTCTGTTAAAGAGTTGCACAATCCAGCGGATATGCCTGATGTGGTTAAAATTTCTTCAATCGAAGAACCATGGATTCGGGCGACAATCATGACTCCTGATAATTATCTTGGGTCAATTTTAGAACTATGCCAAGAACGGCGGGGGATACAGGCTGGTTTGTCCTATGTTGGAACCCGTGCTATGGTAACGTATGATTTACCACTGAATGAAGTTGTTTTTGATTTTTATGATCGGCTAAAATCAATCTCAAAGGGTTATGCTTCTTTTGATTATCAGATGGCAGATTATGCAGAAGGGGATTTAGTTAAAATGTCTATTTTGGTAAATGGAGAGTCTATAGATGCATTGTCTATGCTTGTGCACCGCACGATTGCAGAAAAGCGCGGACGTTCCATGTGTGAAAAACTGAAAGATCTTATTCCCCAGCATATGTTTCAGATTCCAGTTCAAGCGGCTATTGGTGGTAAAGTTATAGCGCGCGAAACAATTCGTGCTTTGCGTAAAGATGTAACAGCGAAATGTTACGGGGGTGATGTCACGCGTAAGCGCAAACTTTTGGAAAAGCAAAAAGAAGGCAAAAAGCGGATGCGCCAATTTGGAAAAGTAGAAATTCCACAATCGGCATTTATTCAAGCGCTCAAAATGAACAAATAATGAAAAAAGGAGTACTGTCTCTCATTGATTGCGCTTTTGCTTTTGTTGATTGGTTCAGGTGCTTAAAGAACACTTTTAAATAGAATTGCGCTGTGCTTCATGTTTTTGTGTATTGCGTAATGGTGTCATGCTTCTCACGTAAAACAGAATGCTTTAAACGAAATACATTTATGTTGTATATTGGTGTGCTTGTTTTAGTGAATCATCACTCAATGCATCAAATTCCATTTCACAATAGGGGCTATGAAAAATATAAAGTAACATACACTGTGAATGATATAAAATCCATTTGGCATCACCGTCTTTACGCGTCATAAAGGTGCAAAGCGCACCTATCATACTCTTTTTAAGCTCAAAATATTATGACAGTCCTTATCACTTGAGAGAATTCTTGTATTCGAGGTTATTATTTAAGTAAAAAAAACGATGAAATATTATTATGAATTAATATTGTGTTTAAGAACGTAAAAGATCATTAATGGATGTTTTTTCTCGTGTTTTTTGATCAACGCGTTTTACAATAACGGCACAATAAAGGCTTGGTCCTGCTTCACCATTTGGTAAAGGTTTTCTAGGGAAAGAACCTGGCACAACCACTGAATAGGCAGGTACCTCACCGATAAAAATTTCACCTGTTGTACGATCAATAATCTTTGTAGATTTTCCAATAAAGACGCCCATTCCCAAAACAGCACCTTCACGGATAATACAGCCTTCAACAATTTCAGAGCGAGCACCGATAAAGCAATGATCTTCAATGATTGTTGGATTTGCTTGCAGTGGTTCCAAAACACCTCCAATACCAACACCGCCAGAAAGATGGACATGTTTACCAATTTGTGCACAAGAACCAACGGTGGTCCATGTATCAACCATTGTACCCTCATCGACAAAAGCACCAAGATTAACAAAGGATGGCATCAATATAACGTTGGGTGCAATGTAAGCAGAATGACGTACAATGGCTCCAGGAACGGAACGAAAATCAGCACTTTTAAAATCTGCCTCTTGCCAACCAGAGAATTTTGAAGGAACTTTATCCCACCAATGTGTTCCATTGATTCCACCAGTGATAATTTGCATAGGATTAAGTCGAAAAGAGAGCAAAACCGCTTTTTTCAACCATTGATGAACATGCCATTGTCCATTTTTTTGTCGTTCTGCAACACGGATTTCACCTTTATCAAGAAGGTTCAATGCATGTTCGACACCCTCACGGATTTCACCTTTTGTGGTAGTGTTGATGGAATCGCGATTGTCAAAAGCTTGTTCAATAATCATTTCAAGTTGTGTGAGATGGGTCATGACGAGAGTTCCGTTAAACAAGTTGAAAGCTTCAAGATTTATTCTCTATGAACTACGCGAAGAAATGTGTTCAGTCAATAAAACGATGAGGAAGTAGGATAGGTGCATGAAAAAAGGCTGTAAAGAAAAAAGAAAAGGAGAGCAAGAAAATTGGACACCACTTCTCCATACGAAGGATGCTCTACAAAAAGTACATAAAATCTCTAATTCAGCACAAATGCGTTCGTCTACTTATCGTTTAGCCTATATCGATCAAGATTTTATGATGCGTCCAGAGTTGCGCTCACAACGTATTGGTCTTGAATTTTTAAAGCCGGAAATAACCCTTAAAGAATATGATATTCAATCAACAGTTGTTTTGTTTGGTGGTGCGCGTATTCCTGAATCTGGGCAAGCAGCGTGGGCTGCAAAAAATGAAATACAAAAGAAAAATTTGCGTGCTATGTCACATTATTACGATGAAGCGAGAGAATTTGCGCGTTTGTGCTCACTTTATTCTGCTACGACAGAATATCGTGAATTTGTGGTTGTTACGGGGGGCGGACCAGGAATTATGGAAGCGGGAAATCGTGGTGCTTGTGATGTTGGTGCCCCAACGATTGGTTTGAATATTATTTTACCACATGAGCAAGAGCCTAATTCGTATGTGTCGCCGCATTTGTGTTTCAATTTTCATTATTTGGGGATGCGCAAAATGCATTTTTTAGTACGAGCGAAAGCATTAGCTATTTTTCCTGGAGGATTTGGGACTCTGGATGAATTGTTTGAGACGCTAACTTTAGTACAGACGGGGCGTATGAAACAGGTACCAATTTTATTGTTTGGCAAAGAATTTTGGAGCAATACTATCAATTTTGAGTATCTGTCTGAACAAGGTACAATTTCTCCTACTGATGTTAATTTTGTGAAATTTGTCAATACAGCAGCAGAAGCTTTTGAAGAAATTCGTTCTTTTTATAAACTGCCTTGATGATTTTTAAGACGTTCACTCTTGAAGGATAATTAATACTCTACTTTGGTTAAATAAAGACCTGAAGGAGGAGCAACAACACCACAATGTTTACGATCTTTAGCATGAAGAGCCGCTTCGAGATCTTGAGCTGTCCAACGTCCAATACCCACTTCCATGAGGCTTCCTGCGAATGAACGGATTTGATGATGAAGAAAAGAACGAGCTTGCGCATAAAGGAAAATTTCTTCACCTTCTCTTTGAACATCCAAACGGTCAAGGGTGCGAATAGGGTTTTTGGCTTGGCAATGAGCTGAACGGAAAGTGGTAAAATCATGTTTTCCTACAAGCTTTTGAGCAGCTTCATGCATGGCTTCAGCATTAAGAGGCTTTGGCAACCACCACACGCGTTTGGCATTTAAGGCTGGTGGAGAGCGACGATTAAGAATTTTAAAAAGATAATGGCGTTTTACAGCGGAAAATCGTGCATCAAAGTCATCAGGGACATTTTGTACGTTTAAGATTGAAATCGCTTCTCCCTGTTTACGTAAAAGAGCATTGAGCGCATCACGTACAGTATGGGGATGCCAGTTTTTTATGAAATCAACATGCGCAACTTGTCCCGTAGCGTGTACGCCCGCATCGGTTCTTCCTGCTGTTGTTATAGTCAATTGTTGTCCACTAAAGGAAAAGATTACTTGTTCAAGAGCTCCTTGTACAGTGTGAAGTTTTGCTTGACGCTGCCAACCAGCATAATTTGAACCATCATATTCAAGAGTGAGTTTAAAACGTGGCATCTTAAAAAACAGCAGAAATATGAGCACCTCGCAAAAAGGTTGCGCTATCAAGGATTTTACCACCCGATCTTTGGAGAGAGGTTATTTCTATCCGCCCTTGTCCACAATGGACAATCAAAGAATCTGGTTCGATCCGTCCAATTTCAAGAGAAGGACCTGTTGTTAAGCGACTATCAAGAATTTTTACACGTTCTTCTCGTCCCCCAATATTCATATTGCACCAGCAACCAGGAGAAGAAGAGAGCGCACGGATATGCCTATGAATAAACTCTGCAGGTTTTGTCCAATCAATGCGGGTCTCTTCCTTTTTGATTTTGGCAGCATAGGTGATGCCTGTCTCTGATTGTGGGGTCAGTTTAAGTTGTCCTTTTTCAAGAGTTGATAGGGTTTCTATCATAAGTTCTGCGCCAATATGTGAAAGTTTGTTTAAAAGCTCAGTAGTGGTGGTGTTATCAGTAATGGGGATGGAGCGAGAAAGAGCGATGGGTCCCGTATCAAGTCCTTCATCCATTTTCATGATCATAATACCTGTTTCTTTATCACCAGCCATAATTGCTCGTTGAACAGGTGCAGCACCACGCCAACGTGGTAAGAGTGAAGCGTGGGCATTAAAACAACCAAAACGCGGTGTTTCGAGAATAGCTTTGGGTAAAAGGAGTCCGTAAGCTACCACAATAGCAACATCAACAGAAAGTGCTGCAAATTGCTCCTGTTGTTCGATTGTTTTGAGTGTTTGTGGCGTAAAGATAGGAATAGATTTCTCTTTTGCTACATTGTGAACAGGTGAAGGGATTAATTTAAGTCCTCGACGTCCTGCTGGGCGAGGGGGTTGACTATAAACAGCAACAACATCATGACCTGCATCCAATAAAGCATGTAAAATAGGAACAGAAAAATCTGGTGTTCCCATAAAACTTAATCGTAAAGCCATTACAAAACTGCTTCCTGCATGTTTTTTTCTTTTGCGCGTTTTTTAAATTTTCGTATCACCATATCGCGTTTGATCTTTGAAATGTAATCAATAAAAAGGCGCCCATCTAAATGATCAATTTCATGTTGCAAACAAGTTGCCAAGAGATCGTCTGCTTCAATTTCTGTTTGTTTTCCTTCACGGTTCTGATAGCGAACACGAAGGCGTTTAGGACGTTCAACTTCTGCAAAATAGTCAGGAATAGAAAGACAACCTTCTTTATAAATATTACGCTCATCTGAAAGCCATAAAATTTCAGGGTTGATAATAACAAATGGTTTTTTCTGCTCATCTTCAGAATTTCCAGAGACATCTATAACCAATATACGTAGCGGTATACCAATTTGAATAGCAGCAAGACCAACGCCCTTAGCATTATACATGGTTTCCAACATATCATCCGCAAGTTTTTGGAGAGCTAAATCGACCTGGTCAACGGGTTTGGACACTTCCCGTAAAATCGGATCAGGTAAAGTAACTAAAGATCTCATTGGCATAAGTAGAGATTAATCAATGGTTTGTTATTGGTCAATATTGAATAACGGATTCTTGCGTTTTTTTACAATAAGAGCGTTATATTACAATTTATGTTTGATTCGTTTTTTTCCATACTCACTGGTGAGTTTTTTTCTAAGCTAATGCTTTTGCTTTTATTTTTACTTGTCTGTTTGGCATTTTTTATGTTGGTACATTCTCATCGAAAAAAAGCATTTTTGGAAAATGAAATTGCTGAACGCGCACGGGAGGCACAAATGCAGATGGCTACCTTGCTGAGAACACAAGCTGAAATGCAAGGCAGAATGCAAACGATGGCGGAAATTTTTGGTCAACGGCAGGCTGAATTGAATAAATCACTTAGTGAGCAACTCAATGGGATGACAACAAGCTTAGGCCAAACACTTCAGGTACAGACCAAATCCACTTATGAAAATTTGAATCGTTTGCAAGAGCGTTTAGCAGTAATTGATGCGGCACAAAATAATATTCAATCGCTTACGGGACAAGTTGTTCAGTTGCAGTCCATTTTAAGCAATAAGCAGACACGTGGTACTTTCGGTCAGGGGCGGATGGAAGCAATTATTGCCGATGCCTTACCAACAAATGCTTATGCTTTTCAGGCTGTTCTTTCCAATGGAAAGCGCCCAGATTGTCTCATTCATATGCCCAATAAAGCCCCTTCTCTTGTTGTTGATGCTAAATTCCCTCTGGAGGCTTGGAATGCTATGCGTAAGGCAGAATCAGCGCAAGAGCGTCAAGAGGCAGAACGCCAATTTCGTACCGATATGGAGGTCCATATTCGTGATATTGCACAAAAATATTTGATTCCTGGAGAAACCCATGACACTGCTTTCCTTTTTGTGCCATCTGAATCGATTTTTGCAACAATTTATGAGGACTTTGAAGCACTGGTACAAAAATCCAATAGAGCCCATGTGATTATTGTTTCACCATCTTTGTTGATGCTCTCTGTCCAAGTGGTACAAACCATTATGAAAGATGCACGTATGCGTGAACAAGCGCATTTAATTCAATCAGAAGTAGCAAAATTGATGGAAGATTTTGGACGAATGGATACGCGTGTTCGTGCGTTACAGAAGCACTTTCACAAAGCAGGTGAAGATATAGAGGGAATTTTGATATCGTCCTCCAAAATTATGAAACGAGCAAATCGCATTGAAACTGTCGAATTAAAAGAGAATCACTCCGAACCAACAAAAATGACAACATTATCTCAGTCGCAAACATTGCGTTTTGCTGATGAGGAATAAAGCAAAGCAAGCTTCTTAAATATCACAAGTCAGATCATGTTCTTTATTGATTGGTAATACTTTTTTAGTACCTCTATCTTGTTTTATTTCTTAAACGAGAGGAATAGGAATATGCGACACCTTTTGTTTTTAGGGGCACTGGTGTTTCTGCTAGATGGGTGTGCAACAACCACTCCCATACACACAAACAACGCTTGTGCTATTTTGGCACAAAAAAATGGTTTTTTTGACAATTGGGGTAAGGCTTCTAAACGTGCAGAACTGCGCTATGGGATTCCTATGCCTATTATTCTTGCAACCATTAATATGGAATCGAGCTTTCGTCACAATGCACGTCCTCCACGTAAAAAACTACTTGGTTTTATTCCATGGAAGCGTCAATCGACAGCCTATGGTTATTCTCAAGCGCTTGATAGTACATGGGCAATGTATCTTCGCTCTACGGGCAGATCTTTTGCATGGCGTACGAATTTTGCAGATTCTGCTGATTTTATTGCTTGGTACCATCGCCAAAGTGTTCAACGCAATGGAGTGAGATTTGATGATGCATATAGCCTTTATTTAAATTATCATATGGGACATGGTGCTTATGCGCGTGGCGGGCGTGTCTCTGCTGCACTTTCACAGGCAGCACAGCGCATGGCAAGGATATCTAGGCTCTATGAACAGCAATTAAAGAGATGTGGATGGCGTTAGGGAAGATTTTTGAAAATCTCAATTAGGGAATTTTTGCGGTAAAATTATTTGAGAGCCAAATTTCTTATGGCGTGGTAAAACTGTATCGTTTTTCCGATTGTCAAATGAAATAAATTGTTATTTTTTAGAATAAACCAAAGAGACAGAAAGCTTTTGCAATACACAATATATTTGAGTGCACTCTCGATATTTTTACCTCCTTTGTTTAAAAAATTTACAATGGAAACTGTCTCCTATTTGGCTCTGGTATTTCGCACAGGTCTAAGTAACAGAGATTATTAAAGAAAAATTTTAAAATTTAATCTCATTTTTTATTTTCATTATGCGTATTACTGGCTGATTATTACATGAATATTTTCTTTGTTAACGTATAAAATAGCAATCAAAAAAAATGCAATTCGAGCATCATATTAAAGTAAGAATCTCGAATGGCGTAGGGTTTTATCATTTCAGATCTCTTGAGGTTAAATCAATAAAAACAATTGGCTTGCACATAACAAGCGTAATTGGCATGTGGATAAAAACTGTGAAAGAAAAGACTAAAAATGTTTTTTATGAACATTCTCAAAAGTAAGAATTATCGGCAACATTGGGAATTAGCACATATAATGATGGCGCCACTTTGCTTTTACAACTCAACCTTGCTTGTGACGGGCAAGGAAACAAAATTAATTGATTCAATATGTTATTTAAACGTGAATATACCTTAGTATTGAGCAGGTAGATGCTACCCAAGGTGGGCAATTTTTTAATTGGCAGGACATCTGATCAGGCTAAAAATACTCGAAAAAAGTTCTGATTCACAATAATTGAGAAGTATATTTTAATATTTTATTCTCTCATCTTCGTTTAGATACTTCGTACCTTTTAAAAAGATATCGATAGCCAACATTATTATGATTTTGTGGAAATATTGTGATAAAGGGAATTCAAATTTTGTCCTTTAAAACAAGACGTAAGTTAAACAGATCATTTTCTGTATTTGTGCAAAGCATAAAAATTATCTACTTTCACGGTTACGACAGTAAAATTTTATAATCCAACAAATGATTAAAAATGTGTTATAATATCATTAAAATGCAAGGAACAGGCGCTATTTGAATGATGATTTAATAGCACATAAATCTTTTAAATTGATGCACAGATTCTCTATTATAATTGATACTATAATTAATTCCCTTGATAGAATATCTGGTCCTTTTGGTGGAGCTAAGCGGGATCGAACCGCTGACCTCTTGCATGCCATGCAAGCGCTCTCCCAGCTGAGCTATAGCCCCTATAAAAACAAATTTTTCCAAAAGGAAAGTATACAATTTCAGCTTTTTAGAACGATCAAAATTGAAGATCAAGAAGAATTTACATTCAATGGAAAAGATATCCTCTTTCACTTCTCTTAAGCATCGTCATCATTAGAAACACCGCCTCCGAGAATATCAGTAACGTCATCATCTTCATCGTCATCATCATGAGATAAAAATGTATCATCGTCATCACCGAGATCTACATCACTATCTTCTAAATCAGGAAGATCGTCATCTTTAGAATCCTCATCATCCTCTTCAAGAAGCATAAAAGCAGATTTTTCAAGTGCTGTATCAAGCTCTTCAGCATCAACGTCTTCCTCATTGTTCGCTTCAGCTGCTGCAACTTCAAAGTAAGAACGCGGATAAGAAATTCCTGTATAGGGCGACACAATAGGATCGCGATTTAGATCGTAAAATTTTTTTCCTGTTTCTGGATCAACACGTTTAGTTCCAAGTTCTTGTTTTGCCATAAACCGTGCCTCTTTGATTAACTATTATTCCATTAAAAGATAAATTTTATGGTGCTTAATCGAAAAATAATGCCTTTGTCAAAGATAAATACACTGTTCCACAGTGATTTTTTCATGACGTCTTTTAAAGCATGTGCTAAAGGATGCACAATTTCATAAAAGTTAGATAGAATTAAATAGAATTTCCATGCAAAAAGCAATCCCTATAACCACCTATAAATCGAGTAGTCTCTCTGGAAAAATTAAAATACCAGGAGATAAATCAATCTCTCATCGCTCTCTTATATTGGGAGGATTAGCAAGTGGTGAGACACATATTCATGGATTACTTGAAAGCGCTGATGTACTCAATACAGCTGCTGCTATGCAAGCTATGGGTGCCTGTATTATTAAAAAAGATGACTTCTGGACCATACGAGGAACAGGGAATGGTTGCCTTTTAGCTGCACAAAAACCTTTAGACTTTGGAAACGCTGGAACGGGTGCTCGTTTGGTTATGGGAATGGTTGGTCCATATCATATGAAAACAACCTTTATTGGTGATGCTTCTCTCTCTAAACGTCCAATGGGACGTATCCTTGATCCGCTGCGTCTCATGGGGGTTGAAATTGAAGCAACGCACGACGATCACCTTCCTTTAACGCTTTATGGTCCGAAAATGGCTAATCCGATTCGTTACCGTGTTCCAATAGCTTCCTCCCAAATTAAATCAGCAGTCTTGCTTGCTGGACTCAATACCGCCGGCATTACAACTGTTATTGAACCAGTTCTAACACGAGATCATACGGAAAAAATGTTAAAAGCATTCGGTGCACAACTTGAAATAGAAAAAGATAATGAAGGTGCGCATTTGATTCATCTGAACGGTCAACCCCATCTTACTGGGCAAACGATTCATATTCCGGGTGATCCTTCTTCTGCTGCTTTTCTAATTATTGCAGCCCTTCTTGTAGAAGACTCTGATATCACCATTGAAAATGTTTTGATAAATAACTCTCGAATAGGACTTATCGAAACATTGTGGGAAATGGGTGCTCAAATTGAATTTTTGAACCGACGTCAAACAGGTGGAGAGGATGTTGCTGATCTACGGATAAAATCATCGGTTCTTAGAGGCGTTATGGTGCCCAAAGAACGTGCTCCATCGATGATTGATGAATATCCTGCTTTGGCAGTAGCAGCAGCCTTTGCAGAAGGCAAAACAGTGATGTTAGGAATTGAAGAATTGCGTGTAAAAGAATCAGATCGACTGTCTGCTGTTGCTCAAGGACTCGAAATTAATTGCGTAGACTGTGAAGAAGGTCAAGATTTTCTTATTGTTTATGGGAAAGGTTCTGCCAAAGGTTTGGGTGGTGGACATGTCTCCACACATCTTGATCATCGAATTGCTATGTGTTTTCTCATTTTTGGGCTTGTATCAGAAAAACCTGTTACCATTGATGATAAACGAATGATCGCTACGAGCTTTCCAGAATTTATTCCTTTTATAAAACAACTTGGGGGGAAAATCGCTTGAAGCCTTTTGTTATTGCCATTGATGGACCTGCAGCCTCAGGCAAAGGAACCTTAGCACGCAAAATTGCTGCACATTATCGTCTTCGCCATCTTGATACTGGTCTTACTTATCGTAGTGTTGCTCATACGCTTTTACAACAAAATTTAGCTCTTAATGATGAAAAAAATGCTATTATTTATGCTAAAGAACTTGATTTTAATACTTTAAATCCTTCCCTTCTTTCTTCTCATGAACTTGGTGAAGCGGCTTCAAAAATAGCGATTAACCCTGCTGTACGCAAAATTCTTGTCGAAAAACAACGCAACTTTGCTAAAGTTTTGCCTGGCTGTGTGCTTGATGGACGTGATATCGGAACTATTGTTTGTCCTGATGCCGATATTAAGTTTTATGTTCTAGCCAATGTTCAAACGCGCGCCAAACGTCGCTACCAGGAGATTTTAAAAAAAGGTGTTCAAGCAAATTATCATGAAATCCTAGCTCAACTTGAACAGCGCGACAGTCGCGATATAATGCGCAAACAAAGTCCACTAAAACCAGCAAAAAACACCCACTTGCTTGATACGTCAGAATTGAGTATAGAAGCAACATTTGAAATTGCATGTAGTTTTATTGATCCAATCATAAAAATGCATATAATTGGATAAATTCGTTAAGGTGACTTCCAGCCTAGCGCTAACTTTTTTTCCTTTATTCAAGGAGAAAGGCAGGGAGTTGCTTATGTTAACACTAACCTAGCGCTCATACCTTATAACACAAGGTATATATTAGGAGTTCTTATGTCACAATACAATCCCACAACAGCGGATTTTGAAGCCCTTTTAACAGAATCTTTTCAAACCAATGATCTTAATGAAGGATCTGTTGTTAAAGGTCGTGTTATTGCAATCGAAAAAGACATGGCCATTATTGATGCTGGTCTTAAAGTCGAAGGACGTATTCCTCTCAAAGAATTTGGAGCTAAAGCAAAAGACGGTTCTTTGCAAGTTGGCGATGAAGTTGAAGTTTACATTGAACGCATTGAAAATGCGATGGGTGAAGCTGTTTTATCGCGTGAAAAAGCACGGCGCGAAGAAAGTTGGGTCCGTTTGGAGGAAAAATTCAATGCTGGTGCACGCGTTGATGGAGTGATCTTTAGCCAAGTAAAAGGTGGTTTTACAGTCGATCTTGATGGTGCCGTTGCTTTCTTGCCGCGCAGCCAAGTTGATATTCGTCCCATTCGTGATGTTTCACCTCTCATGCATAATTCTCAGTCCTTTGAAATTTTGAAGATGGATCGTCGTCGTGGCAATATTGTGGTTTCACGTCGTACTGTTTTAGAAGAAAGTCGCGCCGAGCAACGTTCAGAAATTGTACAAAATCTTGAAGAAAACCAAATTGTTGAAGGTGTAGTGAAAAATATCACAGATTATGGTGCCTTTGTTGATCTTGGTGGGATTGATGGTCTCTTGCACGTTACAGATATGGCATGGCGGCGTGTTAACCACCCATCTGAAGTCCTCACAATTGGTCAAACGATTAAAGTTCAGATTATTCGCATCAATCAAGATACACACCGTATTTCTCTTGGAATGAAACAGCTTGAAAGTGATCCTTGGGAAAGTATCAGTGTTCGGTATCCGATTGGTAAAAAAATTACGGGTGCTGTCACCAACATTACTGATTACGGTGGTTTTGTTGAAATTGAGCCAGGAATCGAAGGGCTGATCCATGTTTCTGAAATGAGCTGGACGAAGAAAAATGTTCATCCTGGAAAAATTCTGTCTACATCACAAGAAGTAGAAGTGGTTGTTCTTGAGATTGATCCTTCTAAACGGCGTATTTCTCTTGGCTTAAAGCAAACATTTGAAAATCCATGGGAAGCTTTTGCCAATAAATTTCCTGTCAATTCGCAAATTGAAGGAGAGGTTAAAAATAAAACAGAATTTGGTCTGTTTATTGGGCTTGAAGGCGATGTTGACGGTATGGTTCATTTGTCTGATCTTGATTGGAACCGTCCTGGTGAACAAGTCATTGATACTTACAATAAAGGCGATATCGTTAAAGCTGTGGTCCTTGATGTTGACATTGAAAAAGAGCGCATTTCTCTTGGAATTAAGCAGCTTTCCAGCGATAAAGTTGGAGAAGCAGCGGCTTCTGGCGAATTGCGAAAAGGTGCTGTTGTAACATGCGAAGTGATTGCTGTTAACGACAATGACATTGGTGTAAAATTGATTGACCACAACCTTGAGACAACCATTCGGCGTGCTGATCTCGCGCGTGATCGTGATGAGCAACGTCCTGAGCGTTTCGCAATTGGGCAAAAGGTTGATGCTCGCATCACAGCATTTGATAAAAAAACACGTAAAATTTCAGTATCGATTAAAGCTTTAGAAATTGCAGAGGAAAAAGAAGCTGTTGCACAATATGGTTCTACAGACTCGGGTGCTTCTCTTGGTGATATTCTTGGTGCTGCTTTAAAAAAACAAGAACAAGATTAATCATCAATCATTAAAGCTTACGGTGTTATTAAGGTCACTCATTTTAGGGTGACCTTTTTATTTTCTAAAAAATTGTCTGCTTATTTTCTAATTATTGCGTAAAAAATTATAAATGCTTGCAACTAAAAACAAAAAGTTTGTTTTTTTGTCTATCAACGGTTCACTATTCAGATAAAATGCTTACAATTTAAATAAAAAACGATGTAATTGAATAACAATGGGACATTATGACGTGCATAATACCTTTCATAAAGTGCTTTTTTTCTCAAAAAGAGAAAAAAAACCATTTTATTAATACGGATTTTCCTCTTCGTGCAATTTATAAGGTACGGGAAGATCTTTATAACTTAGGGCATGATATAGCTTCTGGTAAAGAAATTTTACTCCCTGAATATGAAGGAGTAGAAGATTTTCGCAAGAGATTGAATGAAAATGCGAAACTTATTCTTAATGCCTTTCATACCAGTGATTTTGCAGCCCGAAATGATGAGACTATCGCACCGTCTGCTCAATGGCTCATTGATAATCATTACACCATTGATAAAACTATACAAAAGCTACGTCGTAATCTACCTAAGTCCTTCATAAAGCAACTTCCTCTTTCTACACACAAAGCGGAAATACCACGAATTTTTGCTTTAACTTGGCTTTATATTGCGCATACCGATAGCAGCTTTTCACAAGAAACACTCACTGCTATGACCAATGGATTTCAAGAAGTTTGTGCGCTCACAATTGGTGAATTGTGGGCTCTTCCTTCTGTTATGCAAATGCTGCTCATTGAAAATGTCCGTCGTCTTTCAGTACGTATCGAAAAAGCGCGACATATGCGCCATCTTGCTAGTCAAGTAGCTGATAAAATTTCTCTTGTAGAAAATAAAACAAATCTACACTCTCTCTTTACGCAGTATAAACCATTTACTGTTGATCCAACGTTTTCAGCACATTTATTCTATCGCTTGCGTAGTGCATCTGTCGATTCAACCGTAGCATTAACTTGGCTTGAAAAGCAATTGAAAAGCCAAGGCAGTAGCTTAGAGATTGCAACAGCTGATGAACATACCCGACAAGCAGCAGATGGTGTGACCATGGGAAATATTATCCGTGCTCTTAAAGCTATAGATGATGTTGATTGGACAGCATGGTTTGAAACAGTGAGTTGTGTCGATTCTATTTTGCGTAAAAATAGTGATTTTTCTGAAATTGATTCTCACTCACGCAATATTTATCGACAAGTCATTGAAAAAGTTGCACGCTTTTCGCCTCTTAGTGAGCTGGAAATTGCACATAAAGTTGTAGAAATGGCAAATTCCACTTCTAAAGATATGCCTCATCATTCTTGTGTGGGGTGGTACCTTGTTGATGATGGTCGTGGCATATTTGAAAAGGCTTGTGGATATATCCCGCCCTTTCTCATAAAATGGACACGAGCTTCCTGTTGCTCAAAATTGAGAGTTATCGCCATTCCTGTCTCTTTTCTGACGCTCGCTCTTTTGCTTGTAATTTACGCCCTTTTACAAATATCTGGCATGACATTAGGGATGTCTTTTTGCTTTACTGTATTAGCGCTTTTTCCTGCTATCGATGCTGCTTTTGCTTTATTTAACACTGTTGTTTCATGGTTTGTCCCATCAAGACAACTCATTGGCTATGAATATAAAGAAGGTATTCCAAAACATGCACGGACAATGGTTGTTGTACCTACTTTGATGACATCACGCGATGATATTGATGAACAAGTGCGCAATCTTGAAGTGCACTATCTTTCCAATCCTAAAGGTGCCATTCATTTTGCACTCATTACAGATTGGGTGGATGCTCCATTGAGAGAAACGCAAGATGATCTTGATTTATTGCACTATGTGCAAAAGAGTATTGATAAACTCAATAGTCGTTATCATTGTGATGAACTTCCTCTTTTTTTCCTTTTACATCGCCGACGCCTTTATAATACAAGCGAAAAATGTTGGATGGGATGGGAACGAAAGCGAGGAAAACTTCATGAACTCAATCGGCTCTTAAGAGGCGATAAAAACACAAGCTTTTATCCTCCCAATCCACACCTTCCTATGGATTGCCGTTTTGTTATGACGCTGGATTGTGATACACGTCTTACTCCAGAGAGCGTCGCGAAACTTGTTGGAAAGCTTAATCATCCACTCAATCATCCCATTTTTGATCCGCAAAGTGGAAAGGTTGTAAAAGGCTATAGCGTTTTACAACCACGCATTATTCCTTCTCTTACAACAGGAAAAAAAACATCAATTCTCCAACGGGTTTTTTCTATCAACCGTGGCATTGATCCTTATGTTTTTGCTGTTTCTGATACTTATCAAGATCTTTTAGGAGAAGGTACCTTTATCGGTAAAGGTCTTTATAATATTGATGCATTTGAACAAGCGCTTGATGGCAAAATTAAAGAAAATACTATTCTTAGTCATGATCTCTTAGAAGGAGGTTATGCTCGTACTGCTCTGGTAAGTAGCATAGAAGTCATTGAAGACTATCCAACCGCTTATAATATTGATGTTATGCGTTATCATCGCTGGATTCGCGGTGATTGGCAGCTTTTGCCTTATCTTTTTTCCCACCGTCAAATAAGTTCCGTGACGCGTTGGAAAATGCAGGATAATTTACGTCGTTCTCTTACTCCACTTATGTGGTTAATCGCAGCATTTGCAGGATGGACTTTTTTGTCTTTCAAGAGTGCAATTGTCTGGCAAATATTCTTGTTGTTTAGCTCCTTCATTTCTCCCATTCTATGTGTATTAAAAACGCTAGTCTCGTCCAATATAGATCATTCTTTGCGTGGACATTTTCAATTAATTTGGAACAAAACTGCTCTTACAAGCGCTGATATATTTCTTAAAACGACGTTTCTTGCTCATTCGGCGTATTTTATGACCGATGCGATTATTCGTACACTCTATCGTATGATGATTTCAAAACAGCATCTTCTTGAATGGAAAACTTCTGCCGCAACAAAATCAATGCCCAATAGTTTGCGTTTCTATGTTTTTATAATGGCACCAGCATCGCTTATTGGTGCCCTTACTGTAGCACTTCCTCTTTTTTCTGATAGTTTTGCAAGCTTGATTGCTTTGCCTTTTGGGATAGCATGGTTTTTTTCACCCTTCATTGCTTGGATTGTGAGTCAACCTTCAACCTTTCAAGATAGCCTTGATCTTTCCTCAAAAGATGAAAAAAAACTTCGCTCTATTGCACGGCGGACATGGCTTTATTATACAACCTTTGTCAATGCACAAAACAACTATTTGCCTCCCGATAATTTTCAAGAAGATCCTGAACCTCTTGTTGCTCAACGTACATCTCCTACGAATATTGGCGTTTATCTCCTTTCTATTATTGCTGCACGTGATTTTGGCTGGATTGGTTTTGAAGAGACCATTACCCGTATTGAATGTACATTACGCTCTCTCACAAAAATGGAAAAGTTCCGTGGTCATCTCTATAATTGGTATGAAACGGATACACTCAGGCCTCTTTTACCTACTTATGTATCAACCGTTGATTCAGGAAATCTTGCCGGTCATTTGATAACACTCGCTTCTGCCTTAAGTGAATGGGCTGAAAAACCGCCTCTTTTTTTTCAAAGTGATCGGGAAGGCTTATCGGATGTTCTTGTTATTCTTGAAGAAACTGTCAAAGAAATTCCAGATCATCAACCCAATTTACGCTCTTTACGTCAAAAAATCGAAGAAAACATCACTCGTTTTCATGACTCTGTCTTCACTTTTGTAAAACAAGAAAATACGATTCCTTCTCACATCATAGACCTTTCACATGCAGCCCACGATATTGTGCACTTAGTCAGTAAACTTGACCACAAAATTCAAACGATAGAATCTGCTCGTGCGCTTTCTTGGGCTAAATGCCTTATCGATACCTGTAACGCTTATCATCATGATGCGACTGCTCATTGTGATACTGAAAAATTACGTAAAAAACTAAACAGGTTGGCTATAGTTGCACGGCAAATAGCCTTTGATATGAAATTTGACTTTTTAGAACAGCCTAAACGGCATCTCTTATCCATTGGATATCGTGTTCAAGAAAACAAACTCGATGAAAATTGTTATGATCTACTTGCTTCAGAAGCACGTCTTGCAAGTTTTTTTGCTATCGCAAAAGGAGACATAAAACTTAAACATTGGTTTTGTCTTGGTCGACTCCTCGTACCCATAGGTTGGAAAGGTGCGCTCCTATCATGGTCTGGATCGATGTTCGAATATCTTATGCCATCTCTCGTAATGCATGAACCTTTAGGATCTGTCCTAGATCAAACAAATCGATTGATTATTCGTTGTCAAATACAATATGCTCATAAACGGGAATTGCCATGGGGTATTTCAGAGGCCGCATTTAACGCTCGCGATCATTTAATGAATTACCAATACGCTCATTTTGGTGTTCCAAACCTCGGACTCCAACGTGGTCTTTCACGCAATGCTGTCATTGCTCCCTATGCCAGCCTTCTAGCGGCACAATATGCTCCTGTTTGCGCTGTCGCTAATTTAAAACGACTTCGTGATCTTGGAGCTTTAGGAACATATGGTTATTATGACTCTGTCGATTTTACCCCTTCACGCGTGAAAACAGGGGAAAAATACGCTGTTGTACGCAATTATTATGCGCACCATCATGGCATGTCTATCCTTGCTCTTAACAATGTTATTTTTCAAGGGCGAATGCGTGACCGTTTTCACCGTGATCCCATTATTGAAGCAACGCAATTGCTGTTACAGGAAAGAGCGCCTCATCTCATTCCTATTATTCATACCAAAGCTGTTAATCGTATGCGCAATAAGTCTCAAGCACTTGACGCCGCTCCTTTGCGCATTATTACAAACCCGTTGCTCAAACCACGAGAAACGTTACTTTTGTCTAATGGCTTTTATTTTACCATGCTAACAGCGAATGGTTCTGGCTACAGTCGGTGGCACGATTATGCGATTACGCGCTTTATTCCTGATGCAACAGAAGATCAACAAGGTACTTTATTCTTCTTACGCGATACGCATAGTGGACGGTGGTGGTCTGTTACTAGTGAGCCAACACGTGTTATTGAAGAAGAAGCTGTCAGCATTTTTACAGATGAAAAGGCTGAATATACAAAAATGGTTGATGGTATAAAATCAACACTTGAATGTCTTATTACATCTGAAGGATGTGGCGAAGGTAGACGTATTCAACTGATGAATACGACAAATAAAGAGCGCCTCATTGAAGTGACTTCTTATGGTGAATTAGCGCTTGCCACAATGGATACAGACGAAGCTCATCCTGTTTTTTCCCGTATGTTTATAGAGACAGAAATTGCTGAGGAAGGTAAAACAATTTTTGCTAAAAGGCGCAAACGCTCACCTAGCGATCCTGAAATCTATGTTGCCCATTTTGTCTCTAGTACAACAGATATTCTCCAAGAGACAGAAGCTGAAACGGATCGCTCTCTGTTTATTGGGCGGGGTCGATCTATTCATCGGCCCGCTGCATTTGACCAAAATACTCGTTTCAGTAACAGTCAAGGTTGTGTTCTTGATCCTATTATGTCATTGCGATGCCGTATCAAAATTTCAGCATATGGAAAAGCAGAACTTATTTTTTGGACTTTTGCTGCTCATACAAAAGAAGCGCTGCATAATCATATTAAACATTATCGACAACCCGATATGTTTCAAAAAGAACTTTCAAGGGCATGGACGCGCTCACAAGTCGCACTGTATCAGAGCGGAACCCAGCCTAAAGAAGCTATTGTCTATCAAAAATATGCCACATCGCTTATCTACCTTGATCGAACATGGCGTCTTTCTCCTGAAATATTAGCAAAAACGCTTGGAAAACAGTCCGATCTTTGGCCTATGTCCATTTCAGGAGACAATCCACTCTGTCTCCTTAGATTAAATAACGAGGGAAATATCTCTGTACTGCGTGAGCTCCTTAAAGCACACGAATATTGGCGTATGCGCGGACTCATCGTTGATTTGGTAATTCTCAATGAACAAGTATTTTCCTATATACAAAATACACAACGGGCTCTTGAATGGGTCTGTGAATCTTATCGACACCACGCACAAGAGGCAGATGAACGCCAACATATTTTCATGCTTCAGCGTGACAAAATAAATGAACAAAGTTTTAAAACGCTTCTTGCATCAGCGCGCATCGTTCTTGATGCCCAAAATGGCTCTTTATCTGAACAGCTTAAACGATTTGATGAGAGTGATTTTGATCTTACAGTTCATAAAAATTATCATGAATTGCATGATCAATTAGATTACCAAAAATATAACGAAGGAAGGCAAGTTACAACACAAACTGAACAAAATTTTTTTGCTTCCATTGGTCTTATTAGCCAACGAAAACCATCCTCTTTTCCCATAAATGGAGAAGATCTAAAATATTGGAATGGTTACGGTGGTTTTAACCAGTATAACCATTATGTAATACGTCTTCATGGACGTACAACCACACCGCACCCGTGGATTAACGTCATCGCTAATCACAAATTTGGTTTTCATGTCTCTGCTGAAGGTGCAATTTTTACTTGGGGTAACAATAGCCGCGATTATAAATTAACTCCTTGGGCAAATGATCCAACATCTAACCGGCCAGGAGAAGCACTTTATCTGGTTGATCGCCAGTCTTTAAAACGTTTTTCACCCGTTTCTGCTGTAGAATGTGATGAAAATATTGTCTATGAGGCTTGTCATGGTTTTGGATTTTCAACTTTTAAATCGACACATTCAGAAATTGCATTAGAACTGACTCATACACTCGATCCGGAAAAACCAGTTCGCTTTTCACGTCTTACCCTCACGAATGAAGGGACAAAACCACGCAGTTTACGCCTTTATAATTATGTTGAATGGGTTTTGGGAAATACCCGTACAAAATATGCCCCCTTCATTATTTCCTCTTATGAGGACAAAAGGGGTGTACATTTTATTCAAAATCCTTATCACATTGAAAAATCTCAACAAGTCACATTTTTATCGGCATCTGAAATGCCAACCAGCACCACAACCAATCGTGCTGAATTTATTGGTGCAACGGGAACCGTAACGCATCCAACTGCGATCCGTAAAGCTGGTGCTCTTTCGAATACCATTGAAGCAGGATGTGATCCTTGTTCAGCATTTTCCTATGATATTGATCTTCAAGCAGGGCAAACAAAAGAAATCATCTTTTATCTTGGCAGTGCTGAAAATAGACAAGAAGCTGAAAAATTACTTAATCACGTACGTGCAAGTGATTTTGAAATTCTGCTCACAAAACAAAAACAGCAATGGAGCGATTTTGTTTCTCCTTTTCAAGTTAAAACACCGGATCCCTCTTTTGATATTATGGTCAATCATTGGCTCCCTTATCAGACCTATGCATGCCGCATCATGGCACGTGCAGGATTTTACCAAGCTAGTGGCGCATTCGGTTTCCGCGACCAATTGCAAGATAGCTTGTCTTTGCTCTTACTTGAACCCCAACTGGCACGTGAACAATTGTTAAACGCCGCCGCGCACCAATTTCTTGAAGGAGATGTGCAACATTGGTGGTTACCCGATACAAATGCTGGTGTTCGTATGCGCATTTCTGATGATATTGTTTGGCTTGCATATGCAACAGCTCTTTATGTCAATACCACTGGCGATGATACCTTTCTTGATACGCTCATTCCTTTTATTGAAGGCGATATGCTCAAAAGTGGGCAACAGGATGCTTATTTTCAACCCACCCAATCCTCAATGGTTGCAACAGTTTATGAACATTGTGTTTTAGCTTTAGACCTTGCCATTAAACGTTGTGGACCCCATGGTCTCCCTCTTATTTTAGGTGGGGATTGGAATGATGGCATGAATTTGGTAGGTGTGGAAGAAAAAGGTGAAAGCACTTGGTTAGGGTGGTTTCTTGGTACTACATTACAAGCATTTATTCCTTTGGCCAAAAAACGTGGTGATAACAGCCATATGCAAATATGGAGTACATACCTTGAACGCTTAACAAAATCTCTAGAGGAAAACGGTTGGGATGGTGCTTGGTATCGACGTGGTTATTTTGATGATGGAACACCTCTTGGTTCTAAAATCAATGATGAATGCCAAATTGATACCATTGCTCAATCTTGGGCTGTCATTTCTCAAATGGCGTCGCCTGAACATCAAAAGCAAGCAATGACATCAATGTTGGAACATCTCTATGATAAAAAAGGCGGACTTATTCGCCTTTTTTGGCCACCTTTTGACAAAAGCACACTTGAGCCTGGTTATATAAAAGGTTATCCTCCAGGAATCCGAGAAAATGGTGGTCAATACACGCATGGTGCCATTTGGAGTATTTTAGCATTGGCAAAAATGGGGCAAAACGATAAAGCTTATGCGTTATTTTCTATGATTAACCCGATTACCCATGGACAAGATCCTGAAACTTATCGTGTTGAACCTTATGTGATGGCCGCAGATATTTATTCTGTTGAACCACGATGTGGTCAAGGCGGTTGGACATGGTATACAGGCTCAGCCGGTTGGTTTTATCGCGCTGCAACACAAGCTATTCTTGGAATACAGCGTCAGGGAGACCTGTTGTTTTTACAGCCACATTTACCCTCTATTTGGCCAAAATATGAAGCAACAATGAAGTTTTATGATGCCGTTTATACCATTAAAGTAAAATGGGGACCTAAAAATATGCTCCATGTTAATGGCAAAAAATATACCGAAGTTCATGCGGGGATAAAGTTACACAAAACAGGTCAGCATGAAATTATACGTATTGTTAAATCTTAGAGATGAAAGATGAAAAAGAGAGCAGACTTTTTTATTCTTGCCCAAAACTGTAGAGTTGTTATATCGCACCGCCTATATTGTCCGTGTTGGTGCATAATATTTTAGATTTTATGAAACTGAAAGAAAAAGGTTATGAATCATCCGGATATTGCTAGACGTGTTTACAATCATACTTGGAAACTTGATCCCATTATTCGTTCACTTCTTGATACGGATTTTTATAAGCTTCTTATGGTACAGATGATTTGGGGGTTGTATCCTGATGTTAATGTTACTTTTTCCCTCATAAATCGCTCTAAAACAATACGTCTTGCCGATGATATTGACGAGAGTGAATTACGTGCTCAACTTGATCATGCTCTTAGTTTGCGCTTTACAAAAAAAGAAATGATCTGGCTTGCTGGTAATACATTTTATGGACGCAAACAAATTTTTGAACCGGATTTTCTTCAGTGGCTTGAGAATTTTCAACTCCCAGAATATGAACTAACCCGCAAAGATGGCCAATATATGCTTCATTTTTATGGTTCGTGGGCTCATAGCTCTATGTGGGAAATTCCAGCCCTTGCTATTATCAGTGAATTACGTTCACGTGCAGCTATCAAAAAACTAGATCGTTTTGCTCTTGATGTACTTTATGCGCGTGCTAAAGCAAAAATGTGGAGTAAAGTTGAACGTCTCAAAAAATTGCCTGATATTAAAATATCTGACTTTGGGACAAGGCGTCGCCATTCTTTTTTATGGCAGCGCTGGTGTGTGGAAGCATTAAAAGAAGGCATTGGTAATTCTTTTACTGGAACTTCTAATGTTCTTCTTGCCATGGATACGGATTTAGAAGCTCTTGGAACCAATGCACACGAATTGCCCATGGTTATTGCGGCTCTCAGCAACAACGATGATGAATTACGCAGAGCTCCATATCAAGTCTTGCAAGATTGGAACCGTTATTATGGTGGAAATCTTCTCATTGTTTTACCTGATACCTTTGGTACAGAAGCATTTTTACGCAATGCACCAGATTGGGTCGCTGATTGGACAGGTTTCAGACCCGATAGTGCACCCCCTATTGAAGGTGGCGAACGTATTATTCAATGGTGGAAAGAAAAAGGAAAAGATCCACGCGAAAAACTTTTAATTTTTTCTGATGCTCTTTATGTCAATACAATTGAAAAAACCTATCATCATTTCCATGGTAGAGTGCGCATGAGTTTTGGATGGGGCACGGATCTTACCAATGACTTTACAGGCTGTGCACCTCAGGAAATCGAAACTCTTGATGCTCTTTCCCTTGTTTGTAAGGTGACCTATGCCAATGGTCGACCAGCCGTAAAGCTTTCAGATAATCCTGAAAAAACGATCGGTGATTCAAAAGAAGTACAACGTTATCTCAATTTTTTTGGTAATAAAAAGCGAATTGCTAGACCTATAAAGACGTAGTTTCCGGTTCTTTAAATGAGTATACTGACTCATCATATTGTTTATAAGATTGATTTTTATCCTGCCCTAAGGATGAGGGTTCTTAACCTTTGCTGGTCTGTAAATAGTTCGGTTGTTTTTTGAGCAGATTCTACTTGGGCTACCACGCATACGCTTCACTTACATAAGGATCGACAGATCAGACTTAAAAATATTCACTACGCATTAAAAAAATACTTAACTTGCTAGGGAAGTTTAGCCAAGGGGGCTTCCTTATATCATTGTCATAAATAACGGTGTTATACAGTACAATAAGATACTATCATTTTGCATGTTGAAAGAGCGTGTGCGAATATCATAAATTTTTCTCATTTCAACCCTGTTAAATCAAGCACACTCATCTCCTTGTATGTATGAAGGTTTTCAAGTTTTAAGGGTTATTGTTGTAGCTCGACAGTAGGTTTGTACTAAGTGGGAAGAGATCGGATTAAGTAGGAATACGTGGTAATTTGTTATTTTTATGTACAATTTTGACTATTAAATGCGCGTTTTGTCAAAATAGATTTTTACGCCTAAAATTGCAAAAATTACCGAAAATCAGAAAAAAATGCGTTTCCATAGTAAAAATGAAAAAAGGCTTTGAAACTCCTTTGAGAACACCTTTAAAATTCTTTGAAAAAAAAATAAATTGATACAAAACCCAGTGTCAAAATATACAAAACCAAATGACAAGCTACAATTGTAACATTAGAAATTGCTAAGGTAACATTGGAGGATGACAAATAGCACGGTGACTATCGGTGTGCATTTTGTAAGACAAGGATGATGATGTTTGCTTTGTATTATATCCTCATTAAGAGATATGAAAACAAACGAAACGTCTTTTTAGAAAGAAAAGGCTATCATATCAATGACTTTTCAATGACGTATATATAGAGATTCATACAAACATGTCTTATAAAAATAATGACTCTCTTCCATGAATGTGGTTTATCCAAGTGAGAACATTTTGAGTGTGCGTAAACAGTCTTCTTTGTTCATAAAAATCATTTCACAAATATATTATTAATTAATTGCTTTCAAAAAGCTTACTACGTCATATGCATTTTGGATATGGAGAGCTTATATTCAAAACTTAAAGGTCCTCATAGTTTTTACAAATAAGTCGAAGCTAAAAAGAATATCTCATAAAGCCTTTTCTATCATTATGAAGATGGACGTGTTACAATATAAATGGCAATCAGCAGTAATATAACCGCAACAAGTAAGGAAATCCATAAAGGAGGGTGTACCATTACGAAAAAGGATAAAAATCCTCCTGTCATACTCATTATTGCAAAAACTTTAATGAATGGAGAGATTGCTTTTTTTTCTTCCCATCGCTTAATAGGGGGACCAAAAATACGATGATTATTCAACCATTGATGAAAACGTGGAGAAGAACGCGTAAAACACCATGAGGCAACTAACAAAAAAGGCACAGTTGGCATAATAGGTAATACTACACCGATAATACCTAATATAACCATTGTCCACCCTGCTATATAATAGCAGATACGCAAAGGGTGAGATATCTTCAAATCTTTTTTCATTTTCTTGTATTTTTTTCCTCTACGCAAAATCCTCTAAAAAAACATTATATCTGTTTTTTTCTGTTTACATGTCTGAGTGCACAATTACGTTCTACCCCTTCATGCGTAAGCGTCTTTGTTGTTATAAGTTCCTTGAAAATACCGAATAGCTTACGCAATATGATAATCATTTTAAGTGATTTCAAGAAAAGAGAAGAGATTTTAGAAAATCAAAAAAATAAAAAGGCTGCAGAATAAATCAATGCAGCCTCTTAATTAAGAATGCAGCGTTGGGGGGAGAAAATGTACCGCATTCACTTGCTAGACATTAGGAGGAAAAATAACCTAGCACCCTGAACATTAATTAAAATAGAAATGAGAAACAATATATAAAAATGCATGGCTGATATGCATGAATTTTAACACTTTTAAGTTTCTTGAACTGTGTTTCGACCAAAGAAAATCATCATGAAAATAGCCATAAAAATCAACGTCAAGATCAACACAATTGTGGAAGCAGAATCAGAGCCGATAAATAAGCTGAGATAAATCCCTAAAAAACCAGAAAAAGCTGCAACAAGTATAGCGATCATTAACATAAAAGAAAACCGCTTTGTAACAAGATAGGCAATTGCTCCTGGTGCTATCAGTAAAGAAATAACGAGCACGATACCTACAGCTTTCAAAGCCGCAACAATTGTAAGAGAAATCATCGTTAGAAGGGTATAGTGGAGTAGAGATATTGGTAACCCCATTGCATGTCCTTGAACTGTATCAAAAATATACAACATAAAGTCGCGCCATTTTGCTGCTAAAATGAAAGTGACAACAACAGAAATGATCGCCGTTTGTGTTATATCAAGCCAGTTAACACCCAAAAGATTACCAAATAGAATATGATTCAAATCTAAGCTACTATAAATAGACGTGGCTAAAACAAGCCCCAAACCAAACATTGAAGAAAAGACCACTCCCATCACCGTGTCCTGTTTGATACGGCTATTGCTCCCTAAAAAACCCGTTAATAGTGCACACACCATCCCTGCAACAAAAGCACCACAAGTAATCAGAGTCATTGTAATGTTCTCTGGACGCATATGCTGAAACCAAGCAAATGGCAAAGAAGTTAAAAATGCGATTACCCATGGTGTTGTCATATAACCAACAACAACACCTGGAAAAACTGCATGAGAAATGGCATCGCCTAACAGCGCCCATCCTTTCAAAATAAGAAAACAGGAAAGCATCGCCATGGGAATAGAAAGAATCATGACAATAAGCATACCCTTAAGCATAAAAGAAAACTGAAACGGAAGCAGTAATTGATCAATCATGATAATATTACACCCTTTTTTGCCGCATTTATGCGTAAGCGCGCAGCAATATACCCATGTTTAGGAGCAAAAATAAAAGCCAAAACAAATAAAGATGCTTGAAAAAGCACAACAACCCCCCCCGTTTGTGCATTTAAAAAATAACTCACATAAACACCCAAGACACTTGTAAATGTTCCAATTACAACTGCAATAACCAAGATATTCACGAAACGATCACTTAAAAGATAGGCTGTTGCCCCAGGTGTCACAACAAGACAAATGACTAAGAATGCTCCAACGGTTTGCATAGCAGCAACAGTACAAGCGGCAAGTAATGTGAAAAAGAGAATCTTTAAAAACTTTACATTTAATCCAATGGCATGCGCATGCGTTTCATCAAATAACGAAACAAGAAGATCTTTCCATTTCAAAAGCAATATAAGCAACGAAAAAAAGCCGATAAAAGCCAATTGTAGAATATCTGATGAACTAACGGCTAAAATATTTCCCAAAACAATCGTATCAATATTAACAGCCATTGGTTTTAATGATTTGAGAAACAACCCAAAGGCAAAAAAGGAAGAAAAAATGAGCCCAATAATGGTATCTTCTTTAAGTTTTGTTCGGTGGTTAAAAAAGAGCATTGCTGCTGCTGCAAGACCACCAGAAAAAAAAGCGCCGAGTGAAAAAGGTAATCCTAAAAGATAAGCTCCTGCTACACCAGGAACAATCGAATGGGAAAGAGCATCACCAATCAATGACCAACCTTTTAACATCAAAAAAGCTGAAAGAAAGGCACAAACACACCCAACTAACCCAGAAACCCACATTGCATTCACCATATATTGATAGCTCAGTGGCTCAAGCAACCAAGAAATCATGCAACGTGCTCCACTCTTTCAATATCTTCACAAACTGCAGACTGCTTTCTTCCCATGAAAACATCATTTTTTTTTGTGCTTTGAAGATCAAAAATATGGTGGTGCAAAGACCCTCCAAAAGTTTTCTCCAGATTTTCCTTTGTAAAGATTTTTTCTGTTAACCCAGAAGCTAAAACGGTTCCTTTTATTAAAACTGTATGATCACAAAATTCGCGAACAGAACCCAAATTGTGCGTTGAAACCAAGATCACTGCTCCTTCTTTACGAAGGTCTTGTAACAAAGCAATGATTTTATCTTCTGTTGTAACGTCAACCCCTGTAAACGGCTCATCTAATAAAATAGCTTTTGCTTTCTGTGCAAGAGCGCGCGCTAGGAAAACACGCTTTTTCTGTCCACCAGAAAGTTCTCCAATCTGGCGCTTGGCAAAAGCCAACATATCAACGCGTTCTAAGGCAATACGAACGGCTTCATAATCTTGTGTACGGGCATAGCGAAAGAAATTCATATGACCGTACCGTCCCATCATTACAACGTCTTCGACTAAGACAGGAAAATTCCAATCAACATCTTCACTTTGAGGAACATAAGCAATAAGGTTTTTTTTCAAAGCTATATCAACGGGCAAATCAAACATGCGAATTTTTCCCTTTGAGGGGCGTACAAACCCCATAATCGCTTTAAATAACGTTGACTTACCGGATCCATTAACACCAACTAATGCCGTAACAGACCCCTTTGGACTTTCAAAGTTCACTTCGCGTAAAGCTGTATGTCCATTACGATAAGTTACCGTTACTCCTTGGGCAAATATTCCAGATTTCGTCATTGGCTTTTTACTCCCTCTAATAAAGCATTGCTAATACGCCCACTCGTGACACGTAATAAATCAATATAAGTGGGTACCTCACCATTTTTCTCACTTAAAGAATCAACATAAAGAACACCACCGTATTTAGCCCCTGTTTCTCTGGCAACCTGCTTAGCAGGCGCAGGGGAAATAGTGCTTTCAGAAAAAACTGCATGAATATTGTATTTGCGAACCATATCAATAACATGCTTGACCTGCTTTGGTGTTCCTTGCTGGTCAGCATTGATGGGCCATAAATAAAGTTCTTTTAGATTAAAATCACGCGCCAAATAGCTAAATGCTCCCTCACTGGTCACAAGCCAACGCTTATCTTGCGGTACGGCTTCTAATTCAGCCTTAATTGGATCAATCGTTGCACGAATTTTTTGTTTATAAATTTCAGCATTCTCTTTATAAATAGCAGCATGTTCAGGATCATATTTTACAAAAGCATCGCGAATATTATCAACGTAAATCAAAGCAGAGGTTGGTGACATCCACGCATGAGGATTGGGTTTACCGCTAAAGGGGCCCTCACCAATTTTAATGGGTACAATACCTTTTGAAACAACAACACTTGGAACATCCTTGATATTTTGAAAAAACTTTTCAAACCAAAGCTCTAACTCTAATCCATTCCACAATACAAGGTTAGCTCCCTGAGCACGCATAAGATCGCGTGGGGTGGGTTGATATTCATGAATTTCCGCACCTGGTTTTGTAATGGATTCAACCTCAGCAGCATCACCTGCTACATTGCGTGCCATATCAGCAATGATGGTGAATGTCGTAACAGCTTTAAATTTACCAGCACACAAAGCAAAATTGGGTGTAAAAAAAATAACACTTCCAAAAACTATGGTGAAAAACGTTCTTACGTTCATTGATTCTCTCTTTCCTTTATATGCCTTCTTTTATTGCAAATAATTTGCATTATCATTTAGCAATAGCAGTTATCTTTTACATTTGCAATGAAGGATTAAGAGAAAAAATAACTTTTCAAGATGTTTAAAAACAGCTTTTTTCATATTGAAAAAATTGATGATTTAAGCAGCTTATTTTAGTAAGGAGATCTGCTTTCAAGAAGCCCTATAGCTCTTGAATGCCAAAGAAAAAGGGAGCACTCAAAAATGCTCCCACTTCATGTAAAATATCTCATAAAAAATGAGAATACTCAGTAGCGCAAATATGCACCTGTCATTTTGGTAACATTATCCACGATCTTTAAGGCAAGCTTTTCTAAATCTTCATCTGTTAGAGTCCGTTCTATGGGCTGAATAGTTACTTCAATCGCAACAGATTTTTTATCTTCGCCAAAGCTTAAATCTTCAAAAATATCAAAAACCTGCACTGAATTAATAAGTTTTTTATCGGCTCCACTTGCTGCACGAATAATAAGAGAAGAGGCAACAGTTTTATCCGCTATAAAGGCAAAATCACGCCGCACCATTTGAAAAGGTGAGAGTTTCAAAGGAGGACGGTTTTTGGTCGTTTTTCTCTTTGATTCTGGAATTCTGTCTAGAAAAATTTCAAAGCCGCATAAAGGGCCACTGACATCTAACTTTTCTAATGTAGCAGGATGAAAAACACCAAAAAAACCAAGAATAATCTTTGATCCAAGTTTTATGACACCTGAACGACCAGGATGATACCAATCTGGCGCTCCAACTTCAATCTGCACTTTCCCAACATCCATATCGCATGCTTCTAAAATAGCTAAAGCATCTGCTTTGGCATCAAAAACATCAACGACGGTTGCATTTCCATTCCAAAAACGACCAGCTCCTTTAAATTGCTCTGTTCCGCGACGAATCCCACTAACAACACGGTGTTGTTTATCAGGGGTATCGCCTTCATAAATATTGGAAACTTCAAACAAAGCAAGATCGGAAAAACCACGATCAGCATTTCTCTGTGCCGCCATAATCAAGCCAGGTAAAAGGGAAGGACGCATCATTGACATATCAGCAGCAATAGGATTAACCAATTTAAGCTCTTCTTGACCTCCTCCAAAAGCGAGAGCTTGATTTTCAGAAATAAAAGACCATGTTACCGCTTCTTTCATACCACGTTGCACTAAAGCCAAACGTGTAGCACGTGAACGAATTTGTGCGCATGTTAAAATTTGATCTTTTCCTTCTGCGAAGTTTTCCAAAGGAATAGGTTTAATTTTATCTAGCCCATAAATCCTCATGACTTCTTCCACCAAATCGGCTTTCCCCATAATATCAGGGCGCCATGATGGTACTTTTACTGTAACGACATCTCCTTTTCCTTCAATGAAAAATCCAAGTTTTGTTAAAATAGAGATGACTTTTTCAGGATCTATTTCCAAATTTGTTAAACGTTTAATTTCAGAAAAAGGAAAAGCGATCTGTTTGATTTCTTGTTGCTGATAGCCGACGATTCTCTTCTTAGATACTTCACCACCACAAAGACGTAAGACCAATTCTGTTGCAATCTCAAGTCCTGTTTCTATAAAAGCCGGATCAACACCTCGTTCAAATCGATAACGTGCATCACTGATAAGACCTAATGCTCTTCCTGTTTGTGCAATGCTTTGTGCATCCCAAAGCGCTGATTCAATAATAACGCGATGTGTTGTTTCATCACAACTCGTTCTTTCACCGCCCATGATACCGGCAATCGAAACAATCCCCTCTTCATCTGCAATGACACAATTCTTAGCGCCCAAATGATAGATTTTTCCGTTCAGTGCTTGAAGCTGTTCTCCCTCACGAGCACAACGTACACACAAATTACCTTTAATTTTATCTGCATCAAAAACATGAAGTGGACGACCAAGGTCAAAACTTATGTAATTGGTCATATCAACAAGCGCATTAATCGGTCTCAAACCAATTGCATTCAAACGCTGTTGCATCCACTGAGGTGATGCACCATTTTGAACATTGCGCACTTCACGCCAAGCAAAACCTAAACATAATGATGAATCTTGCGAAAAATCTAATGAAACATCGAGAGGTGTTTCAAAGGAAGGCTCAAATTTTGACAAAGATAATTCTTTTAATTTTCCCATTCCAGCGGCAGCAAGATCACGGGCAATACCACGAACACCTGTACAATCAGAGCGATTGGGGGTCAAGCCAATATCAATGATCGGATCATCTAAACCAGCATAAGTTGCAAATGAATCTCCAATAGGTGCATCTTCTGGAAGTTCGATAATCCCGTCATGTTCATTTGATAATTCAAGCTCCGCTTGCGAACACATCATCCCAAAACTTTCAACACCGCGGATTTTTCCTACAGATAATGTCACATCGAGTCCTGAAATATAAGTGCCTGGTAATGCAAGAACACCAACAAGACCTGCACGCGCATTTGGTGCCCCACAGACAACTTGAACAGGTGTAGAAGTCCCTGTATCGACGGACAGAATCTGGAGTTTATCTGCATCAGGATGCTTTATTGCTGTTAAAACTTTTGCAATCACAAAACCTTTTAAAGAAGACCGATCATCAACGTAATCAACCTCAAGACCTATAGCTGTTAGCTTCTCACAAATTTCATCCAAAGATGCACCTGTCTCTAAGTGATCTTTTAACCACGACAACGTAAATTTCATTTTAAAACCTCACATGAAAGCGATGACTAAGATCACACATTTCTATTAGGAAAAAAAGCAGGCATATCAAAGCAACGAAAGCCATAATGGTCTAACCAACGCAGATCAGCATCAAAAAAAGCTCGTAAATCAGGCATACCGTATTTCAACATGGCAATACGATCAATGCCCATTCCCCATGCGAAACCTTGATATTCATCGGGATCTAAACCAACATTTTTCAACACATGAGGATGCACCATTCCACATCCTAAAATTTCCAACCAATCCTGTCCTTCTCCGAACTTTACTTCTGAACCAGAACGATCACATTGAATATCCACTTCCATAGATGGTTCGGTAAAAGGGAAAAAAGAGGGACGAAAACGCATTTTTACAGAGTGAACTTCAAAAAATTCTTTACAAAAGGTTTCATGTAGCCACATCATATGGGCAATGGTGGAGGTTTTATCAATGACAAGACCTTCTACCTGATGGAACATGGGCGAATGCGTCGCATCCGAATCCATGCGGTAAGTTTTTCCAGGAATAATGATCCGTATCGGTGCTTTTTGTTTTTCTAGTGTGCGAATTTGTACGGGTGATGTATGGGTCCGCAATAATTTTCGTTCTCCCATTTTATCGACATCAAAAAAGAAGGTATCATGCATTTCGCGTGCTGGATGCCCTTCAGGAAAATTCAATGCCGTAAAATTATAATAATCTGTTTCAATATCAGGTCCCTCTGCAAGAGAAAAACCCAACTTCGTATAAATGGCAATAATTTCCTCAATCACCTGTGAAATAGGATGAATGCGTCCCCGTTCTATAGGTGAAGAGCGAACAGGCAAGGTAACATCAACCGTTTCACGAGAAAGACGGGCATCTATTGCCTGTCTTTTCAGAAGATCACGTTTTTGCGCCCATAATTCTAAAATACGATTTTTTAATCCATTAAGAACTGGTCCAACTTTATGGCGCTCGCTAGCATCCATCTTCCCTAATGCTTTTAATTTTTCAGAGATGCTACCTTTTTTACCCAATGCTGCAATACGCACTGCTTCAAGTGCCTGTTCATCACCCGCTGCCTCTAAGGCTAAACAAATTTCTTGTTCCAGACGCTCAATATCGTTCATATTTTTGCCTATTTCTTTAATAAAAAAAAACCCGCACTCGCAACAGCCAGCACGGGACCTCGAATAAATAAATGCTTTAAGAGAACACGACTGGCTTACTTGACAGCGCCTTCAAAAGCATTAGGCGTCGTATCTTTTAAATATTCCAAAGCCTTTTTTGCCGAAGCTACTAAAGCAGAAAATGCTTCTGCTTCGTGGATTGCTATATCTGAAAGAACCTTACGATCAACCTCAATACCGGCTTTTGATAAGCCATCAATAAAACGTCCATAAGTTAAACCTTCTGCGCGAACAGCCGCATTAATTCTCTGAATCCACAAAGCACGGAAAGTACGTTTCCTATTTTTGCGATCACGATAAGCGTATTGCTTTGAACGATCAACTGCTGCTTTAGCTGCACGAATGGTATTTTTACGACGACCGTAAAAACCTTCAGCCTGTTTAAGAACTTTTTTGTGCTTAGCGTGTGCTGTCACACCTCTTTTCACACGTGCCATATTATAATCTCCTCAAAATCAAAAGCGTAAGGTTTAAACACCATTCGGCAAATAATGCTGAACGACTTTTTTAGCATCTTGTTCACACAAAACCATTGTTCCACGTGCATCGCGAATAAATTTATTCGAACGCTTAATCATACCGTGGCGCTTACCGGCAGCTGCTACTTTAATTTTTCCTGACGCAGTGATTTTAAACCGCTTTTTAGCGGATGATTTGGTCTTCATCTTGGGCATTTTGCTACTCCGTACATTAATTTATTCAATAAAATATTTTATTCACTCAAGCGGACCAACGCTTGAACAAGCATTTAAACAGCCACGGCATGCCCTGCCGGGCAGTTCTAATAGTGTTTCCATAAGCCACTACACACAAAATAGCAAGACCGTATTACAAAAAAATCGGAGCTCCATTGCCTTGAAGCTCAACTAAAGGTGCCGGAATAGCATTTGTTTTGATAGCTGCTTTACATAGATCAGCAATAATGCATTGCCTACATTGTGCTTTACGTGCTTGGCAAACATAGCGTCCGTGTAAAATCAGCCAATGATGCGCATGACGAAGATAATGGATTGGTATAATCTTTAATAATTTTTTCTCAACAATCTCTGGTGTTTTGCCAGGCGCTAAACCAAGACGATTGCTTAAGCGAAAAATATGTGTATCTACTGCCAATGTAGGCTGACCAAAAGCAACATTCAAAACAACATTAGCTGTTTTGCGCCCCACTCCAGGAAGGGACATAAGTGCTTCACGCGTATCAGGTACTTGACCACCATAACAATCAATTAAACAGTTACAAAGTGCATAAACATTGCGTGCTTTTGCTCGCCAAAGACCAATTGAACGGATATGATGTGCTATTTCTTCTTCTCCTAATGCAACCATTTTTTCCGGTTGATCAGCAAGGTGAAATAATTCTTTTGTCGCTTTATTAACGCTTACATCTGTCGCTTGAGCCGAAAGCACAACGGCAACCAAAAGCGTAAAAATATTTGTATAGATAAGATCACTCTTAGGCGCTGGACGTTGCACAGAAAAACGGCGAAATATTTCTGCAATTTCATTTTCATTATATGATATACTAGATAAATTTCGCACTTTTGACAATTTTATGGTACTTTGAGGCATTGAACTCTCTTAAATCTTTTCTCTTGAAGTTATCATTCACGCTCGCCATATGAGAGGAATGCAGCGAGCACTTTTATAGAGTTTGGTCAAGTAAAGCCATTTTAAAGAGGATACTCATGAATGACACATGTGACACCTTTCTCCAATCCCTTTCTTTTAGGGTTTGAAACCGTAGAAAAAATATTGCAACGTATCGGTAAAGTTGATGAGGCTTACCCAGCCTATAACATTGAACGTTTGCATAAAAATGATGATGCAAATCATATCCGGATAACTTTAGCTGTTGCTGGATTTAAGATTAACCATCTTAATATTTTGCTCGATGATAATCAATTGGTTATTCATGGTAAACAAACAGACAACCAAAATCATCAATATTTATATCGCGGTATAGCTGCGCGACAATTCCAGCGAACCTTTGTTCTCGCGGAAGGGATGCATGTTACAAATGCAGAGTTGAAAAATGGTCTTTTATCAATTAATCTGTATCAACCAAAGTTAAAAAAAGAAATAAAACAGATTCCAATTAAAATCAGTAGTGGTGAGTCATAAAAGTTAAGGCGTAAAGGAACAGTGAAATGGGAGAACATAAACAAAACTTGTCGTTTCAGAACACATCCTACTCTGATGCGGGACAGATTGCCTATTTAAAAAAAGTTTGTACAGATGATCTGGCTAAAAATTTTCCAGATCTTCCACCAATGACCCCAGGAATTACGATATGGGCTCTTTTTGGTGAAACAGGTTATCCTATCATTTTATCCGATGAGCGTTCTATCGCCCTTGCTGGAGCCAATGAGCATGAACTACAAATTGTAACTTTGCACTAGATTACCTTACGAGAAAACGCTGTACTCTTTATACATTCTATCTGTTTTTTCGTAAAGGGTTTAATGTGAGTTATAATGAGATAAGTATTGGTTTATATTCATAATTAATTTTTTACAACTGGAATGAGAGTCCCGAATATCATAAGGTTCTCTCATTTTAGATCCTCTTGTATTAAAACAATTAAATTCACTTGCTTGTATGTCACACGCAGGGAGAGCCGTGTGGATAAAAACGCTTGAAGAAAGTAATAAAAATATCTCTTGTTAATTGTCTTAATTACCAAGGATGTTCGCAATATTGGGGATGAGAAAAATGTATGATGATGTCAGTTTGCTTCTTCATAAGTGTGAAGATGTTCTCTATAGATTTATATTATTCACGGGGATTTTTATACCATTCATAGGCGCTATCGTGAAATAGGTTCGAGTGTGCATTGAAAGATGTTTCTTTAAAATGAGTACATAAAGGCTATACAAGTATATTTTGTTTGAGGTGTTCTGTTCTTCCCGAGGGGAGTAACTCCATTGAAGAGTGTAAAAACAAAAGCATGAGATAATGCGTCATCATTATTTAAAATATATTGCTATGAATGCTTTTGAAAGGTGTAAAGCTGAATTGTAAGGAGATGATAGATTTTTACCATGATGCCTTTATATTCTTTCCAAATTAGGCTGTCTTCTTGTTCCAGAAATTACGCAAACAGATAGATGCAATATACTTACCAAATCTGGCATACAAAAATCTGGAACAGTTCGTGTTACACTAAAGCGTTTTGATATTTGTCTCAAACGTGGAATTGCACAGGGATTAGATGTTGATTAACAGGTAATAAGAAAAACAAAGGCTTTACGAAAAAGTTTATGCAGAGCTTTTAATTTTGTGCTTCAACTGCCTCAGTACAAGGTATTTTTCTCTTTTGAATATTAAAGCTCTTGTTTTTATAATGAAGTTACAGCACAACAAGCAAAATGAAATTATTTGAGGGGAAAAATAATGCCTTCTTACCGTTCAAGAATATCAACCCACGGGCGTAATATGGCAGGAGCTCGTGGACTTTGGCGTGCAACAGGGATGAAAGATACTGATTTTGGTAAACCCATTATTGCGATTGCGAATTCTTTTACACAATTTGTACCAGGGCATGTCCATTTAAAAGATCTTGGGCAATTAGTCGCACAACAGATAGCAGTTGCCGGTGGTGTTGCGAAGGAATTTAATACCATTGCTGTAGATGATGGAATTGCGATGGGGCACGATGGAATGCTCTATTCTTTGCCCTCACGTGAAATCATTGCTGATTCTGTAGAGTACATGATTAATGCACATTGTGCGGATGCACTTGTCTGTATTTCTAATTGTGACAAAATTACGCCTGGTATGTTAATGGCTGCTTTACGGTTGAATATTCCGACAATCTTTGTTTCAGGCGGTCCTATGGAAGCAGGTAAGATTAAATGGAAGGATCAAGATCTAAGGGTTGATTTGGTCGATGCCATGGTTGCAGCAGCTTCAGAACAGAATTCAGAAGAAGAAGTTGCTGAAATGGAGCGTGCTGCCTGTCCTACATGTGGTTCTTGTTCCGGAATGTTTACGGCTAACTCCATGAATTGCTTAACGGAAGCATTGGGGCTTTCGCTTCCCGGAAATGGATCAATGTTAGCAACACATGCAGATCGACGGATGCTTTTTGAAGAAGCTGGAAAACAGATTGTTGCATTGGTTAAACGTTATTATGAAAAAGATGATGAAACAGTTTTGCCGCGCTCTATTGCTTCACGCAAGGCTTTTGAAAATGCAATGACCGTTGATATTGCCATGGGGGGATCAACCAATACAGTACTGCATCTTTTAGCCGCGGCGCAAGAAGGTGAGGTGGATTTTACCATGACGGATATTGATCATCTTTCACGTCGTGTTCCTGTTTTATGTAAGGTTGCTCCTGCTGTTGCAAATGTACATATGGAAGATGTTCATCGCGCTGGTGGTATTATGGGGCTTTTAGGCGAACTGGATGCGGCGGGACTCATTGATACGTCAACTTATACGGTTCACGCAAAAACGATGAAAGAAGCTCTTTACCGTTGGGATGTGAAACAAACTAATGAACCAACAGTTCGTACATTTTATCGTGCTGCTCCTGGTGGTATTCCAACACAGACAGCTTTTAGCCAATCTTGTCGCTATGAGACCCTTGATCTTGATCGTGAAAAAGGTGTGATTCGCGATAGGGAACATGCATATTCACAAGATGGAGGATTGGCAGTTCTTTATGGAAATCTTGCAAAAGATGGCTGCATTGTAAAAACAGCAGGCGTTGATCAATCAATTTTAACTTTTAAAGGTCCGGCAAGAATTTTTGAAAGCCAAGATTCAGCTGTTTCAGCTATATTAACTGATAAGATTAAAATAGGTGAAATTGTTTTAATCCGTTATGAAGGTCCACGTGGTGGACCAGGAATGCAAGAAATGCTTTATCCAACAAGTTATCTAAAATCTAAAGGATTGGGCAAGGTTTGTGCACTTGTTACGGATGGACGTTTTTCAGGAGGAAGTTCAGGGCTCTCGATAGGGCATATTTCACCAGAAGCTGCTGAAGGAGGAGAAATTGCGTTGGTGGAGGAGGGGGATATCATAGAAATTGATATTCCAAATCGTAGAATTCATATGTTGGTGGATGACGTTGAGATGAAGCAGCGCCGTGCTAAGATGGAAGCAAAAGGAAAAGGTGCTTGGCAACCGATTGAGAAGCGTCAACGTAAAGTTTCAAAGGCTCTCAAAGCTTATGCAGCGATGACCACATCTGCTGCAAAGGGTGCAGTACGTAATATTTGATGAGTTTATGAACTTATCAGAATATTTCGAGTCATGATAAGTATGATTAAAAAGCTATCAATATAACTAAAAGCTGCTGCGGATTTTTTATTTTAGCAGCTATGTAAGACAGATAAAGATAGATATGGTATGATTACGTTTCATATCATATTTCAATTTTATACGAAATTACGATTTCCTGTTCTTATATTTATGAAAGTATTGTACTGGTGCCATTATCTTGTTGTACCGTAAAAACACTGTCACTTAGGGCTGTGATATATGACATCCTCCTTAATATATTAAGTGTTTTTTAGTGTGGGGTGAATATTCTTAGACTTGTTTATCAAGCTTTTAGTTTAAGTGAATCACATGACTAGGAAGTCAAGGTAAATCCCTTAGAATCTGGACTGTTTGCAGACTTGATTCGAATGAAAATCTTTATCCTTTGAGGTGCGGGAAGGAGTTTAAGGATATTTAGGAAAATAAAATGCTGCTGTGATATATCTGATTATATAGTTCATATGAAAACAGTAAAAGAGCTCTTTATAACTTAAAATGTGAAGAAAATGCGAGAACCCATTATCTGTGAATTTATTATGCAAAATGGGGTGGCATCCCAACACCGACAGCTTTAAACTAAAACTGTTGCTATGATAACAATAATATTGATTGTGAAAAAGCATAATTCATTAAATATTGCGTATTTGCAAGGTGGAGGAGATTTCATGATAATCTTTACAAAAAACGACTATCTTGTAAAATAGTCCGTATTGACCAATTTTTTGTATACGGGTCAATATTGACCTAAGGAAATATGAAATATAATGCATAGGATTTTGCCTCTATATGCATTACACTTATCAAAATATATCGTGTAGAAAAGAGATGGGAATACTGTAAACAACAGTTTGTGCTGTTGCGTATCAAAAAGGGATACTTTATCTCCTATTAAGAAGACTTTTTAATAAAAAATAACATCCGTTTTCTATAAAGAGTTACTCTTTTCAAGCTGTTTGAGGTGGTAAATTGCTTCTAAAGCTTGTTTAGGAGAGAGTTCATCGGGATGGATATTTTTTAAAGCTTCGTGAAGTACACAATGTTTATTTCTTGCTTCATTGACGGGAGATGTTGCTTTAAGAGAAAAGAGTGGTAAATCATCAATGAGTTTATGTCCTTTTCCAGCCATTTCACCTTGTTCTAATTGATGGAGTACATCTGTTGCTCGTGTAATAACGGCTGGGGGAAGTCCAGCAAGCTTTGCGACTTGTACACCATAGGAACGGTCAGCAGCTCCTGGTGTGACCTCATGAAGAAAAACTACATTACCATCCCAATTTTTGACTTTCATGGTTACATTATGCAATCTGTCAAGTTTTTCGGTAAGTGCAGTCATTTCATGAAAATGGGTAGCGAGAATAGCACGACAATGGTTAAATTCATGGAGATACTCAACGGCAGCCCAAGCAATAGAAAGTCCATCAAAAGTTGATGTCCCACGCCCTATTTCATCAAGAATAACAAGGGAATGGTGGCTAGCATGATTGAGAATCGTTGCTGTTTCAACCATTTCCATCATAAAGGTTGAGCGCCCCCGTGCAAGATCATCGGAAGCCCCGACACGACTAAACAGGCGGTCAACGACACCAATATGTGCTGAAGTCGCTGGAACGAAGGATCCCATTTGCGCCATAATAGCAATAAGAGCATTTTGCCGCAAAAAAGTTGATTTTCCTCCCATATTAGGCCCTGTCAACAGCCAGATTGCTGCATATTGCTGATTTTCTTGCACAGAGAGATCACAATTATTGGCAATAAAAGGTTCTGCTGCTTGTTTGCGGAGTGCTTGCTCGACGACAGGATGGCGTCCTGCTGTGATATGAAAGGTAAGTGAAAGATCAATTTTAGGTCGGCAATAGCCTTGTTCTTCAGCAAGATATGCTAAAGCGACAGAGACATCTAAAATAGCAAGTGCTTCAGAGGCTTTACGAATAAAATCAACTTGTTCGGTAATTTCCTGAACGAGAATATCAAAAATCTCTAGTTCAAGTGTCAATGCGTGATTGGCAGCATGGGCAATACGGCTTTCAAGGTCCGCAAGCTCTGTTGTCGTAAAACGCATAGCGTTTGCCATTGTTTGCCGATGAATAAAACGTGCTTTAGCTTGTGGATTATTTGTAAGAGCAGATGCTTGTGTACTGGTTACTTCAATGAAATAACCTAGAATATTATTATGCTTTATTTTAAGCGTCTTAATATCTGTTTCTTGGGCATATTGCGCTTGAAGTTCAGCAATGACACGGCGTGATTCATCACGTAAAGCACGCATTTCATCGAGCTCTTTATGATAATTTGAACGAATAAAACCACCATCACGTTTAAGGAGTGGGAGATCATTAGCTAATGCTTGTTCTAAATGAAAGTATAACGTTGTGGGTAAGTTTGAGAAAACCTGTTGTACATCACTTATTTCTTGAGGCAGAAGCTCATTATTAAGAAGTTGATGCAATTCACGAATGATTTCAAAGCCGCGCTGGATTGTCGCCATATCACGGGGACCTCCTCGTCCAAGAGCCAAACGTGAAGCGGCGCGGGGCATATCTGGTCCTCCTTTTAAAGTAAGCTTTATCGCTTCTGCAAGAGAAGGATTACGTAGAAAAAAATCGATAGAATCCAAACGTGTATCAATAGCTGAAGGAGTGGTGAGGGGAGCAATGAGGCGATCGATGAGAAGGCGTGATCCTCCTCCTGTTACAGTGCGATCAATAGCTTTTAATAAACTTCCATCCCGTTGACCTGATGTCGTACGAATAAGTTCAAGGCTTAATCTGGTTGCGGCATCAATAAAAAGAGTCGCACTTTCATTTTGGCGCTCAGGCTGCATGAGGGGAGGACGATGCGTGATTTGTGTTTTTTCGATATAACGAATAGCAGCTACAATTGCAGAGAGTTCGGAACGTGAATAATCGGCAACGCCTTCAAGAGTTGAGAGTTTAAAATAATTGCAAATATCGCGTTCAGCAGTTAGTACCTCAAAGAGGCAAGCAGGTTGAGGTGAAATGATACGATCAAGAACATTAAAAAGCGATTTGTGAGATTTATCATGAAAGAATGAATCAGCAACAATGATTTCTTGTGGATCCACACGCATAATATCTGCTAAAAGTTTTTCTTGCCGGCTTTCTGTTACACGAAATATGCCTGTTGAGATATCAATCCAAGAAAGAGCAAATTCCTCTCCATCGCTAGTTTTTATACGGGAAAGTGTCATCAAATAATTTGCGCGTGTTGGATCAAGGAGTTTTTCTTCAGTTATCGTTCCAGGTGTTACAAGGCGAACAACATCACGCCGAACAACAGATTTTGAGCCACGTTTTTTTGCTTCAGCAGGATCTTCTATTTGTTCACAAACAGCAACTCGGTAACCACAAGCAATCAGTTTTTGTAAATAATCATCAGCGGCATGAACGGGAACACCGCACATAGGAATATCTTGTCCTAAATGTTTTCCGCGTGCTGTGAGTGTGATTCCTAAAGCCTGAGCAGCTTCAATTGCATCATTAAAAAATAATTCATAAAAATCCCCCATTCGGTAAAAGAGAAGGGAATCATGATGGACGGCTTTGATTTCTATGTACTGCTCCATCATAGGTGTCAGACGTTCTTGAGAGGAAGCAGATGAGGAGGCAGGCTGTGGAATTAAATTATTTTTATGGTTATTTTTTTTATCCATTTGTACGAGGCCTGTTCCTTTTAAGTGAAGTTTTTACTCTTTTTTGTTTACTTCAATATCTATTTATCTCTAAATTGCAACGCATCATCAGATTTGCTAAGGCAAGAATAGCGATTTCTAATATATGAATCAAATTTAATGACTATACGCATTATCAAGCAAAATTTACACTGTTTTTGGAGAAAATAAAGTGAGATGAAAGAGAGCGAGCAGGATCAGAAAATGTCTCAAACTGTTTACAGTGTGAGCGAACGAGAAGCTCTAGATTTTCATAGTCGTGATCGACCAGGAAAGCTTGAGATTGTTGCAACAAAGTCTATGGCCACACAGCATGACTTAGCACTTGCTTATTCACCAGGTGTTGCAGTTCCAGTTAAGGCAATTGCTCAAAATCCAGCGCTAGCTTATGATTATACAGCAAAAGGAAATCTTGTTGCTGTTATTTCAAATGGTACAGCTATTTTAGGGTTAGGCAATTTAGGAGCCCTTGCCTCTAAGCCGGTCATGGAAGGCAAAGCAGTGCTGTTTAAGCGTTTTGCGGATATTGATTCCATTGATTTAGAAATTGATATAAACGATACAGAAAGTTTTATCAATTTGGTGCGTCATTTAGAACCTTCTTTTGGTGGAATTAATCTTGAAGATATTAAGGCGCCAGAGTGCTTTATGATTGAAAGCCACCTACGCGAGGTGATGAATATACCTGTTTTTCACGACGATCAACATGGTACAGCAATTATTGTTGCTGCTGGTGTTCTCAACGCTTTGACTTTAACAGGGCGCGATATGCAAAATACGCGGTTAGTCTGTAATGGTGCTGGTTCTGCAGGAATTGCTTGTATTGAACTGATTAAAGCGATGGGATTTCGTTCCGAAAATATCATATTATGTGATACAAAGGGTGTGGTCTATGAAGGCCGCAAAGAGGGAATGAATCAGTGGAAATCTGCGCATGCTATTCAAACAGATAAACGTACGCTTATGGAAGCAATGGAAGGTGCAGATATATTTTTTGGGGTTTCTGCTAAAGGTGCTCTTACTCCTGAAATGGTAAGATCTATGGCACCACAGCCGATCATTTTTGCTATGGCTAATCCTGATCCAGAAATTACGCCGGAAGAAGTTATGCAAGTGCGTCATGATGCCATTGTCGCAACAGGGCGTTCCGATTATCCAAATCAGATTAATAATGTTCTCTGCTTTCCTTATATATTTCGTGGTGCACTGGATGTGCGTGCAAGAGTTATTAATGAAGAAATGAAGATTGCTGCGGCAAAGGCTCTTGCCAATTTAGCGCATGAAGAAGTGCCTGACAGCGTTGCAGAAGCTTATCGTGGAAAGCGATTAAAATTTGGTCCTAATTATATCATCCCTGTTCCTTTTGATCCGCGTTTATTGACGGTTGTTTCAATAGCGGTAGCAAAAGCAGCAATGGAAAGCGGTGTTGCGCAAAAGAACATAGATGATTTAGAGGCCTATGAGCGCGATTTGAATGCGAGACGTGATCCTACTTCCTCGATGATGCGTGGGGTTTATAACCATGTTCGTCAAGCACCAAAACAAATTGTCTTTGCAGAAGGTGAAGAAGAGCAAGTTATGCGGGCAGCCGTTTCCTATGTTCATCAAAAATTAGGACAAGCGATTTTGGTTGGTCGTGAAGAGCAAGTAAGAGAAACAGCTATTATCGCTGGAATTGATCTGGAGCGTGAAGGTATTTCTATTATGAATGCTAAGCTTTCCTGTCGTACAGATGCTTATGCGAATTATCTTTATAAAAAGATGCAGCGTCAAGGCTGGCTGTTACGTGATTGTCATCGTCGTATCAATAATGATCGCAATTATTTTGCTGCGTGTATGGTGGCACTAGGAGATGCTGATGCAATGGTTACAGGGGTGACACGCAATTATGAAACAGCGCTGATCGATATACGTCGTGCAATTGATGAAAAACCAAAAGAACGATTGATTGGTATCTCAATGGCCATTTGCCGAGGACGAACTGTGTTTATTGCGGATACAGCTGTTTATGAAAATCCTAATGCTAAAGAACTTGCGGATATAGCGGAACAAACCGCTTCGTTTGTACGTGGATTCGGATATCAACCACGGGTAGCATTTTTAGCATTTTCTACGTTTGGTTATATGAAAGGGCAAATCACACAGCAAATTCAGGATGCGATTAATATTTTGCATGAACGCAAGGTTGATTTTGAGTTTGATGGAGAATTGAGCGCCGATGTGGCGCTCAATTCCAAATTGATGCAGCAATATCCATTTATGGGATTAACAGAGCCCTCTAACATTTTGGTTATGCCTGGATATCACGCGTCTTCCATTGCAAGCAAAATGTTACAAGAACTTGGTGAAGCAACCATCATTGGTCCTATTTTAATTGGATTGGAAAAATCTGTCCAAATTGTACCGTTTAGCGGAAACGATACAGATGTTGTCAATATTGCAATGCTTGCGGCTTATCATGCCGCAAAAGTTGTCTAAAGGAAAAAAGCCCCTAATATACCAATAATATATCAAGGGGCTTTATGATAGCAAAAGAATAAATTTTTTAAGATGGTTGTATTTGATTGTCTTTTTGTTCTTCAGCGAGACGCTTTTGGAAGAGGGCTGCAAAATCAATAGGATCAATCCATAAAGGTGGAAAACCACCATTTTGAGTAGCATCAGATATAATTTGGCGAGCAAATGGGAATAAAAGACGAGGACATTCAATAAAGACCAATGGCATAACATGTTCTTGTGGAATGTTTTTAAGGTGGAAAACACCACCGTAAATCAGTTCTACATGAAATAAGATTTCAGTTTCATCATTGGCTTTAACGGAGAGAGACAAAACGACATCATAATTGTCATCACCAATTGGGTTAGCATTGACGTTAATATTGATATCAATTTGTGGTGATTTTTCACGTGTACGCAATGAACGAGGAGCACCTGGGTTTTCGAATGATAAATCTTTTAAATATTGAGTTAATACAGCAAAAACCGGCTCTCCACCACTGTTATTCATTTCATCTTCGGCCATACGACGAACCTCTCTCATTATAATATGTATATTTATTTTAGATCTAAAGACCAAATTGGTTATCACGCCTTGCAAAAGGTTGCAAGAAATGCGCTCTTTATCTTGAATATTTTTTTAGTTTGGTACAGATTTTTTAGGCATTTCAATGGTTATTATCATTTTTGCGCCTTGGAGATTCTGTCGTATCATAAATTGTGTAATCTTCTGCATTAAGATCAATTATTTTTTCAGCATCATTTTTTCTTTTAGTATTGGAATTCATTTTGTTTTGTAATGATATAAAGAAATGCCAAACAACAGAGCGAATTGGTTTAATAAGAAGTAATATTCCCAAGAGATCACTTACAAAGCCAGGAAGAATAAGTAAAATTGCACTAAACATGATGAAAACATCATTAATAATATTATTCTCTAATGTACGCCCTTGGATAAGTTCAGTTTGTATGTTTTTTAAAAGGCTAAACCCTTGAACTCGCAATAAAACAACCCCAACTATGGTTGTGAGAATAACCAAACTCAAAGTTGCTAAAATACCAATTTCTTGACCAACAAAGATAAAAACAGCGATCTCGATTAAAAGAATGCAAAGAAAGATAACAACAAAAAAACGAGGATTTATAGAATAAAGTTTTATCACATGCAAATTTCCTTCTGGATGAGGTGGGGAGGAATTCTTAAGAGCACTCCATTTAATATAAAATCTATAAAAATATTTGAATGGTAGGATTCCTTATTTTACATATTTATTGATAAATGGTATTGACTGCAATGTTTATTAAAGATTTAAGCTTTGGAGATTGACAGCGCCCATGGAATTTGACGTTATACTTGTCATAGCTCTTGTTGTTATGGTTGTTATTTTTGTGCAACTCCGTAATGTATTAGGGAAACGAATTGGGTTTGAAAAGCCCCCCTTTGATCCTTATTCACGTCGTTCTAAAAAACAGGTTGAAGCAGAAACGGCTGATAATATTGTTTCGTTCCCTTATCAGAAAAATTCACAAAAAGACGACTTTAGTGAAATTGATAAAATTGCACCGGAGGGGAGTATTTTGAATAAAAATTTGCGGGAATTTCATAGAATGGATCCTCATTTTTCTCCTCAATTTTTTATAAAAGGTGCACAAATTGCTTATGAGATGATTGTAACGGCTTTTGCCAAAGGTGATCGCAATCAACTTAAAAGTTTGCTTTGTCAGGATGTTTTTGAGAGCTTTTGTACGGCTATTGAGCAACGAGAAAAAAATAAAGAAAGAATAGAATTCACTTTTATTGGAATTAATAAGATCGAATTTGTTGCGGCGGCAATACAAGAAAAGGATGAACTTTTAACGATACGTATTGTCAGTGAGATGATTTCTGTTACTTATAATGAACAGGGCGAGCGTATAGACGGTGATCCTGATGCTATTGTAGAAATCAGGGATATTTGGACTTTTGTTCGCAATAGTTTATCATCAGATCCCAACTGGAAGCTTTTTGCTACAGAAAATGAAAATTAAAATACTTTTTGTTTTTCTTCCATAAGCATTCAATGATTTATGAGAAATTAAAATGTCCTCAAGTAAACGGAGACAAAAAAGAGATTTGTTGGCTTCACAGGATCACCTTTTATGGGAGATGGTTTGTCGTACGATAACACCGCTTCACGGTAAGATGCTCTCTTCTGCTTCAGCAACTATTGCAAATATTAATGATAAAAAACAGCCTGTAACTCAAATTTCCTCATTGTCTCAGGAAAATCAACAACCCTCGACAATTATTAAAAGAGAAAAGAGGGCAGTTACACAAGTACAAAAGATTCATTTCTTTGATCATGTTGCACATCGTAAAATTTCCCAAGGTCGTTATCCTCTTGAGGCGCGTCTTGATCTCCACGGTTATATGCAGGAAGAAGCTTATTTTTTCTTAAAAAAATTTCTACAATCCTCTCAGCAGAGAGGATTGCGTTATGTCCTTGTGATTACAGGAAAAGGACGATCCGTTGGGAGCGATGGAGTTTTGTATAGATTTGTTCCGTATTGGTTATCAACACCAGCTTTTCGATATTATGTCCATGCATTTGAGCAAGCAGCTCGTCAGCATGGCGGAGAAGGTGCACTTTATGTTTGGTTGCGCCGTTTTGTGTCGGGAAAAGGAAAGTGGTGTTAGTGATGTTATTGTGGTCGTTCTAGGTTTAATATTTATTTATACTTAATAATTTATTGTTTTCGTATATTTCGTAAGAGCCTTGAATACAATATCCCCTTATTTATAAATTTTACATTCTACGTATTGCTTCACGCTTTTGTTTATCGCGTTCTTTAATGGGGCACATCCCTCACGCAAAACAGAATGACATTGGATGCATATATTTACAGGCTTGTTTTAAAAAAACATCTCTCAACGCTCCCAAGCCTATTTTGCAACGGCATACATGAAGGGTATAACGATAAATCCATTAAGACTCCTATCTTTATGCTTAATAAAAGAGCAAGCTGGCATTATCACACACTTTGCTAGCTCCCAATGTTGCAACAACTCTTGAAGCCCTTGGCACTTGAAAGCATTTGTAGAAGGCATGCTTTTCTTTAAGTGTTTTTACTCTCCCCAGTTCTCATCTCATTCGTGACGCCCAAACGAAAGATTTTGATTGATTCAATATAAGAGGGCTTGAAATGAAAGAGATATTGATGGATCTCATTTAGGTTGCAACGCGATAAATTGTTTTTATAAACCACAGCATTACTCTATTAAATACACGAAGAATAAAAACATGAGAAATTGTCTTATTCAAAAGATATTGCTATGGATAGTGTTAAAAGTAGTACAACTAAATTAAAGAGAATCTTGGAAATAAACAGGAATATAACTTTACAACACATAATTGTGCAATAGCACAAAAGATACAATTTCGTTGAATAGTTTCATGAAGAAATTTTTTCACTCATTAAAAGCTCTATTAAATTTCTTTCTCATAATAATTCAATAATTAAAATTTCATAACGAAGCGCAGAAGGTGTAGAATATGAGATTCAATTGAGGATATTACACTCTTATACGACGTCTTTCAGATATTGGTTGAAATGCTAACTTAGCATGGAAGGCACAATAGGGGCTATTTTCATCAGAATCTGCACCACAAAAATGAAAATCTGCTGATAATGGATCGCCAACCGGCCATCTACATGTATTTTCACTCAATTGTAAAAGATTAAGTTGACGTGATATAGGCACAACTACATTGGATTTTGTGGACATATCAACTTCTTTTATATCTTCCGCTACAAATTCTGTCTTTAAAGCTGTTTCTTCAATACTTACAGATGATGTGTTCATTGGCGATACCGTGGATGTGTTGCGACGCACACGTGGAGATGATGGGCTGCTTCCCACGGGGGTTTTTTGCGTACGCGCACTTCCTTGTGCTGTTTTACCGCGTCCTGGCAACTTTAATCGGTGTACTTTGCCGATGACTGCGTTTCTGCTGACCCCACCTAATTGAGCAGCAATTTGACTTGCACTTAACCCTTCACTCCAAAGCTTTTTAAGAAGCTCAACGCGTTCACATGTCCAACCCATACCAGCACTCCATTCCGATTACGTCACTAAGATGCTATCCCCCTTTGCATCTTCAAATGTTTTAATAATATTCTCACTACGCTGAATGAAAGAATTTTACACTCTAAGCGAGCATAAGAAAATCATCCAACCTGTGGACTTACAAACTAAAACACATCATCTTGCTTATTATATTATAAATTACAATATGCACTCACTCTATGACAAGAGTCTTTACCTCTTGAAGAGTTTATTTAGAATGTTTTCCCCAACTTGCAAATCAATCATAGGTTAAACTTTCACTTTTGTTTAAGGCTTTTTCCCAAAATGCTTATTTGTAGAACCTTCATTGACTTTTTTTCAATTGGTGTAATGATCTATTCCATAGGTGTAATCATTAATCGTAATGAAATGTTGAAAGCACCGTAACAAAATGTACCATGTTGTTTTATTTGTAGTGTTGCTTTGTATATATATATTGAAAAGGTTAAAATATAAAGGAAATTATGATGGATGCCGTCTCTATACAACCACTTTATGAATGCTTCGCACGACGAGATTTGCATTTTAAACAGGGGCATGGTGTATGGCTTATTTCCGATAAGGGAGAACATTATCTTGATTTCACATCTGGCATTGCTGTTAATGCATTAGGGTATTCACATCCAAAATTGGTTGATACGCTTAAAATGCAAGCTGAAAAACTTTGGCATGTTTCTAATATTTTTCAATCCCCTGAACAAGCAGCTCTTGCTACGCGGCTTTGTGCAAATAGTTTTGCGGATAAGGTTTTTTTCTGCAATTCAGGCACTGAAGCATTGGAGTGCGCATTCAAAACGGCACGTCATTATTACTATGCTGCGGGTCATTCAGAACGCATTGAAATAATTACTTTTGAAGGGGCATTTCATGGACGTACACTTGCAGCACTTGCTGCGACTGGGCATGAAAAATATCTTGAAGGCTTTGGACCTAAAGCTGGTGGATTTATTCAAGTACCTTTTTGTGATGAAATCGCTTTGCGTAACGCTATTAATAAAAATACCGCCGCTATTCTTATTGAACCTATTCAAGGAGAAGGAGGAATACGAACAGTTTCTCATGAATATTTAAGATTTTTGCGCAAAATATGCGATGATAATGGTCTGTTATTGATTTTGGATGAAGTCCAAACGGGTATAGGACGAACAGGGAAGCTTTTTGCTTATGAATGGAGTGATGTCTCGCCTGATATTCTTACTCTCGCAAAAGGATTAGGAGGAGGATTTCCATTAGGTGCTTGCCTTGCAACGGATAAAGTTGCAAAAAGCATGACACTTGGGACCCATGGTTCAACCTTTGGAGGAAATCTTCTTGGAATGGCTGTAGGAAATAGTGTTCTTGATATTTTGTTAGAGCCAAATTTTCTCAACCATGTTCAGCGTATGGGAAATAAACTAAGAAGTGGACTTTTGCACATTCTCAATATCTATCCTGATATTATCTGCGCAGTTCAGGGGATGGGCCTAATGGTGGGTATTCAGTGTGTTGTGTCTTCTAATCTTGTCGTTAATGCTTTAGAAAATGAATATCTCTTAAGTGTTGCTGCCAACAACAATGTTGTGCGCTTATTGCCTCCTCTTATCATTAGGGAAGAAGAAATAGATGAAAGTTTGCATCGTATTGAAAAAGCAATAGCGTATCTTTCGCAAGTAAACAAAGAAAGACAAATATTACACACATGACAAATGCTCTTCGTCATTTCACGGACTTATCTATTTTAACGCCATCAATAGCACGCGCACTGATCGATTATGCAAAAATCCTTAAAGCATCTTTTAAAGCAGGGAAAGGTTCAAAACCTTTTATAGGTAAAACACTTGCGATGATTTTTGAAAAACCATCCACACGAACCCGTATTTCATTCGATATCAGTATGCGCCAGCTTGGGGGAGATACAATCATGCTCACGGGGTCAGAGATGCAGCTTGGTCATAGTGAAACTATAGCTGACACGGCTCGTGTTTTATCCCGTTTTGTGGATATCGTGATATTACGAACAACAAAACATCAACGTATGCTCGAATTGGCACAATATGCACAAATTCCTGTCATTAATGCCCTTACAGATGATACACATCCTTGCCAAACTTTAGCAGATATATTAACCTATGAAGAGCATCGGGGGCCAATTGCTGGCAAAATATTCGCGTGGATGGGGGATGGTAATAATGTGCTCCATTCCTTAATTGAGGCCGCAGCTCTTTTTGATTTTCATTTGCGTATTGCTACTCCAAAGGGCAGTGAACCACAAGAAAAATTTATACATTGGGCACGTGAACGAGGAGCGCACCTTACACTAACCCATAGTCCCCAAAAAGCAGCTCAAGATGCTGATTGTATTATGACCGATACATGGGTCTCCATGGGACAAGAATTTCGTGCTCGCAGTCATTCCATTTTTCAGCCTTATCAAGTCAATGAAGCTCTCATGAAATTAGCAAAATCTGATGCTCTTTTTATGCATTGTCTTCCTGCTCATCGTGGTGAAGAAGTGGTTGATTCTGTGATTGATGGACCGCACTCCGTTGTTTTCGATGAGGCTGAAAATCGTCTTCATGCTCAAAAAGCAATTCTTTCTTGGTGTTTACAAGATGCGTTTTTCTCTCCACAATAGCCCCTCTACAACAAATTATATAAAAAAGGCAAAGCTATGAGTAAACAAGCTAAAGATGAAGCCTCTCTCAACAACAACTTCTTGCATGAAGATGATACTGTTATTCCCTTTCAAGTCGAAGAACTTGATATCCGTGGACGTGCCGTACAACTTGGGGAATCTTTAAATTCTATTCTCACAAGACATCAATATCCTGAACCGGTTTCTTATCTTCTAGCAGAAGCTTTACTTTTAACTGTTCTGCTTGGAACTTCTCTAAAGCTTACAGGAAAATTTATTTTACAAACTCATTCCGATGGACCGGTTAATATGTTGGTATGCGATTTTTCGCCTCCTTCCAGTTTACGTGGATACGCTCGTTTTGATAAAGAACAGCTTAAACAAGCCATAGACAATAATCAAATCTCTTCAGAAACACTTTTAGGAAAAGGCACTTTAGCCTTCACAATTGATCAAGGTCCCCATATGCAACCCTATCAAGGGATAGTTGCATTAGATGGATCAAATTTACAAGAAACTTCTCGTATTTACTTTGATCAATCAGAACAAATTCCTACCGATATCCGTTTGGCTGTTGCTATATTAATTAATCGTGACCAACAAGGAAAAACGCAGAAAAGCTGGCGAGCTGGAGGTATTTTGATCCAACTTTTACCCCAAGAATCGTCTCATCATAAAATAGATGCCTCTCATCAAAAGCGAGAAAAAACGAAAACCCATAGCCAATTGGATAACCAATGGCAGGAAGCTAAAATACTCATGGCAACGATTGAAAGTTCAGAATTAACAGATCCCCAAGTTGGTAGTAAACAGCTCTTGTTCCGTCTTTTTCATGAACAAGGCGTTAGAGTTTTTAATCCTTTTTCTCTTGTCGATCAATGTTCTTGTTCACATGAAAAAATTAAAGGAATCCTAGAAGGATTTTCTATTGATGAACGCAATAAAATGGTTAAAAATAAATATATTTCAGTCACATGTGAATTTTGCTCAAAAACGTATTGTTTTACACCGCAAGAATTTTTAGAAGAAAAAACCTAATCAAATATTTTTCATAAAAAAATGATGATTACAACAAAAACCTATTTTATTTGCGTCATAAAAGTTTACCCATAAGCTCATATGAACTTCTAGAATATTTCTTGTCTTAGAGTTTTTTAATGTATACGAGTGATCTTTCTGTTGAAATCAGTGATCACGTCACAGAGTGCTTAAAAAGAGCTCTCTGTAAAATATATTTTCTTACTCGAATTTATCTTATTAAGAGTCAAAAAAGCTTATTAGTTATAATCATAAGATAAATTATCGAGAGAATAAGAATGTATAGACTCAATATGGACTTTATAGATTCTATTACGAACAGATAGTGTAATGGGAATAAATATACTAATGACGCTGAGAAGGAATGGATTTGTTATATTTTTGAGGTTTGCTCTACAGATATTTCTTTGCATATGTTTTTGAATCAACAATGGTAATGCTCTTGCCAAATTTTCCTAAGAAGAATGAGGGTCCGTATAAATAAAATAGCATACATAGCATGATAAAACGTTATGTTTTTACAAACCTGCATTATTATATTTTTCAACTTAAAATATCGCTAATTATTTTCATGTTTAGACAATTCATAAAAGGTATTTTTAGTCTTTATCTTAAATGTTTTTTTGATTCAACATATAGAAATTTTAAAAAATTTCATAGTACACGAGATTCTCATTTAATAGATAAAAATAGTAAATTATTATTTATAAATCAATATGTTGATATTTTATTTTTCTTCTGGCATGATCGCTTGTTCAATTTTTGGTAGAATTTTTTTTTGATAAATTTGCCATGTTAAGGGACCAACATGTTTGGCAATAATGATGCTCTCTTTATTCAAGAGAAAGGTTTCTGGGGGGCCATATATTCCCCAATCAATGGCTGTATATCCTGAAATATCAAAGCCAATAAATTTAAAAGGATTACCAAAACTGTTTAAAAAGCGCAGGGCGTTTGTTTTGTTATCTTTATAATTAATACCAATCAGATCAAAACGTTTATCTTGTGCAATTTTCATAAGAATAGGATGCTCTTCGCGACAAGGCAAACACCAAGAGCCCCAAAAATTGACCAATGTGACACGTCCTTTAAACTGTTTTGAATTGAGATAACTTTTTTTATCAAGAAGAGGAAGATGAATATTAGGAGCAGATTTTTCAGCTAATGCGTTTGGGAGAAGAGAAGAATCTTGAAGGTATTTTTTATCCATAAAGTTGAAAAAAAGCACCATGAGAAGAAGAAAAAGCACAAATGGTCCAAAAAAAACAAGCAGAACAGGCAAAGATATATTTTTTTTAAGTTTTGGAGGGATGTTTTTCATTATACTTTTCTTTTTGTGACAGCTCTTTTTTGTTTAGCTGCTGAAGAATTTTTTTTTGGTATAGGGCTTTGCAAAGAATATATCCAATAAGACATAAGAGGGATATTGCAGAAAGCACATAGCTTAAAACAACAATTTGCTCGTGTTTAAGGGTGCTAAGGAAAAAATCAATTTTCTGAGATAGATTTCCTAAAAGTTCGCCCTGGATGCCATTTAGGTCGAGCATGATGAAGAGTCCTCTTGTTGTGCACGGCGGGATTTTTTAATCTGAAGTATTCGGATATAATGACTATTGATTTCATTTCGCATAGCCATCAAATAGAGCGCAATAAACATAAATATGAAGCAAAATAGCATTGTTATAAGGGGCCATAACATAGCATTGTCGATTGTTGATCCTCCAGCACGTAGCAATGATGCTGGTTGATGCAATGTATTCCACCAATTAACGGAAAATTTAATAACAGGGATATTAACAAATCCAACAAGTGTAAGAATTGCAGTAGCGCGAGCGCCTTTTACTTGGTTGTCAAAAGCACGTCCAAGCAGGATAATGGAAAGATAGATAAAAAGCAGAATTAAAACTGATGTTAACCGTGCATCCCAGACCCACCATGTTCCCCATGTAGGTCGCCCCCAAAGTGCTCCTGTCATGAGAGCCAATGCGGTAAAAATCGCTCCAATAGGTGCTCCACATTTAAGTGCTACATCAGCAAGATGATATTTCAAAATCAGATTTCCTAATGCCGCTGCACTTATCGTTACATAACAGAATGTAGACAACCACGCAAAGGGTACATGAAGGTACATAATCTTAACAGTAATGCCTTGTTGATAGTCACTAGGGGAATGCATCACCAGAATAAGCCCTAAAATAAGGAAACACAATGTTATGCCAGTCAACCAAGGTAAGACGATACTACTTATTTTCATGAAAAGGATGAAACTTGCAGGGAGTGACCTGATTTTATATGGACGAGATAGTTCATTCATGAAATTCATAATAGGCAGAGTTTTTCTATGCGGCAATCATCTTTTATTATTCTGATAAAAGTTTAAGCGTTATCGCAGCAACAAAAGAGCCAAAGAGACTCAAAAGAAGTGAAAAAGCGCTGAGAAGAGCCAAGGACGTGAGAAAAGAAATATTTGGATTTATTGGGGCTGTAGCAGCCGAAACACCAAAAATCATAATTGGAATGATCCACGGCAAGATAATGATAAAAATAAGCAGAGTACTGTGCAACAATGAGGTTGCGAGTGCAGCGCCTATGGCGCCAATAAAAATAATGGCTGGTGTTCCGCATAAAAGGGTAAGTATTGTTGTAAAAGTTATTGTTACATCTAAATGGAGCATGAGGGCTAAAATAGGTGTAGCAAAAATAAGAGGAAACATTGTTCCTACCCAATGGGCAAGACATTTGGTAAAGATAATTAGTGTAAAACTTTGTCTTTTTCCTGAAAGGATAAATTGGTCGAGATTACCATCATCGCGATCGATTTGGAAAAGTTTGTTCAGATTGAGAAGTCCTGCAAGAAGGGCTCCAAACCACAATATACCAGGCCCTATTTGTGCAAGAATTTTGGGATCAGGTCCAATGGCAAAGGGGGTTATGACAACAACAGCGATAAAAAACAATAGTCCTGTTAGTGAAGAGGCTTGTGGTGCTAATAATAGTTTAAGGTCACGCCAGAACAGTGCTTTCATTTTATTCTCTCCTAGAGAGGTAAAAATTTTTCCAGAGCGATTTTATGGTTTTCTGGAATACCTAGGGAATTATGAGTTGCAGCGATAATCATACCGCCTTGATTGAGATGACGCTGGAAAATACGAGCAAGGAGTTTTTGAGCATGGTTATCAAGCCCAGATATTGGTTCATCTAAAATCCAAAGAGGACGATAGGAGAGCAAAAGGCGAGCAATAGCTACGCGTCTTTGTTGTCCAGTTGACAGAGCTTTAAAGGGTAAATGTTCAAGGTTAGAAAGACCAACATCGGCAAGAACCTCATGCACAAAGCGTAAATGTTGACCGTAAAAATCTGCCCAAAATTGCAAATTGTCAATGACAGATAAGAGAGGTTTCATAGCATTTTGAGGACCAAGATAATGACACGCAGTCGCAACAGGGTATATTTGATCATGGTCTTTAAATATTATATGACCTTCAGTAGCTTCAAGAAGACCGACAATGATTCGGAGTAATGTAGACTTTCCGATACCATTAGGACCGGTGATTGTCATCAGTTGCTGTGAAAATAAACAAAAAGAAAGACCTTTAAACAGAATTTCCTCGTTTCTGTAAGCGGCTAAATCTTTGCCTGATAACACCATGTGATTACCTATTTTGTTTTTATTTTCATATTCTTTATTGCATTATAGAATAAAAAACACATTTTTTGTGCAATTGTACCTAGAATAGTTCTAGAAATAGTTCTATAAAGGATACCTTACATCAATATCTGGTGTAAAATGGTTTCTGGCGCTGATTTCCGCATTTGCCTAAGAGGGTGGAGGGGGAAATGGATAGCGGAGATGATTGCGTCTGCGCTCAAGCTGCGACCTTGACTCGTAGTTTGTGTTGTTCATTCCTGGAAATTGGGTGGTTATAGTATGAGGGTGGACAGTCATGACTCAAATTGATAGCTTTAATTGTCGCAGAGTATTAAATATTGGTGGTAAAGAATATACTTATTATAGCTTGATCGAAGCGGAGAAGAATGGACTTGAAGGTGTTTCTCGTTTACCGTTTTCGATGAAAGTTATTCTCGAAAATTTATTGCGATTTGAAGATGGTCGCACAGTTAAAAAAGAGGATATCCTCAATGTTGCTAAGTGGTTAAACGACAAAGGGAGCGCTGGGGCAGAAATTGCTTACCGTCCTGCACGTGTTCTTATGCAGGATTTTACAGGTGTTCCAGCAGTTGTTGATCTTTCTGCAATGCGTGATGCTATGGTCAAACTTGGCGGTAACGCTGAAAAAATCAATCCTCTCATTCCCGTTGATCTCATCATTGATCACTCAGTTATTGTTGATGCTTTTGGCAATTCCATGGCTTTTAAGGAAAACGTTGAGCATGAATATGAACGCAATGGTGAACGCTATCGTTTCCTTAAATGGGGGCAGCAAGCCTTTCAAAATTTTCGCGTTGTTCCTCCAGGAACAGGGATTTGTCATCAGGTTAACCTAGAATATTTAGCACAATGTGTATGGATGAAGAATGAAGAGGGGTGTGAGACGATTTATCCTGACACCTGTGTGGGAACTGATTCGCATACGACTATGGTTAATGGTTTAGGGGTTTTAGGTTGGGGTGTTGGTGGTATTGAAGCAGAAGCAGCAATGTTAGGCCAACCTGTTTCTATGTTATTACCTGAAGTGATTGGTTTTCGTCTAACAGGTAAACTTAAAGAAGGTGTAACAGCCACCGATCTCGTATTGACGGTGACTCAAATGCTACGCCGGAAGGGTGTTGTCGGTAAATTTGTTGAGTTTTTTGGTCCTGGTTTGGAGCAGATGACGCTTGCTGATCGGGCAACGATTGGAAATATGGCACCTGAATATGGAGCAACGTGTGGTTTTTTCCCAATTGATAAGGAGACAGTGCGTTATCTCAATATGACAGGGCGTGATGAAAATCGGATTGCCTTAGTAGAAGCTTACACCAAAGCACAAGGGATGTGGCATGACGAAATGGTGGCTCATCCCATTTTTAGTGATACAATTGAATTAGATATGGGAACGGTTGTCCCTTCTATGGCTGGTCCTAAACGTCCTGAAGGACGTATTGCATTGGAAAGCGTTGGACAGGGTTTTGAGAAGGCATTGGTCGAAGACTATAAGAAGACTTCTGAACAGGATAGGCGTTATCAGGTCGAGGGTGAAGAATATACGCTTGGTCACGGTGATGTGGTGATCGCTGCGATTACGTCGTGTACGAATACATCGAATCCAAGTGTTCTTATTGCAGCGGGTCTTTTGGCACGAAATGCTGTGGCAAAAGGTCTCAAGAGCAAACCATGGGTAAAAACTTCTCTTGCACCTGGTTCACAAGTCGTTGAAGCTTACCTTCAAAATTCGGGTCTGCAAAAAGATTTAGATGCATTAGGATTTAACTTAGTAGGATTTGGGTGCACAACATGTATTGGGAATTCTGGTCCTTTGCATCCAGCTATTTCCAAAACGATTAATGACAATGGTATAATTGCATCTGCAGTTCTTTCAGGAAATCGTAATTTTGAAGGGCGTGTTTCCCCTGATGTGCAAGCGAATTATTTAGCTTCACCACCGTTAGTTGTTGCACATGCGCTCATCGGGACGGTGTGTAAAGATTTAACCAAGGAACCTCTTGGTGAAGATTCAAATGGCCAACCCATTTATTTGAGAGATATTTGGCCAACTTCTCAAGAAATACAGGAATTCATTGAAAAAAATGTCACGCGTAAGGTTTTTGCCGAAAAGTATGCAGATGTTTTTAAGGGAGATGAAAATTGGCAAAAAGTTCAGATTCCTACGGGTTCTACCTATTCTTGGGATGAGCAATCCACCTATGTACGCAATCCACCTTATTTCGATGATATGCAGAAAACACCTGATATCTTACCAGACATTAAAGATGCACGGATTTTAGGTTTATTTGGTGATAAAATCACGACGGATCATATTTCTCCTGCTGGTTCTATTAAAGCAGCTTCTCCTGCCGGAAAATATTTAATGGATCATGGTGTTAAAGTGGCTGATTTTAATCAGTATGGAACGCGTCGTGGGAATCATGAAGTTATGGTGCGTGGGACCTTTGCCAATATTCGCATTCGTAATTTCATGTTGGGGGAAAATGGTCGAGAAGGAGGTTATACGGTTCATTATCCGTCAGCGGTAGAACAAGCCATTTACGATGCAGCAATGGCGTATAAACAAGAAGGTACTCCACTCGTTGTTTTTGCTGGTATTGAATATGGCAATGGATCATCGCGCGATTGGGCAGCCAAAGGTACCAATCTTCTTGGTATAAAGGCAGTGATTGTACAGTCTTTTGAAAGGATTCATCGCTCTAATCTTGTTGGGATGGGCATTGTTCCCTTTATCTTTGAGGAGGGTATAAGTTGGAAATCTTTAGGCTTAAAGGGAGATGAAAAGGTGACAATTGAAGGAATTCATAACTTGAAACCTCGTCAAAAGACAGCAGCGAAAATTACTTTTTCTGATGGTACGACAAAAACCGTTCCGTTATTATGCCGTATTGATACTGAAGATGAGCTAGATTATTTGCATCATGGGGGAATTTTGCAATATGTCTTGCGTAAGTTAGCCGTTTAAATTCTTTTATTTGTTAAGGAATATCTATTATTAAGCTATAAAGTTGCGGATCAAAGAGTTTGGCTTCGTTTTTTTATGACTATCTTTGAAAATCTAATTGACGTTAGCTTTGGGATTGCGCTATAAGCCACACAGTTATAGGCAGCTTTATAGTTTTGCTTGGGTTAAATTTATTTATATTGGTAGAGTTATTCTTTAAACTCATTTTACCAAGGTGTTGAAAGAGAGATTATATTTATGGCGAATACACCTTCTGCTCGAAAAGCGGTGCGCAAGGTTGCTGCGCGCACGCAGGTTAATAGGGCCCGCCGTTCGCGCGTTCGTACCTTTATACGTAAGTTTGATGATGCTTTAGCGGGTGGTGATAAGGCATCTGCAGAGATTACATTTAAGAATTTTGAGCCTGAAATTATGCGTGCGGTTTCTAAAGGGGTTTTTCATAAAAATGCTGCTGCGAGGAAAGTGTCGCGTTTAGCTAAACGTTTGAAGGCTCTCAGCGTTTAAGCTTTTTCTCCTTTATTAAGAATCAAGCCAGTATCCATGAGGATGCTGGCTTTTTGTTTATTATTTCAAATAAGTTTCTATCGAAAATAAGAATCGATAATGATTCTCCTTTTGAAAAAGGAGAGAAAGTTTATAGGGGGAGCATAGTTATCCACAAGCTTTGTGGATTTTTACAGAGTCTTTTTTGTCAAGCATTTTATTTTTTTTTTTAAATCTGAAGAGATTCTTTAATTGTTGGTAAATTTAGAGAAAAAAAATGAATTGAATCAATATTTTTTTCATTCCTCATTGATACAAGCATTTTTTTCGGGTTTTTTGATTTTATTTTGACCTCTTGCATTTTACCTCTGCTGTTTTGTATGGTTCTTATGAAGACTAAAAAGCATGAAGGGGTCACACCAGCGCATTATTCTGTATTTTGTTGAGTACAAGATGTTTTGACTTAGGCTTTTCGAAGCTTTTGTGCTGGAGAGGTTTTCTGACGATTTTTTAGTTTTCTTAATGGATATGTTTACCATTTTAGAAGGGTGGGTCATATCATGAGTGCAAGTAAATCTTATTGGTCATCTTTGTTAGTGGGGTTGTGATGAGGCTATCCTAGGGGAGGGTGAGTAATCTTATTTGGGGTAGGGCGTTTTGCCTTCGCTAGATTTATTTTAGTTGTTTGGCAGGACAAAATTTTATTTTTATCAGGATGGAAGATGGTGGATAAATTGAACTCTAAAGCTAGTTCCTTTAAAAGGGTTTCGGTGAATATCCTGTCGGCAGAGAACATAATAAAGAATAGGATGACGGAGAGTGATGAGGAAGTTTGTAGAAATGCTTCTATAGGGCCTTCTATTGTTTCAGAGGAGGAAAGTGCGGCGGCTTTTACACGTGTTATGGCGCAATTAAAGGTGCAGGTTGGTGTTGAGGCTTATACCAGTTGGTTTGGACGTGTGAAGCTTGCTGAATATAGCCATACTGTTGTAAAGCTTTCTGTTCCTACTGCTTTTTTACGTTCATGGATTAATAATCACTATGGTTCTCTTTTGACTCATTTATGGAAACAAGAAAATTCAGCAATTCTTCGTGTTGAAGTTATTGTTCGTGGTATGGAACGCGTTTCAAGAGATGTCGTTTGTAAAAGAAGTGTTCCTTCTGTGGTGCTAGAGGAGCAGGCGGCTTCATCTTTTGTTGAAAGTTGTGCAGAGCATTCAGTTAAGAGTTCTCAAACGGGAGTTTTTGGATCTCCGCTTGATTCTCGCTATACTTTTGAAAGTTTTGTTGAGGGGGCTTCTAATCGTGTTGCTTTAGCAGCTGCGCGTTCAATTGCGGAGGGGCATAAAAGTGCTTTGCGTTTTAATCCTCTTTTTATTCACGCATCTGTTGGTTTAGGAAAAACACATTTGCTTCAAGCGATTGCTGCTTCTGCATTGAAGCGTTTAACGTCTGCGCGCGTTATTTATTTAACTGCTGAATATTTTATGTGGCGTTTTGCAACAGCTATTCGTGATAATGACGCTCTTTCTTTTAAAGAACAGCTTCGTGATATCGACCTTTTGATTATTGATGATATGCAGTTTTTGCAGGGTAAGTCGATACAACATGAGTTTTGCCATTTGCTTAATATGTTGCTTGATAGTGCAAAACAAGTTGTTGTCGCTGCAGATCGTCCGCCAGCAGAATTAGAATCGCTTGATCTTCGCGTTCGTTCTCGTCTTCAGGGAGGGGTAGCCCTTGAAATTGAAGCACCAGATTATGAAATGCGTTTGCAAATGTTGCGCCAGCGGTTGAAGGTGGCACAACAAGATGATGGCATGGTATCAATTTCTGATGATATATTGGAATATATTGCGAAAACGGTTTTAGGGTCGGGGCGTGATATTGAAGGTGCATTTAATCAGCTCTTGTTTCGTCAATCTTTTGAGTCTGATTTATCTTTAGAGCGGATTGATGAGTTATTAGGTCACTTGACACGTCCTGGTGAACCTAAGCGCATTCGGATTGAAGAAATTCAGCGTACGGTAGCACGTCATTATAATGTTTCTAAACAGGACTTGTTATCTAATCGTCGAACACGTACGGTTGTGAAGCCACGACAAGTTGCAATGTATTTAGCAAAAGTATTAACTCCTCGCTCGTTACCAGAAATTGGGCGTCGTTTTGGTGGACGTGATCATACAACAGTTTTACACGCTGTGCGTAAAATTGAAGATTTGGTTTGTGGTGATCAGACCTTGGCTAAGGAACTTGAACTGCTTAAGCGGTTGATTGGAGAACAGGCTGTATAGTGTTTATCGTTTCTTTCTTTGGAGAAACTTTAAAGAATTTAATGAAAAGATTTATTTTTTCTTATGCAGGAGTGACTTGCCATTTTAAGAGAGGTTTAATAAAGTCTAGCAGGCGATTCTTTGAAGAGGATCTATTTTAATGCTAAGGAATTCTTATAGTTTTTAGTAAATCATACGGGGCTTTTATGCGTATTACAGTTGATCGCAGTCAATTTCTCAAGTCTCTTGGTCGGGTTCACCGTGTGGTAGAGCGCCGTAATACTATTCCTATTTTATCGAATGTGCTGATTGATGCAGAAAATGGTCGTGTGCAGTTAAAAGCAACAGACCTTGATTTAGAGGTTACGGAATCTTTTGCAGTTAATGTTAAACAAGCTGGAGCAACAACTGTTCCAGCACATTTGCTCTATGATATCATTCGAAAACTTCCTGATAGCAATGAAGTTGTATTATCCGTCGATGAGAATCAGACAGGCACAATGTCCGTTGTTTCGGGTTGTGCACATTTTCAGCTTCAATGTCTTCCGAAGGCAGATTTTCCAGAGTCGCTTCCTGGGCAGTTTGGTTATCGTTTTTCTCTATCGGCATCAAGCTTAAAACATTTACTTGATTGTACGCAGTTTGCTATTTCTACTGAAGAAACCCGTTACTATCTTAATGGTATTTATTTACATGTTATTAATGATGGTGTTTTGAAATTGCGTTTGGTTGCAACTGATGGTCATCGTTTGGCACAAGTTGAGATGGAAGCTCCTTCAGGAGTTGAGGGAATGCCTGGTGTTATAGTCCCCCGTAAAGCTGTAGGAGAATTGCAAAAACTTCTTTCAGAAGAAAATGATAGCGATGTATGTATAGAGCTTTCAGAGACAAAGATTCGTTTTTCTGTAGGTTCTGTGATTTTTACATCAAAATTAATTGATGGAACATTTCCGGATTATCAACGTGTTATCCCTCTTGGAAATGATAAAGAATTAATTGTTAATAGGCAGGACTTTTCTTCTGCAGTTGATCGTGTTTCAACGATTTCAAGTGATCGGGGGCGTGCAGTTAAATTAACGATTGAGCATGGACAGTTAAGGCTTGTTGTTAATAGCCCAGATTCGGGCAGTGCAGAAGATCAATTATCAGTAACTTATGCATCTGAACCGCTTGAGATAGGATTTAATTCACGTTATCTTTTGGATATTGCTGGGCAGCTTTCAAGTGACGAGATGGTTTTTATGTTGGCTGAGGCTGGAGCACCAGCTCTGATTCGTGATAATGATGATGCGGATGTGCTCTATGTACTGATGCCTATTCGCGTTTAGGGGCAATTGTTTTGCAATGCATGGCCAGTCATGTGCACAAAGTGGCAGTGAGGCAGCTGAAGCTTTTACGTTATCGCAATTATCCTTTTTTCAATATTCATTTTTCTGGTCAGCATGTGGTTTTTACCGGCCATAACGGTGTTGGTAAGACGAATCTTTTAGAGGCGTTATCTTTTCTTTCTCCTGGTCGTGGTTTGCGGCGTGCTGCTTATTCTGACGTTAGCTTTGTAGATGGTGGCGGTGGAGGATTTGTTGTATTTGCGCGTCTTGAATGCGCTCTTTATGGTGAAGTAAAGATTGGTACAGCTTTGGAGGTTAGCGATAACAGTCGAAAAGTCCATATTAATGGTGTAAATGAGTCGGGTGATTGCCTAACAGATTATTGTCATATTAGTGTCCTAACACCGTCCATGGATGGTCTTTTTACAGGTCCTTCGCTTGAGCGCCGTAGTTTTTTGGATCGTATGGTTTTGGCGATTGATCCCTTGCATAGGCGCCGCATAGCCGATTATGATAGAGCTATGCGCGCACGTAATCGTTTGTTTTTAGATGGAAATGAAGATTGTGCTTGGTTTGATGCTTTAGAAAAGCAGATGGCAGAACTGGCGACAGCTATTTCTGCGGCGCGTGTTGATGTTATTCGTCTTTTAAATGATATGTTTACACAAATGCCATCACAGATACCTTTTCCACGAGCTTTTTTGCAAATTGATGGTTTTTTGGAAACAGCTCTTAGTGAAATATCAGCAATTGAAGTTGAAGAGCAATTTTGTGATCGATTGCGGCGTAATCGCGCAATGGACCGTGCTGCTGGGCGGACGTTAGAAGGACCACATCGCGCAGATTTGCAGGTTTTTTATGCTGATAAAAATATAGCAGCAACATCGTGTTCAACAGGTGAACAAAAAGCGCTGCTGACAGGTTTAGTTTTGTGTCATGCACGTCTAACAGGTATGATGTCGGAAAAAGCTCCCATTCTTCTTCTTGATGAAATGGCTGCTCATCTTGATTCGCATCGACGCGCTGCTTTATTTGATATTCTTGATGATTTAGCTGTACAAACATTTATGACAGGAACAGATCGTCTTTTATTTGATGACTTAAAAGGACGCGCAGAATTCTTTGAGATTAAGGATGGGGCTTTATTGTCGTAAAAACATGCTAAATATTTTTTTAATAAGTGATAGGTCTAAAAGAAAAGGCATGCTATGTCTGAGATGATAACGATTTTAAATGGTCCTAATTTAAATTTTCTAGGTCAACGTGAGCCAGAAATTTATGGAACTGAGACTCTGGAAGATATTGAAAAAAGATGCAGAGAATGGGCAAAAAAAAATGATATCATAATAAATTTTTATCAAAGTAATTGTGAAGGGCAGTTGGTAGCATGGATACAAGAAGCAATAGAGGAAAGTTCTGGATTGATTATTAACCCAGCGGCTTACAGTCATACATCTGTTGCACTTCTTGATGCCCTAAAAATGTTTTCAGGGCCAAAAGTAGAAGTTCATTTATCTCATATTTACCAGCGTGAAGCTTTTCGTCACCACTCTTATACATCTGCAGGTGTAGACGCTATCATAACTGGGTGTGGAGGTGATGGATATTGGTTTGCACTTGAATATATTGCAAAACAATTAAGCAAAACAATTAAATTGTGATAGGTAAAGAATAAGCGTTTGATAAGAGTAATATAGGCATTGAATTCACTTGATAATTATTTTCAAATCTGTACAATACGAGGTATATATATTTATGACAATTTTTGGTGCATATGACGGGGGTAAATAGAGATGAAAAGCTTTGTTCGACAATTAGAAATGCTTGTGATTTTAGGGGGAGCACTGCTTTTATCTGGTTGTAAAATTGATGTTATACAGCCATCAGGTTATGTTGCACGTCAACAGCTCATTTTGATAGTTGTTTGTGTAGTGGTGATGCTTTGTGTTGTCATCCCAGTTATGGTGAGTGTGGTATTTTTAGCTATAAAATATCGTGCATCGAATATGAAAGCGGACTATTCTCCTGATTGGGCGCATTCAAATAAAATTGAAGCGTTGATGTGGGGTATTCCAATTGTAATTGTAATGGTTTTAGGTTCATTAACAGCTTATTATACTTATAAGCTGGAACCTACAAATCCTCTCCCAGTGGAAGTTGTAGGTGAAGGAAAGCCATTACAGATTGATGCCGTTTCTCTTGATTGGAAATGGCTTTTTATTTATCCTGAATATGGTGTTGCATCGATTAATGAGATTTATGCGCCTGAAGGACGTCAAGTTTTATTGCAATTGACGTCAGAGAATTCTGTCAATGCTTTTTGGGTCCCCAAACTGGGTACAGTTCTTTACGCTATGCCGCAGATGAATGCTAAGTTGCATTTGGTCGCTGAAGAGCAAGGAGTATTCAAAGGAACCTCAGCAAATTACAGTGGTGATGGTTTTTCGAGTATGCGGTTTAAGTGGCATTCTGTGTCTTTGCAGGACTTTGAGGATTGGATTGTAAAAGCTCGGGCTAATGGTCGAGTACTTGATCGTGCATCTTATCGTCAACTTTCTATTGCGCCTCGTATGGGTGATATTGCTGCGAAGAAAAAAGATGCTGAAGTTCGTTATTTTGCACCTGTTGAGAAGCGCCTTTACTATCGTGTTGTTAATCGATGTGTCGATGAAAATACGGTATGTAATGAGGATTTAATGAAACGTGCTGCTGCTCAGACGCTATGGGGTGCACTATGTTCAGTATTTGATCCTGATGTTATTTAAAGGGTCAGTAAAGAAAGAGCCCTTTTAACATAAGGTTTCTTTTAAACTTGAATTTCATTTGAAATGGGTTGAGAAATGTTTGGAAGACTTACAGATCCTACGGCAGGTGCTTTTCATGCACTTGCACATGAGCCGATCGTTTTATACACGTGTATTGCGATTGTTGTGGTTGGTTTAATTGCTGTTGTTGCTCTAACAGCACTTGGGTGGTGGGGGATTCTATGGCGAAATTGGATTACAACTGTTGACCATAAACGCATAGGCATTATGTATATAGTTCTTGGAATTATTATGCTTGTTCGCGGTTTTGCGGACGCACTCATGATGCGAACACATCAAGCTTTAGCTCTTGGGAGTGAAAGTGCAGGTTATTTGCCCCCTGACCATTTTGATCAAATTTTTTCGGCGCATGGCACTATTATGATTTTTTTCATGGCCACGCCTATTTTATTTGGTCTTTTTAATTATCTTATACCGCTTCAAATTGGTGCGCGTGATGTTGCTTTTCCCTTTGCAAATAATCTAGGTTTTTGGATTACGGCTGCAGGGGCAATATTGATTAACATATCCCTAGGTGTTGGGAATTTTGGTCGTGGTGGCTGGTTGATGTATCCACCTTTTACAGAATTGCAAACGAGTCCAGATACAGGGGTAGACTATTATTTATGGTCACTTCAACTTTCTGGTATAGCGACAACAATGGGGGCGGTCAATTTTGTTGCGACTTTGATTAAGATGCGTGCTCCTGGGATGACGATGATGAGAATGCCTGTTTTTTGTTGGAGCGCTTTTGTTAGCAATGTCCTTATTTTAGTTATTTACCCTGTCTTAACTGTAGCATTTGCACTCTTGGCATGCGATCGTTATTTGGGCATGAATTTCTTTTCTAATGTTGGTGGCGGAAATCCGATGGTATGGATTAACTATGTTTGGGTTTTTGGTCATCCTGAGGTTTATGTTTTGGTTGTTCCTGCTTTTGGAATTGTTTCTGAGGTTGTATCAACTTTTTCTTCAAAACGCCTCTTTGGTTATACTTCGATGATATGGGCCATGTTGGTTATTTTGATTCTTTCGCTTCTTGTTTGGGGACATCATTTCTTCACAATGGGTGGCGGTGAAGCTGTGAATACTTTCTTTGGTATTGCGACAATGATTATTGCCGTTCCAACAGGTGTAAAAGTCTTTAATTGGCTGCTAACTATGTATAAGGGGCGGATTCGCTTTGAGCCTCCAATGCTTTGGTGCATGGGAATGATTTTTACATTTGTTGGTGGTGGATTAACTGGTGTTTTGTTATCTATTGTACCAGCTGATTGGCAGTTTCATAATTCGTTGTTTTTGGTAGCGCATTTCCATCATACAATTATTGGTGGTGTCGTTTTTGCGTACTTGGCGGGGATTGCATTTTGGTTTCCAAAAGTTTTTGGTTATAAACCGAATCGGGCATTGGGTATTGCATCTTTCTGGTGTTGGTTCATTGGTTTTTACCTTGCCTTTTTCCCAGTCTATGCACTTGGTTTAATGGGTGGGACGCGTCGTCTCCAGCATTATATGGAACCTAGTTGGCAACCGATGTTTATGATTGCTGCATTGGGTGCTTTTATTATTTTGCTTGGTATCCTTTGTTTTGTGCTGCAAGTTGTTTTGGCGATTTGGTACGGTATCAAACATAAGGGACGTTTACCTGTAACATTAAATGATTCTTGGGGTGATGCACGGACCCTTGAATGGTCTATCTCTTCACCGCCACCTTCTTACAATTTTGCAATAGTTCCGAAAATACAGTCTGATGATGCTTATTGGAATATGAAGAAAAGTGGTTATCAACGTCCTACCAGTGGATTTACAAAAATTCATATGCCGTCCAATACATCGGCTGGAATTATTGCGGGATTCTTCTCATTAGTTGTTGGTTTTGCGCTTGTCTGGCATATTTGGTGGCTTGTTGCGGTCGGTTTGATTGGTTTTATTGCGACGCTTGTGTGTCATTCATTAACAGGTGACCATCATGGTTATTATATTCCGGCTGAAGAAGTACAAAAAACTGAAGATGCCTTTACAGCTGTTCTTAAAGAACAAGGAGTGACAGTATGAGTGCAGTAACAATGAATAAAGTGAGTGCTGTGGATGAACATCACCACGATAATAGTTCGGTAATGACGTTTGGTTTTTGGGTCTATATTCTCTCAGATTTGATCCTGTTTTCGACACTTTTTTCAAGTTTTGCTGTTTTTTCTGCTTCTTATGGTGGTGGTAAGGCGGGCAATGAGTTTATTGATTTAAAATTTGTTTTGGTTGAGACTGCTTTCTTGTTGTTTTCATCCGTCACTTATGGTTTTACAATGGTACAAGCACATAAAAATAACATCAGTGGTGTGCGTTTATGGATGGCTATTACCTTTGTATTTGGCTGTTGCTTCATTGGTATGGAACTTTACGAATTTCATGAACTTTTGGGTGAGGTCTTTTATTACGATCCAAATGCTTATGCTGGTATTGATCCTGCAACGGGTTTACAGCTTTTTGGACGGGAGATTCTCTCTGCTTATTGGTCAGCATTTTTTGCTTTGGTTGGCACCCATGGACTTCACGTAAGTGTTGGTCTTCTTTGGATGGTTGTGATGTTTTTTCATCTTCGTCGTAATGGCTTGGATCAGAACAATAAAACACGTTTAGCATGCCTTTCCATTTTTTGGCATTTACTTGATATTGTATGGGTTGGTGTTTTCACCATGGTTTATCTATTAGGAGCGTTGTGATGAGCATGCAAAATGAAACACATGGTCCCAGTACTGGTTCCTATTTGGTCGGTTTTATTCTGGCTGTATTTTTCACCCTAGGTTCTTTTGTTCCTGTGATGTATGGAATGATGGAAAGTTGGGCAGTTAGTACAAAGGTTGCATATCTTATTGGGATGGCGATCATTCAGATTATAGTACAAATTGTTTTCTTTTTGCACTTGAATTCTGGTCCAGATGCCAAGTGGAATTTAAGCGCATTGTGGTTTGCTGCTATTTGCGTTTTTGTTATTATTGGGGGAACTTGGTGGGCTATTTCTCATTTGAATTATAATATGATGGGTGGTTCTGGACGTGTTATTGAACCGGAAATATCAAGTAGAGATGATTCTTCAGTATCTGAGCAGTTATCAAACAAAGATATATCCGTAAGAAAACAGCCAGAAAAGATACAGGGCTCAGAAATGCCTGTGGAGCAGGGGCTAAGTACGCAGTCTCCTGTGGAGTAGTTGTTAGAAGTATCTGTGGAGCTGATGCAGCATGTATCAGCTCTTACAAGAAATTCGTAGGATATTAAAGAGAGGGGTGGGTACAAGATATCAGTGGAATGAGTCTCATGATTTTAAATGTACTTTTATTTTAAAAGAGAAATTCCATAGAGTATTTAGTCAAGCCTTAATTTTTGAGATAAATAGCTCTTTGTAGGATATACAAAAAGTGATGTTTATACAATTTACTACAAAGAAAGAGAATGTGAGAAACAAGTTTTTATGTTGTGTGAGATAAAAGCTACGATGCGGTAATGTTTTTATGATTTACAGGATTTATATTAAAAATAGCATTAGAAGTTATTTGTAATAATAATATGCCACTGAAATCAAAATTTAGAGAATAATCAGAAAACTTAATGAAAACCGTTGCAATGACAGTTATTGGTGCTGGTTCTTTTGGTACTGCATTAGCGATTGCTCTTGCTCGTAATGGTCATAATGTTTTACTTTGGGGATATAAATCCCAACATATCAAAGAATTACAGGAACAACGTTGTAATCAAGTATATTTACCCGATATTCAATTTCCTGAAAATTTATTACTTGAAGCTTCGCTTGAAACTGCAATAGCAGCAAGTCGCAATATATTAATCGCTGTTCCAAGCCATGTATTTCATCAAGTTTTGTATAATATTCAGCCTTATTTAGATCAGCATTCACGTGTTATTTGGGCAACAAAAGGTTTAGAACATGGTACCGGACGTTTCTTACAAGAGGTTGCTCGTGAGATTTTAGGTGAAAAAATTCCTTTAGCAGTTTTTTCTGGACCAACGTTTGCTCAAGAACTAGCTATTGGTTGGCCTACTGCAATGACGATAGCAGCTTCTGATGTTGAGTTTGGTGAAGAATTGCAGCAACTTTTTCATTGTGACAAAAGTTTTAGAGTTTATAAAAGTTCAGATATGATTGGTGTTCAATTAGGGGGAGCAGTCAAAAATGTTATTGCTATTGGTGCAGGAATATCAGATGGCATGGGGTTTGGTGCAAATGCACGAATAGCTCTCATCACACGAGGACTAGCTGAAATCAGTCGTTTAGGGGGGGCTATGGGTGCTGAGCTTTCCACATTTATGGGAATGACAGGCTTAGGTGATCTGGTTTTGACATGTACTGATAATCAGTCGCGTAATCGCCGTTTTGGAATACTTCTTGGTAAAGGAGTAGATATAAAAGAAGCGGAAAAACAAATTGGTCAGGTTGTGGAAGGGTACTTAAATACCAAGGAAGTACATACGTTGGCGCAACGTATTGGGATAGAAATGCCCATTGTAGAACAAATTTATCAAATTCTCTATTGTGGTAAAAACATAACTGAAGCGGCGAACGCATTACTAAGCCGTACTCTTAAGGATGAAATACAATGATATCCTGTTTTTTTAAATAATTCCAATCGTAAAAAATAGAAACATGCTATGATAGGCATATAAAATAGATTGTATTGATGGTTGTATAAGACAGTCATATTCTAGGAAATTATAGATTCATATCATTCGATTCTTTATGAAACGTGGATGAAATATAAAAGTTTTGGCTTTTGTCTAAGAACTATCTCTTTGAAAATAAATTATCGTTTCCCCTTACACATGTTTATGTAATATAATGAATTTATGCAATGTAATGAACAAGATATTTTGATTTTCTCTTAAATTCATCTCACAATGATATTTGCAAACAGAATAATACAAGACTCATTAGGTGGAAGCATCTTATTTATGTAACATATAAGCTAAAAATATCATTGCTATTATCCAATTTTCAATATTATTTTCTGCGTGTAACAGCGTTTATATCTCGATAGGGGCAGGGATATCGTGTGTCTCTGTTTGTGTAATTCTTTAAAACAAGAAGACAATCTAATTTGGGAAGAAGATGAAATTTTAAAGATGAAAACCAGTTTCCATTTCTACCATCATTTTTAAATTCAGTTTTATGCTATCTAAAGCATATTTTTTAAATAATGGAGATTACCTCACACCTTGATGTGTCAGGTAAAATAGAACGCCCAAAATAAAACACTATTGCTGTTGTATATTCACGCGCTTGTTTTAAAGAGACCTCTCTTAAAACTCCCAAGCCCAATTCGCGACGGTGACCGTGAATAGTGTAACGATAAAGCCATTGTGCACATCCCCATCTTTACCTTTACGAAGGAGGAAGCCGGGCATCATCACACATCTTACCCAGCCCCCAATGTTGAGACAGCTCTTGGCACTTGAGGCTGTTCAGTAGAGATGTTTACGCCTTTTATTTTCTCACATGTCAATTCTGTTTTTTATATGCAAGAAATGACTTTTGAAAATCTAAAATTGAAAAAATGTTATTGTACTTATTTGTGGCTGTCATTTAAACTGAAAAAATAATGTGATTATAAAGATAAGAAATTGATTTATATGAATAATTCATTTTATTTTTGTATTGGATTAATTAAAAATATGTGTTTGCTTGTCACAAGCGGTTTAGTATGTGGATAAAAATTATTAAAAATACTTCTAATGAATCATCTTAAGTATCAAGGGGTGTTTCAACATTAGAACATGGCAAGTAAAATGATGGTGTCGGTTTGTCATTTGTATAAACATTAAAATGGTGGAGCAAAAAGGATTTATGTACTTCACGGGGATTTTTATACGTTCTACAGATACCATTGTGAAATGGAATTGCGTGTATTGAGAGATATCTTTTAAAAAATGCATGAAGGAGCAACAGCCGTAGTGTTTTTGGGCGTTCTATTTTACCTGATATATCAGAGAAATGCTTTCATGAAAGAACGAGAAAAATAAAAGTGTGAGGTAAAGCGTAACCCCTCTTATTTAAAAAATATTGATGTGGATGCTTTTAAAACTGTAAAGCCTCATTAAAGAATAATAGTAAGGCTAATGATTGATTTCTTTACGTCTTCATATTCTTCCTAAATTAGATTGCCTTTGCGTTTCAAGAATAAATAAAACGGTAGGCAATATTTTTTTCAATCTGGTATACAAAAGCTGAAGCTAAGGATTTTAATAATCCTCTAATCTCTGTTTCAAACTGCGAGGGCTGGGGATTGATTTATAAGCAACAGCAAAAGCGTATGCTTTAGTAAGGTAAATAACGTCATAAAATACAAAATTTATCAACCATGGATTGAAGAAATATTCCGGATTTTTATGAAACACTTTGCAAAACAAGGTATCTGGTTTTGTATTACACTTATTCTTATAAAGACCTGCACATGTGCCTTACGTCATATTTTTCTAAGTGCGATGATTTTTATCCTTCCTGAGTATCATCACTTTTTTTCAGCTCTTCAAGTATTGGCATAGACATGATGTTATAGCCTGAATCAACATAATGGATTTCACCTGTAACACCTGATGATAAGTCAGAGAGTAGATAAAGAGCAGATTTTCCAATTTCATGAATATTTACGGTACGACGTAATGGGGCATTACGGCGTTGATGTGAAAATATTGCACGTGCAGCTGCAATACCATTCCCTGCTAAAGTTCTAACAGGACCAGCGGAAATCGCATTGACACGGATATTTTGAGGACCAAAGTCCGCTGCTAAATAACGTACCATAGCTTCGAGAGCTGCTTTAGCAACACCCATGATGTTATAATTAGGCACAACTTGCTGTGAAGCACCATAGGTAAGAGTTAAAAGTGTTCCTCCATTGGGCATAAGCCTACCCGCGCGCTGGGCAATTTCAGTAAAGGAATAAGCTGAAATAACCATCGTGCGTTGAAAGTTTTCACGTGTTGTAACATCAACGTAACGCCCTTTTAGCTGAGTTTTGTCTGAAAAACCAATGGCATGGACAATAAAATCAATTGTTTTCCATTCTTTTTCAAGTTGCTCAAAGACGTAGTCAATATTTTCAATTTTTTCAACATCACACTCTAGCACTAATTTGCAGCCAAGTTTATCAGCTAGAGGCTGAACACGTTTTCCAAAAGCATTCCCTTGATAAGTCAATGCTAATTCAGCTCCTGCTTGTGCGAGCTGACAGGCAATGCCCCAAGCAATTGAATGGTCATTCGCAATCCCCATAATAAGGCCACGTTTGCCCTCCATCAAACCTTTCATATTATTCTCCGTAAGACCGTACTTTTTTCAATTACTAAGAACTTTTGTTTATTCATAGCGTTGGAAAACAAGCGTTGCATTGGTACCGCCAAAGCCAAAAGTATTTGACAATACGGTATTCAGTTGTTGATGATCACGTCGTTTACGAACGATTGGCATATCAGTAAAAGCTGGATCAAGTTCTTCAATATGGGCACTTTCACAAATAAAATTATGCTGCATCATTAACAGTGTGTAGATTGCTTCTTGAACACCAGCTGCACCCAAGGAATGACCAGTCAGAGATTTTGTGGCAGAAATTGGCGGGCATTGATCACCTGCTCCGAAGATACGGCGGATCGCTTCTATTTCAGGGGGATCACCAACAGGTGTTGCTGTTGCATGGGGATTGATATAATCAATCTTATTTTTGACGGTCGCAAGTGCCATGCGCATGCACCGCTCTGCTCCCTCACCCGATGGAGAGACCATATCGTGTCCATCGGATGTAGCGCCATAACCAACAATTTCTCCATAGATTTTTGCACCACGTGCTTTAGCGACTTCTAGTTCTTCAAGAACCAAAACGCCAGCACCACCAGCAATAACAAATCCATCACGATTAGCGTCATAAGCACGCGAAGCTTTTTCTGGTACATCATTATATTTGCTGGACATAGCACCCATAGCATCGAATAAAACAGATAATGTCCAATCCAGATCTTCGCAACCACCAGCAAAAATGCGATCTTGTTTTCCATATTGGATTGTTTCATAAGCATTGCCGATACAATGATTGGATGTAGCACATGCGGAAGAGATTGAATAGTTTACGCCCTTAATTTTAAAAAAAGTTGCAAGTGTTGCGGATGCCGTAGAACTCATCACTTTAGGCACAACAAAAGGACCGATGCGTTTTGGACCTTTTTGGCGTGTAATATCAGCAGCCTCAACGATTGACTGAGTTGAAGCACCTCCAGAACCCATAATAATACCCGTGTGTTCATTCGATACTTCATGCGGTTCTAGACCCGCATCAGCAATTGCCTGATCCATGGCGATGTGATTCCATGCTGTTCCACGCCCATGAAAACGTAGAGCACGCCGATCTACAAGTTCTTCTATATTAATATCGGGTTTGCCGTAAACTCTGCTACGAAAGCCTAATTCGGCATATTGAGGCGCGTAAGAAATTCCAGATTTTGCTTCACGTAAACTGGTTAAAACAGCTTCAGGTCCATTTCCAATCGCGGAGACAATTCCCATTCCGGTTACAACAACTCGACGCATTCATACCTCCTCGTTCCATACAGAATAGTGAAAAGTTCTTTCTGACGGAAATAACGTTCAATCTTCTTTGAATAAAGCAACGCGTAAATCATTCGCCTTATAAATAGTCTCTCCATCTGCTTTTAGCCACCCATCAGCTATTCCTAAGACTAAATTTCCACGTCGAATACGCTTAAAATCTATTTCATATTCAAGAATTTTGGTTTGTGGAGTTACCATCCCTGATAACTTTACTTCACCTGTTGATATCGCTCTCCCTTTTCCTGGTTCGCCTAGCCAACCAAGAAAAAAGCCTGTTAATTGCCACATACCATCCAGTCCGAGACATCCTGGCATGACAGGATCGCCTATAAAGTGACAATTAAAGAACCACAGGTCTGGTGTAATGTCAAATTCGGCGCGAACCATTCCTTTATCGTATTTACCATCAGTTTCGCTAATTTGAGTGATTCGATGAATCATCAACATTGGCGGTGCTGGCAATTGCGCATTACCTCTACCAAACATTTCGCCGCGAGCGCAGCTTAGAAGCTCTTCATAAGTGTAGCGAGACTTTTGTTCAGCCATTGTTACTCCATTTATTTGCATATATTTTTATTTCTGCGCTTTTCCCAACCTACTTTTAGAGCAAATTTCAAAGAGAGGGAAATGATTTTATATCATTTTTAATGACAAAAGCCCTTTTTTATGTATTCTACACAGGTAATTATTTAAAAATGGAATACAAGATTACACCATACTATTCCCATTTTTTTGTATTTTGATCTTATTTAGCAGGAATATATTTGGGTTTGTAATATGTCAGTAAGTGCAGACGATTTAGGTATGAATGAAGAACAACAGTTCACAAAAGAGTGTGGAAAAATTGTGCAATATTATTCCATTTCGATGTTAGAAAAACGTTTGCGTCAAAATGGTCTGCGTCCAACACGTCAGCGGTTGGAGCTTGCACATATGATTTTTTCTCAAGGAAATCGTCATATTACTGCTGAAGAGCTCTATGAGGAAGCGGGGAGGGCAGGTGTACCTGTATCTTTAGCAACGGTTTATAATACGCTTCATCAATTTACGGAAGCGGGATTGTTACGGATTATTGCCGTAGAAGGCTCAAAAACTTGGTTTGATACCAATACCTCTGATCACTACCATTTTTATATAGAAGGCGAAAATCGTATTCTTGATATTCCTTACAATTTGGAAGAAGCTCCCATTATTAGAAATTTGCCTAAGCCACCAGAAGGTATGGAAATTTCACATGTTGATTTGATCGTACGATTGAAACCAAAAAATCAATCTTGTGATAGGCAGTGAGGATATTCAATGAGGAATAAAAGTTAAACTTGATAAGTTTGAGTATTCACCAACCTTTTACTTTTTCATCAGGATAGATTCCCCATAACTGGGGTTGCTGAAGCCATCCGCGCGTATTATTAATGTTTAGTTCGCACCATTGTCCATCACATTGGCGAATATTACCAATGACATTAGGTTCTACTTCCGCCACAAGTTCTGCGTTGTCGGTGGGGTTTTTTCGTAGCATCAGCCTTTTTGTTTTATCTTTTTGCCATGGAATAGTTATAGCAGTTCGCTTTCCCGATAAAAGCGACTGATACACCCACCCCTCATCGCCTTCTGCATCACGAATTTTGCGCCATTGATCATATTCTTGAATGATTTCAATAGGTAAGCCCTTCTTTTTGTAGGTAAAAATGATAGAATAGTTGCTTCCTGGTCCGACGCGTACATTAACGCTGGTGGGTTTAATCGAAGCAAATCGCGGAAGTGGTAAACCGCTGGGCCCTAAATTTTGATTAAATGTTTGTGCGTGCAACAAATGAGGTGAACCCAATACAATGACTGTTGCTATTAAGATGCATGATGCGAGTATTGAAACGCGAAACCAACGAGAATTTTGCACACTGAACTCCTTTATTTCATCATATATTGGAAATTTAAAATCTGAAAGATAAGACGTGAAACTGATAAAAATTATGACATATCGCTCGTTAAAGAGATCTAAACAATGAAAAAATTGTTACGAGAATAGCAAAATAAGGAAAACAAAAGTTTGTATTTTTTAGTGCTTATATTGTTTATGAGGGGATAAATATAAATAAACACTAGATTTTTATGTAGCTGTACGCGTGATAAAACAGTAAAGTACACTGGAGACATAGCAGTTTTTGTACAGGAAATTAGGGCTAAAGTATTGCATCTCTTTTCTGAGTTTGTTTCTCGAAGTAAAAGTACATGTATGCATATTATGAACAAAAAGCTATTTAATAAATAAGTTATCATGTGGCTTGAAAAGAAGTTTTGAATGGACAAAATAATACGATGAATAAAACATTTAAGCTTAAAAATATGAGTAAAATTATGGGGTAGATTAATATATGAAGGGCTGATTTTAACAGGACAGTTTTTCGTGATAATCCATTTTATGAAATTTGCTATACTATAATTTTATGCCATGATAATGCTTATTCGTATGGTAGATAAGCTAGATCCATCATACCATTTACCAGCTCTCAACGTTACGTAGTTCTTATTAATTATGGCGTTCATAAGAAGCATTTTTATTTTTTTCTAACTTAGTATAGAAGAAAGTTGAATGAAATAGAAGGGCTTATTCAATACACTTATGGGGGTTATTACATAAGTGATGAATAGAAAAAATTTATCAAGAAAAAAGAAGCTGTAGTGCAGTGGTTGAGATTCATCATCGTTTAGAGAGACAGAGTCAAGAAATATAAAAAGTTATAGAATTATATCGTTTTGTTACATAACTGAAGGGAAAGAGGATTATGCATTTGATATCATATTTTTAACATAATCGCATATTGCGATAGTTACTTTTGTTTTGCAATCTGATCTAGGATGTTTGAAAGATATAGAATATTTAATGACAAAAAAAGAAAATCATCATGAAATTTGTACATAAAAAAAGTTATTAAGAGATATCCGGAAGGAGAAAAATTATAGCGAAAAGTGATAATAAAACATCTTACACTCAATTTACATAGGAACAAGTCGCTTAAATACCTAAAGTGTAGTTTGTTATCTGTTTTTTGAAATATAAGAGTGAAAAAAACACTCCTATGACAGAAACCGTATTATTTTCAGATAACTAACATATTAGATAACATTGTACACAAAAAAACCACACACAAGCAATTTATTGCAATCACCTATGAAGATAAAATTCTAGAATCTTATTATCTACTACTTATGCACTTACATAAAGTATATTACTTTACCGCAACAGTCCGTCCGTTACTAACAAAACCTTCTCTTTGCGCACGCTTACGAGCAAGCTTACGTGTACGACGAATAGCTTCAGCTTTTTCACGAGCACGCCTCTCAGACGGCTTCTCATAATAACTACGCATTTTCATTTCACGGAAGATACCTTCACGCTGCATCTTTTTTTTCAACGCACGGAGCGCTTGGTCAACATTATTATCACGAACGAGTACTTGCACTATCTATCCTGCTTTTTTCAGTGTCATAAATGATAGGAAAAACCTACGTCCTTTTAAAGGCATATCCAAAAGGACAAGCACCTATATCATATAAATAAGACATTTGTCTATATTGCTTTTTAAAATTATATTCTTTTTGCAATAAAACGCTTTTTATAATGAATGATAGAATTTACGGTTATAAATTTATGAAAGTCCTTGTATTTGATCATTTTCGTCAAGCTGAATTTTTTCAGCCGTGGGATAATGGGGTAGTCCCGGCATGGTCATAACATCTCCACAAATGACAACAATAAAGCCGGCTCCTGCGGAGAGACGAACTTCTCGTACGGGAATTTCAAAATCAACAGGAGCACCATATTGCTTGGGATCAGAAGAAAAAGAATAAGGTGTTTTTGCCATACAAATAGGGTAGGTGCCAAAACCTTCTTTTTCCCAAGATTCAAGTTTTTTGAGAATAGGGGCTGGGATGATGGCGCCACGCCCACCGTATAGCTTTGTTATAATACAATTAATTTTTTGAACGAGTGGAATATTATCTTGATATAAAACTTTAAAATGAGAATGTTTTTCTTCAATCAAGGTAACGAGTTCTTGTGCAAGTTCTATAGCGCCTTTTCCACCTTGTTCCCAATGCTTACAGATAATAGCTTTCTGTCCAGTTGTTGCAACTATTTTTTGTAATGTTTTTATTTCAGCGTCGCTATCGCTGTCAAAATGATTGATAGCCACAACACAAGGAATACCGTAGTGCTCCATATTTTTTATATGTCGTAAAAGATTAGCTGTTCCTTTTTCTAAAGCGGTGATATTTTCTTCTGTCAGGTTATTTTTATCCACACCACCATTCATTTTTAATGCACGAATAGTTGCGACGATCACTGTAGCATTTGGTACAATACCTGCTTGCCTACATTTGATATTGAAGAACTTTTCTGCTCCAAGATCTGCTCCAAACCCTGCTTCTGTGACAACATAATCAGCAAGTTTTAAAGCAGTTTTTGTTGCTATAACTGAATTGCAACCATGGGCAATGTTGGCAAAAGGTCCTCCATGAACGAGAACAGGATTATTTTCAATTGTCTGTACGAGATTGGGTTGTATAGCATCTTTAAGAAGAACTGCCATTGCACCTTCCGCATTGAGATCAGAAACGGTGATGGGCGTTTTATCATAACGATAAGCAACAATAATTTTTTTGAGTCTTTGTGTAAGGTTTTCTAAATTTTCAGAAAGACAAAGAAGCGCCATAATTTCTGACGCAACAGTAATATCAAAACCTGTTTGGCGTGGAAAACCATTTGTTATGCCCCCCAATGAAATAACAATATCGCGCAATGCACGGTCATTCATATCAAGAACGCGTTTCCAAACAATGCGACGTGGATCAATGTTTAGAGTATTTCCCCAATAAAGGTGATTATCTATCATTGCGGCAAGAAGATTATGAGCAGCTGTAATAGCATGAAAATCACCGGTAAAATGTAAATTAAGGTCATCCATTGGAACGACTTGCGCATAACCACCACCAGCAGCACCACCTTTTACACCAAAACAGGGACCTAAAGACGGTTCTCTCAAGGTAGCTATTGTTTTTTTACCAATAAGATTAAGAGCATCACTTAGTCCAACTGTTGTTGTTGTTTTGCCTTCTCCGGCAGGTGTGGGATTGATAGCTGTGACGAGTATAAGTTTACCATCTGGATTTTTATCAAGCGATTTTATGTATTCAGAAGAAATTTTAGCTTTATCATGGCCATAGGGAATGAGATTTTCATGTGAGATACCAATTTTTTGTGCAATTTCAATAATATGCTGCTTTTTAGCAGTGCGAGCAATTTCAATATCTGTTTTAGGCATGGAAAAATTCTTTAAACTTATCTTTTATTAATGTTCGAGATCTGTACCCCATGGATTAATTAGAAGAATTCATAGAGAACAGAAAGTGTTAGGATATCATAGAAGTCGATGACATGCTATGCAAGAGATAATGCTAAAGAAGCACGAGAAGAGTTTCTTTGCTTTTAAGCAGTAAAAATATGTTTAATTCAATTAAAAATATCTCGAAAAGAAGCTTTGGTTTGCAACAAAATGCTAATGATATTAATGGATACCATAAGTGTTTTATGGCGGCACATCTGAAGTCCCTATTAAGATGGGATTGCTAGGAATAAAATATCCAGAAACATCTAGTTATGGAAAAATTAGAAATAAGCACGCAAAAAATTATCTAACTGATTAAAGAGTATAATCCGGAAGAGACTAAAAACAAGCACATAGATCGAAAAAAGAAAACAACATACGCTGCTTATGCAATCGTTATGATTATTAGCTAATAAAAGCACCTTGGAGCTGAATCGAAGGACTCATAACATCTTATTCTAGCAAAATGGCTAAAGAAACGACTGACAACAGAATAAAGTAACAAAATACAAAAAACAAAGATAGGCAAAAATAAATCACAAAATAAAGAATTTAAAGAGCCTGAATTTATAAGAAGATATCATTGATAGATGGCGCACCCGAAGAGATTCGAACTCCTGACCCCCAGATTCGTAGTCTGGTGCTCTATCCAGCTGAGCTACGGGTGCATACATTTCAGTTTTTTACATTATCTATGACAAAGGGTTCCTAATCGTTTCATTAAAGAAATGCAAGTGAAACTTGGATAGTAATAAAAAAAAACTCTCTTTTTTATGAGATATTTTAAAAAAGGATATAATATATTATGGTTTCAGTTGGTTTTGATATAATCATTTTTTGTTGTGACCGTACAAAGCAATATGAACGATAGTTAACTTGACGTTTTAATCTATGAAAGATAGTCAAGCAAAGATGAGATGTGTTTTTTGCGGTGGGGGGTAAGATGTATACACCCGCTGTTTGGTTTTTGTGTAAAACGCCGATATTACTGTTGAAAACTATTTCAGATGAACATGACACAGCAAGGGTGGATGTATGGCGTTATTAAAAAAGAGCTTTCCGTTGGTATTTTTAATCGTCGTTTTAACGGTTACTTATTGGGCTGGAAAAAAGAGTGCAGAACAACCCATTTCTATGGTAGATAAAACAAGAGTATCGTATAAAGCTTCAAAGGAAAAAATGGGAAGACCACCGGCGAATGTTGTTGTTGATCTTGTAAAAGTTCAAGATTTTTATGAACAACTTAACGTTCTTGGGAGTGGAAAAGCTCTTGCAGAAGTCGATCTTACCCCTTTATCCTCAGGTGTTATTGATAAGCTTTTTGTATCTGCTGGTACAAAAGTACAAGTCGATGATGTGATTGCAAAGCTTGATTCTAAAAAAGAGGAAATAGCGGCTGCAAAAGCAAAAGTACAACGTGATAATAATGCATTAACGCTTTCGCGCATTCTTAAATTACGCGCCAGCAATACAGCAACGGAAGTCCAAGAAATTACAGCACGTTTAGAGTTGGATAACGCAAATTTAGTTTTGCGTAATGCTGAATTAGATCTCGATCGGCGAACAATTCGTGCACCGATTCCTGGAGTTGTTGGTATTTTGCCCGTTGATGTGGGGAATAACGTGACCCTTAATACCGTAATAGGGCGTATTGAGAATAGAGAACGTATTTTGGTCGATATATGGGCCCCTGAACGATATGTGTCGCGCATCCATAAAGGAGATGAGGTAACGGCAACATTAACTGCGCAGCCAGACAAATCTTTTGTTGGTCATATTTATGCGATTGATAATATTGTTGATCCAGAAAGTCGCACGCTTCATGCTCAGGTTGAAATCAATAATGAAAAAGATATGCTCATGTCTGGTATGTCCTTTTCTGTTGTATTGCAATTTCATGGTGGTTCTTTTCCTGTCGTTAATCCTCTTGCGGTTCAATGGAATAGTAAAGGGTCATTCGTTTGGCGTGTGAGAGAAGGAAAAGTAGAGTCTATTCCCGTATCAATTATTCAGCATAAAGCGGATCAGGTTTTCGTGAAAGCTCCCCTAGAAAATGGTGATCAAGTTGTTATTCAAGGGGTGCAAATGCTTTATCCAGGAAGTAAAGTAACTATTGATGACCCAAAGTCCCATCAACAGCAATTATCAGCGGTTTATGGAACGGATATACAATGAGCCAAGAATTAAGCACAAAACAGCCTATGTCAAAGGTGGAGCAAGGTGGTCTCATTGCCTTATTTATTCGCAGACCGGTTTTTACTTTTGTTTTAAATGCTATGATCATCATTGCAGGATTTGCAGCATGGTTGAATGTTGATGTAAGAGAATTACCCGATGTTGATACTCCAGTAACAACGATTATGACGATGTTTTCTGGTGCGTCAGCAGAAACCATTGATCGTGAAGTAACAAAAGTTATAGAAGATGCTGTTTCTCGTGTTTCAGGTGTTAAGACGATTTCTTCAACATCTTCTTTTGGACGCTCTCGTGTGCAGATTAATTTTAATGTCGGTGTTGATTTGAATGTAGCGGCATCTGATATTCGTGATGCTCTGTCTCGTATTGCTTATTCTTTACCAAAAAATGCAGATTCTCCTTTGATCATTAAAGCAGATTCGAATGCTGCTGCTATGATGTATTTGGTTGTGACGTCACCAACAATGAGTATTGATGATTTAACAACGATTGTAAATGATCAGATTGTTGATGCAGTTTCTGCTGTTGATGGTGTTGGTGATGTACAGGTTGATAGTGCTCGCACAAAGATTTTTCAGATTGATATAGATCAAGCAAAACTTGCAAGTTATGGATTAACTGTAGCAGATATTTCACGTGTTCTTGCTGATATGACAACGGATGTGCCAGTAGGATCATTACGCAATTCTAAGCAAACTTTAGTTGTCCGTGCCACTGCACGTTTAACAACACCAGAATCTTTTGAACAAGTTGTTTTAAAGCCTCATGTGCATCTTGGTGACGTTGCGCATGTTACTTTATCGCCGGATATAGAAACGGTTATTCTTCGTATCAATGGAAAGACAGGTATTGGATTAGGTATCGTGCGGAAAGCACAATCCAACACGCTTAATATTTCTCAAGGTGTAAGAGCCGTTGTTGATAATCTCAAAAGTATTGTTCCTTCTTCTGTATATATAGACGTTATTAATGACGATGCGATTTTTATTAAAAGTGCCCTTCATGAGGTTGAGGTTGCGTTGGTCATTGCTATTTTGAGCGTTATTTTAGTCATTTTTCTTTTTCTCAGAGACATTCGTGTAACACTGATACCTGCTTTATCTCTTCCCGTTGCCTTGATTGGTACCATTGCAGCTATTTATCTTGTAGGGTTTTCATTGAATATTCTCACATTTTTAGGACTTGTTTTAGCAACAGGGCTTGTTGTGGATGATGCCATTGTTGTTCTGGAAAATATTGTTCGATGGCGCAATATGGGGTTAGGTGCCAGAGCTGCAGCGGTGTTAGGAACACGTGAGGTTTTTTTTGCTGTTGTCGCAACAACCTTGACTTTAGTGGCTGTATTTGTTCCTATTTCCTTTCTTCCTGGGCAAGTTGGAGGGCTTTTTAGAGAATTTGGTTTTGTTTTGGCAATTTCTATTTTGCTTTCTTCAATTGTTGCCTTAACGCTTTGTCCCATGTTGGCTTCACGTTTTCTCAAAGAACATATTGAGGAGAAGGAAGAAAAGGCCCATCATTTTACTTTTTTATATAAATTAGGTACTTTTCTTCATAAGGCATATACTTACAGTTTGCATAAGTGTTTAGAAAAGCCTTGGTCTGTTGTTTTTGCTTCACTTATTTTTGCGGGTCTTTGTGTTGGAGGCTATATGAAGCTGAAACAGGAATTAACCCCAGCAGAAGATAGGGCTCTTATCTTTTTGGTTATTAATGGACCACAAGGTATTTCAACACAATATTTGAACGAGCAGGTAGAGCAAATTGAAGCAAGTCTAAAGCCATTACGTGATGCAGGGGAGATTGCTAACAGTTACTCTATTGCGGGTATTGGTGGTTCACCCAATACTGCTTTTTTGGTTTTATTGCTTTCATCTTGGGATGAACGTTTACGTAGTCAGCAAGAAATTGTGAAGGATGTTAATGCAAAGGTTAGACAGTTTCCCGCAGTTTTTGTGTTTGCTGCGGAGGGGAATTCTCTAGGTGTGAGAGGAACTGGGCAAGGATTACAATTTGCAATTCTTGGCAATGATTATGCAACACTACAACCCATTGCTGATAAGCTGGTGAGTGCTTTACAAGATGATCCGCGTTTTATTCGACCACGTCTTACTGTTGATGCAACACAACCACAATTTTTTATTGAAATCAATCGAAAAAAAGCTTCCGATTTAGGGATTGATATCACCAATTTGGGCGATACATTACAAGCAATGTTGGATGGTAAAAAGATTGGTTCCATTAACGTGGATGATCATTCTTACGATGTTAAATTGATATCGCGTAAAAATTCTATGAAGAGTCCTAGTGATTTAGAAAATATTTTCTTAAAGATTAAAGACAATCGATATGTTCCTTTATCGGTTATTGCGCATTTACATGAAAAAGCTATCGCTCCCCAATTAAAACGAGAAAAACGCATGAGCGCTGTTATTTTAAGCGCAAATCTTGCTCCAGGTATCACTTTAGGGGAAGCTTACCAAACTGTACAGAAAATTGCTTCTCCTTTGTTATCGAAAGGAATCTACGTGGTTCCCCTAGGAGAAGCTGAAACGCTTAATGAAACATCTTCCAATTTTATGATTGTTTTTGGCATTGCCTTTTTGATTATTTTATTGATTTTGGCTGCTCAGTTTGAAAGCTTTATTTCAGGATTCATTATCATGGCTACGGTCCCATTAGGGATTGGTTGTGCTGTGATTGCTATGCTATTAAGTGGTGTGAGTCTTAATATTTACAGCCAAATTGGACTAATTTTGTTAATTGGCGTTATGGCAAAAAATGGTATTCTCATTGTTGAATTTGCAGATCAATTACGAGATCAGGGAAGAAGCGTGCGTGAAGCCGTAGAAGAAGCAGCAAATATTCGACTTCGTCCAGTTTGTATGACAATGATTTGTGCCATTTTAGGAGGTATTCCTTTGGTTTTAGCCAAAGGTGCTGGCGCAGAAGCTCGTATAGCTTTAGGTTGGGTTATCGTTGGTGGTTTAGGTTTAGCAACTATTTTTACGCTTTATGTCACACCGGTTGTTTATCTTTTTTTGGGGCGGTTTATAAGACCGAAAGCAGAAGAAGATTTACGCTTAACAAAAGAACTCAATCAAGTTAAATGATGTATTCGATAGAAAAGATTTTAAAGTTTATTCTTGTAAAAATATCATTTTCGGATCTTATCCTTTTATTTTGTATATTTCTTCATTTTTATGTGAGCAGTGAAAATAGCGAGCAATAAAGGAGACGCTTTCTGCTTTGTTATGTTTTGGCATAGATTTCATTATCAATAACCGTATAGGATAAGCTTATGGGAGATAGCTTTTCGATTCGAAATGAAAAGGCTTTTGAAGCTACATTAAAAGCTTTAAGAAACCATGCCGCAAAGGATGGGGTCTATGATATTCGTCGACATTTTGTAGAAGATGAACAGCGTTTTTCCCATTTTTCCCTCAGACTTGATGATCTTCTTTTCGATTTTTCAAAATGTGGTGTGACATTTAAAACATTGCAACTTCTAGATGATTTAGCTGTCGCAGCAGATGTGTTAAGCCGGCGTGATGCAATGTTTTCTGGTAAGGCGATTAATACAACTGAAAAACGCTCAGTTCTTCATATTGCGTTACGTTTACCTGCTGATGAAATTTTCATGTTGGATGGTCATAATCTTATTCGCGATATTCAAGACGTCCTTGAAGATATGGAAAGATTTTCTGAAAAGGTACGTGATGGCAGCTATAAGGGAAACAGTGGCGAGAGAATAAGTGATATTGTCAATATTGGTATTGGTGGTTCTGATCTTGGTCCTGCAATGGTCACAAATGCTTTAAAACCTTATCATGATGGTCCACAGTGCCATTTTGTTTCTAATGCTGACAGTGCCCATATTTCTGATACTCTCTCTATTTTGAATCCAGCAACAACTCTGTTTGTCATTGCTTCTAAAACTTTTACAACGGCTGAAACAATTGTAAATGCTCAAGTTGCACGTCAGTGGATTTGTTCACATTTAGGAGAAGAAGCCGTTGGTACGCATTTTGTTGCTGTTTCAAGTGCGCTTGATAAAGTAGCAGAATTTGGCATAGATTCCACAAGGGTTTTTAAATTTTGGAATTGGGTTGGAGGACGTTATTCAATTTGGTCCGCCATTGGACTTGTTGTTATGTTTGCAATAGGTGGTGGAAATTTTCGCCAATTTCTCAATGGTGCATTGCAAATGGACCAACATTTTAAAACTATGCCTTTGCATAAAAATATTCCTATTCGTTTTGCTCTTTTAGGATTCTGGCATCGTGTTATTTGTGGTTATTCATCACGTTCTATCATTCCTTATGCACAGCGTTTAATACATTTTCCAGCTTATTTACAACAGCTTGATATGGAATCAAATGGTAAGCAAGTTTCTCTGGATGGAAAACCATTAAGTTTTTCAAGTGGTCCGATTGTTTGGGGGGATTCAGGGACAAACAGTCAACATGCTTTTTTTCAGCTTCTGCATCAAGGAACAGATATTATTCCTGTAGAATTTATTTTATTTATAAAAGGGCATGAGCAAAATTTACATTCTATGTATGAGATGTTGCTAGCAAATGGTTTAGCACAATCAAAAGCATTGATGAAGGGGCGTAGTATTGAAGATGCTCGGCATATCTTGATAAAAAATGGAGTTGATGAGGGTGAAGCAGATCATTTAGCACTTCATAGAAGTTTTAAAGGAAACCGTCCCAGCATTACGCTGGTTCAAGATTTATTAACACCCTTTGCTCTCGGTCGTCTTATTGCGCTTTATGAACATCGTATTTTTGTTGAGGGGATTTTAATGAATATTAATTCATTTGATCAATGGGGGGTTGAACTTGGTAAAGAATTAGCAAATGAGTTGCTACCAATTCTTCGTGGAGAAAGTAAAGCGGATAATCGCGATAGTTCAACATTAGGGTTGCTAGCACATATTCAAGAAAGACGTGCAAAATAAATATAATTTGACAGTAGGTTTTGTACTAACTAAGCAAAAGTAGAATGAGAGAGAAATATGAGATAATTCTCTAACTTTACTATTCATTCTCTTATTATCTGAACTATATTTATGTAACAGAAAACCAAAAAGTGAAAAATTGTAATAATGAGAATTTATTCGCAAAAACGATAAAGAGCTTTGAAAAGTCTTGAAAACCTTTTGAAAAATGGATTGGTACAAAACCTGCTGACAAGCTACACTAGATAAAAATATACAGAATCCACCGGCAAGCTACGATTAAAGACATTTTAATAATATCGCTTTATAAACTTTGGCGGAGAGAGAGGGATTTGAACCCCCGATAGAGTTGCCCCTATGCCGCATTTCGAGTGCGGTGCTTTCAACCACTCAGCCATCTCTCCATAATAAAGTGAAACAAAAATCGGCACTATTTGAGTGTATAAGGGGTAGATAACCTTCAATTGTTTTTGGTACAACCTTTTTTTCTTTTTTATGGGACTTTATTGACAGAGAATAGAAATTCCTTCATATATACGGAACATAAGCGTGGAGAAATCTGCGCGTATTTGTGTTGAAGAAGGTTTTATCCTTCTTTAAAATCTATTACGACTGATAAAAAGCAGCCTATTTTCCCTTATTTCAAGGCAGAAATTAAATAAGAGCTGGAGTGAACGGAAGGATAAAAAATGTTCGCAGTCATTAAAACTGGTGGTAAGCAATACCGCATTGTTGCTAATCAAGTGGTAAAAGTTGAAAAAGTTAGTGGAAATGCGGGTGATGTTGTTGAATTCAATGACATATTGATGGTTGGGCAAGAAGGTAATGCAGTTATTGGTACTCCTGTCGTTGCTGATGCATTGGTGACAGCTGAGATTGTAGAACAGGCACGTGGGCGCAAGGTTATCGCATTTAAGAAGCGCCGTCGTCAAAATTCTAAACGTACGCGTGGTCATCGTCAAGAATTTACGAAGCTTCGTGTTTTAGAAATTTTAATGGGTGGTTCAAAACTTAAAAAAGTGGCTGCAGAACCGATAAAAGAAGAAGCAACTGCACCAAAAGAAACAAAAGATGCTGCTTCTGTTGAGAAGACGGCTAAAAAAACGGCTGAAAAAAAGACTGCGTCGCAGAAGAAAGCGTCTGTGGCATCAAAGAGTAAGAAAGATTAAAGGAGAGCGTCTATGGCACATAAAAAAGCTGGTGGTTCCTCGCGTAATGGTCGCGATTCAGAATCGAAACGTCTAGGCGTTAAAAAATTTGGTGGTGAAACCGTTATTGCTGGAAATATTATTATTCGCCAGCGTGGTACACGTTGGCATCCTGGCAACAATGTCGGCATTGGAAAAGACCATACGCTTTTTGCATTATCAAATGGAAAGGTTTCTTTTCAACGCAAAGCGGCTGATCGTTCCTATGTTTCAGTCATTCCTATGGTGGAGGCAGCAGAGTAATCTGTAACGCTCTCTAGCAATCAACGGGATTCCATTGAATTGTAGTTGTTGTTTTATAAGTATTAAAAGGGAAAGATAGAATCTCATCTTTCCCTTTTTGCTTTGGTACTATAATAAATGTAGAAGATATACAAAAAAGGTAGAATTGGGGAAATGACTTTTCTCAATGAGGGAGGGAGTTTGTGCGGTGTTATGTTAGTATTTAGTACTGAACGTATTGATATCATGATAGAATTTGTTGATAAATTTCTGTATAATAATAGTGAGGAGAGATTTTCTTTTTATGCATGAAAAAGTGTCTAGTAATTTCTTTATAAGAGAAGCAGTTTGTTTTCAAGAAATTATGAGAAATTTAATGAAAGCATTATTTATGTATCATTTTGATAAAGATGGATCTTTTTATTGGCATTGTAGTATTGATGAGTTGTCATACTGTTTTTAGGTGGCGGTGTGGATAGGTGGGGCTATTCATTTAAAAGGATATAGGGATAAAAAATCCATAAGATGGCAGTCAAAACATTTTGAAAGTGACGTGCATTAAGGAGTTTTCGGTAAATCGAGAGTAAAATTATATTTTTAAGGAGGACGGTGTTTAAAGATATAAAAATAACCAATGTGCAATCAGCGCTCTTCAAGAATATTGTTTCTGATTTCACTATTATTGTATTATGCATTTTTGAAAATAAACAAGCATAAGAGCTAGGGTTAAGGCAATAACTGTTTTCATTTTTTACTTTATTTATCTTATTTGTAGAGTTTTTCTTGATTTTAGTAGTTGATGATGGTGCTTGGGTGATGCTCGTACTTTGCAAATATGCGACAGAGGATATTGTGTATTTGCGATATTGATTGAAGTAAAGGAGTAGCTTAAAATATATAAATGTTATATATCAATGATTTAGCATCATAGGATGAGCTGCACGGAATTTTAAAGATGATAATTTGCATGGAGCAATTTATAATTACGTAATGAATTTATAAAGAGGGATAATAGGTTAAATAAACTTTGAGGAATCAGTTAAAATATTAGCTGAAGTTACAGATGATTGGGAAGGATGCTTTCTTGTAGGGAGAATAATGAAAAGTTATGTTGAATAACTTGGAATAATGAGAGCGTTTTTAAAACATAGTTTTTTAGGTGATTGGTGCTGTAAAAATCGGGGTTTTGTCTTTGTAAAGTAAAAGAGTAAGAGGCAGACTTGCTTATGATGCTTTTAAGCACTTCGCTAGATGATAATATCCAATTGTATTATCGCTTATATTGAGGTATTTAAGCACCTCACTTAGCTACATTTCGTAAAGTATAAAGAGAACTGTGGTGGTATTTATAGCTTGTATTTTGGGAAATGCAGCTTTGAAAAGGAATTTATCAGAGATATTGGTGTTCAAATGTGAGGCAATTTGAATTCATGATGAGATGTGAGAAAGCAGAAGCAATGAATGTAGATTTTATCGAGAGTGAAATCTTGTCTATAAGATCTGTACAACTTGCAGCTGCTTTTGATCATAAAAATGATGCAATTTATGCTGCTGCTGAATTGCTTGTGCAGGTTGGTGCGGTTGATAAGTGTTATCTGGCAAGCATGCTTGCATGTGAAGAAACAACCAATACTTGGCTTGGAAATGGTATAGCCATTCCTCATGGTATGGCTGAAAATCGTAATTTAATTATCAAGGACGCCGTTGCTGTTATACAGGTTCCTGCTGGTGTTGAGTGGCAGGATGGCAAGAAAGCACATTTGGTTATTGCTATTGCAGCGTGTCCAGATCGCTATAGAGAAATTTGTAAAAAATTGACGTCTCTTTTATTTGATAAAAAACAGCTTGAAGTACTTGCAACAACTATGGACAAACAGAAAATTGTTACAACTTTGTTTGATCAAGATATGAGGCTAGAAAAAACTTTTATAGGTGACCTTTCGGTGTGTCAGGAATGGACTTTAGATTATCCAAGTGGTCTTCATGCACGACCAGCTTCTCTTTGGGTTGATTTTGCGAAAAAGGCTCAAAATTCTATCAGAGTTCGCCATGGTCAATATGCCGTTGAAATGAAAAATTTGGTTGGTTTATTGCAATTAGGAGCAAAAAACGGTGATGTTCTTATTTTTTCTACAGATGCTGCAGAAGGAGCACAACTTCTCAATGATGCCATTGCTATTGCAAAAAAAGTGAGTATTAGTGAAAAATGCCTGATGAGAGCAATGGAATCTCAAACAAAGGCTTTTCATGGTTGGTATCCACGCTCTATGCAAAAAGGCATTTCTGGTGTTGGAGCAAGTTCAGGATTAGCATTTGGTAAGATTTTTGTTTTAAGGCAAAATGATATTTCCATAATAGATCAGCCAGTTGATTTTGCAGCTGGTGCGGCATGTCTTGAAAATGCTCTTACAAAAACAAAACATAAAATGGCATCTGTGATTTCTGATATTACAGTGCGTATGGGAGCAGATTCTGCTGCGATTTTTTCTGCGCAAATGGTTTTGCTTGAAGATGAAAATTTAATAGCTCAAGCTTGTCGTTTTATAGCAGAAGGTCATGGTGTTGCTTGGTCTTGGGATAGAGCGGTTCGTCAATTTTCAGATATGTTTTTTAAGGTAGATAATCCTTTGTTAGCAGCACGTTCTGTTAATTTAGTTGATGTTGGTCGACGTGTTTTAGGTGAAATCAATCCATCCTATAGATCATTCTTTTTAAATGATATTCCACATGGTGTAATTCTAGTTACAAATGACCTTTCTCCTTCTGATGTAGCACAACTTGATTGTACAAGGGTAAAAGGATTAGCAACAGCATGGGGAGGTCCATTATCTCATACAGCTATTTTGGCGCGTACTCTTGGTATTCCAATGGTTGTTGCTGCAGGTGATGATATTTTAGCGATACAGTCTGATATTCAAGCTATTATTGATGGCAATAACGGGTTTATTTATCTTGATCCTACGCTTGAAGACGTTGAAGATGCTCAAAGGCATATTGATACTGTTGTGCAAAAACGTGTCAGTGAAATAAGTGCGTGTAGATTACCAGCGCAAACAACAGATGGTCAAAGAATTCGTATCATGGCTAATGTCAACTACGCAAATCAGGTTCCTGTTGCGCTTGATTTGGGGGCTGAAGGTGTTGGACTCATGCGCACGGAATTTTTGTTTTTAGAGAATCCACATATTCCGGATGAAGAGCTACAATTTAATACATATCGGGCGATGATTACAGCTGTAGGAGATAAGCCATTAATTATTCGTGCACTCGATATTGGTGGGGATAAACAGGTTACGCATTTACACTTATCTAAAGAGGACAATCCTTTTTTAGGTGTTCGAGGGACGCGGCTTTTGTTACGTCGACGTGATCTTTTGGTGCCTCAATTACGTGCTTTGTATCGAGCAGCAAAAGAAGGCGGAGATCTATGGATTGTGTTTCCGATGGTAATGTCTGTTTCAGAGATTGTCACTATAAAAAAGATTGCAGAAGAAATCCGCAATGATATTGATGCACCAAAATTAAAACTTGGTATTATGATCGAAGTTCCAGCAGCCGCCATTATGGCAGATGTGTTGAGCGCCCATGTTGATTTTTTCTCAATTGGAACCAATGACCTAACACAGTATACAATGGCTGTTGATCGGCAAAATCCGTACCTTGTGTCTGAAGCTGATAGCCTTGATCCAGCAGTTTTGCGTATGATTTATCAGACTATTCAGGGAGCTTTACAACATAAGTGTTGGGTTAGTGTATGTGGTGGTATGGCTGGAGATCCTTTGGGTGCAATGATTTTAACAGGGTTGGGAATTAATGAGCTTTCTATGATATCTTGCGATATTTCTCCAGTAAAGGCGTGTTTGCAGACTCATAGTTTTGAAGATATGAAAATTTTAGCACAAAAAGCATTACAATGTGAAACTGCACGAGCTGTACGTGCTCTAAGCAAGGATATAAGGTGATAAAGAACATTAAGGGGAACAAGCTAGCTCATTTTGCAGAGTAATCAGATCGTTCGTCCTGTAAAACATTATTCTTCTATATGTTACGGGGAGGAGTAGCGTATGGATAAAAACACTTTAAGAAAGAATAAATGCCTTTTATGCATTCTCTCAAATAGCAAGGGATGTTGCAGCATTAGGGGATAAATAGCCTGATGGTACTTGGCTTGTACTTTTTATTTAATGATAGATGATGCTATTCAATAGATTTTATACCATTCATAGACACCGTATGAGATCGATGTGACAAGCTTTAAGAAGAAATGTTTTTTAAACAAACGTGTGGATGAGAAAGAAAATAGTATTCTTAGAGTATTCTGTTTTATTATGAGAGCATATCCCACTTAAAGAATGCGATAATCAAAAGTATGAAATAATACGTAATCTCTTTTAAATAATAGAGACTACTTTAGATATTTTGGAAACTGTAAAGCTGAATTTAAAAGTATATGGTAAAGATGAAAACAGGTTTGCATCTTTATGATTTTGTATTTGACAAAAATGAGACTATTTTCTCATTTCAGAAAATAAGATATATTCATACATATTAAATTAAAAATGCAAAGGTCTTTTTTGTATTAATTTTTTTTCTTTAGTATCAACTAAATATAGAAGTGTGAAATTGAATAGAGGATTTAGATTAGGGCTTATTCTGTGATCCTATGAAGGAGGAAACTGACACCATCACACTATTCTACAACCCTCGATGTTGCGTTCGTGCTATTTGAGAGAATGCATAAGAGGCATTTATCCTCTCTTAAAATGTACTTCCTCCACATACCATCTCCGCTTATGACGTATAAGCAAGTGATTTTAATTATTTGATTGCGCAAAATCATGGACTGTATGCCAATTTTAAGAGAAGTATTTTTTGTGAAGCAGAAAGTGCGTAAATAAGCATGAAAATTTATGATGGTGACAATCTTTTTATTCCAATTATTGTATTATACAAACCTATCCACGGAAAAAGTTTTTTCTTAAAAATAAAAGATGTGCTTGTTATTCAACAGATATAAGCTCTTACTTTAACAAATGAATTTGTTTTTTGAGTTTTGAATGTATAATTTAGGCTTGCACGTTATTTCTTTCTGGGTATAGTGCGAGACTTCTGGAGAGGTGGCCGAGTGGTTGAAGGCGCACGCCTGGAACGCGTGTATATGGGAAACCATATCGAGGGTTCGAATCCCTCTCTCTCCGCCATTAATTTAAAACGAACTTTCATATTCTTGATATGAGATAGCTTAAAAAGCTCAGTATTTGCAGGATTTTTTATTGTTTGCAATTGACTAGTTCACGTCGATCTATGCTTGCCATTATGTATGCCTAGAAACTGCAGTTGAATTTCCATGAGTTTTACAATTTCTAAGCTCCTCTCCTCTCGATTTATAGATAACCTGATCTAGCATAAACGATCTCTTCAAATATCATTAAAGGATTTTTGCTATTATCACTAATTTCTGATAGAGCTTCAGAATTAATGGTGATCATAGTGCTATTTGCAATTCCGATTAACGGGCTAAATGCGGTTTATTCATATGAGAGGTAATGAACACTTCGGCTTTTCTCACGCAATGTGCTCATTTAAAATTAATATCATAAATATTTGTACAAAATTTTTATCTATACGATAATCAAAAAAGGCTGACGTAATATAATAATTGAATATCATTCATGTGTCGCTTTCTTTTATTTCTAAGCTTTGTATGTAAATAGATAGTCCGTGTAAAATAAATAAAGGGGCGCAAAAACCTATAAATATACACAGGATGTATAATGTAGAAAATGAAAAAAAATTTCCGGCAGATAAAAGCACAATAGAGAATAAAGCTGTTATGATGCGCACACTGGCATCGCCTGCCAAAATTACCTCGGCTAAATTTTCACTAGGTGTGATAGCTTGTCCAATTGTTATTCCCGATACCCTAAAATAAAATTGCCCAATACCTAATAAAAAACCCATAATATAAAGGGAATATTGAGTAAAATTTAAATATAAAACAAAAGAGATTGCGATCACTGCGAAAGTCGGAGTTCCCCATACAAAAAAACGAATTAAAGAAGGAAGTTTCCGTAAATAATAGGATGAGATAAGACCATTGACCACAAAACCCAGTGCTGACAAAGCAAAAATAGAATTTTGAATAGCTGTAAATTTTGTATTATCTGATGTTATAGATGCAAGAACAAGAGGCAATAGAACAATAGTCCCCGTATAGAGAAAATTATTCAAAATACGATTAATCGTTAAAAAACGCAACGCAGAAACCCGCCAAAGACACCTAAAACCAACTCCATAAGCTTTTTGAGATGGCTTTTTTAATAGCTCTTTTACTCTGTTTATTTGTTGTATAGACTTTATACGAAACCATAGGCTGGCATTCAAAAGATAAATAAACACAATAAAGGCTATGGCTATTTTGTGCCCAAAATGCGCAATTATAAAATATATAAGCAATGGGGATATAATAACAAAAAACTGACAGCAACTAGTATAAAATGCAAAAATTCCAGCTTTTTGTTTGGGAGCTGGAACCAGCTGATTCAAGGTACTATTGTTATTTGGATTATCAGCCCCCATCAAGAGAGCAAGTAAAAAAAACACAAATAAAATAAGTACCGGATTGTTCATAAATAATAAGAACGATAATAAACAAGCGCAAATAATTTGACTATAAAACCCAATTATAAAGCCTTGATAGCGCACCAACACATTTCCCAAACATAAGCCTGAAATTCCAATTGCGATTAAATTAACAACATTTAAAGTAGCAGACGCTTCTCCCGTTGTATCTTGGAATTGTAACAAAGAAAGGCCAATAGATAATACACCACTAGCACAAAAACTCGTCAAACAACCAATCAAAATCATAAGAAAAACAGAATTACGCAAGAGCTTTCTCACTCTTAAACAGAGACTCGAGCCATTTTATGATTTTCTCTATTGTCGAATATGGTTCGGTACTAAATTCCAGTTTTTCATAAAATTTTATTTCAAATGCGTTATAGGTACGTATTTTTTGCAAGTCATCTGTCAGCATGAATTCTATACTTGATAACGTTGCGCCCATAGATTGAGACAAATAATAGGAAATTACTTTCCAATACATATGGGCACGTTCTCTTGCCAAATAATTTTCCAAGACATATTTCAAGTGACAACCATCTAAAATATATTTCGAACAATGGTGCAAAGAATAACAAATAAAAATAGCATCCGTTTCATGTACGGGACAAGAAGAAATATTAATATTTTTATCATTTCATAATATTATAAAAATTTCAGTTAGCAGATCTTCTAAATTTAGTCTAGTCATAACAAGATTGGGTGCTAATTTTTGGGCAACATGAGACCAAGCCAATCTTACTACTAAAGTTCCCAAAACCTTTAAGTCAGATTCTGGATAAGCTTTTTTTAAATTCCCCACCCATATGGTTCTATGACATATAATAATTGGCTCATCTCGTCTGAATGAACAAGATGTAATTCTAAACCAATATTATCACAAAGCTTTGAGCTCTTGAATTGCCCGTATCTTAATCTGGTATTCTTAAATCATTATAGCAATTAAAGAGTTTTTAAGTATTCCAACTTTTATTAAACTTTGTAATAATGTATTGGAATCTCCCCTTCACTGACTTCGACAATTATTGTATCACCACTATAAGAACAAAAAAATTATCTTTGAATTTTCTTACTTTTAGAAAGAAAAATGAGCAACACTCTTCCTTAACTAAAAAAACATGCTCTCTACCTTTTTCTTTATGATTATCAAAAACTTATTCTGTTACAATTCAATCATCAATTATTAGGATAAATATTTTGCGTTTAGCCTAATAAATTGTTATGATCAATGTTTCTTTCTGTTCTAAAAATCAGCGCTTTTCCTCCTAGAGATACTCGTAATTGCTGTACAATCTTTCCAAAAAAGGCACCTCCTTCAACATTGCTATTAAAACGATCATTCTGAGAAGTTTTATACATACACACGGCATTATACGGAATGCTATGTATTTTTTTAACTTACTCAACTAACCAACAATTTTTGATGGGTAAAATAAATTACGAAATTTGTGTGCTGTCACAATTCGAAAAACAATCATCTCTCTCTCTAATGATAGGCGATGTCATTAGAAGAAAGCCTTAACGATATCAGTAGAATAAATTAATCAGAAAAAATTGCAGCGTTGATGGAACCAATTTTATTTCATACCTTGTAACTCTATCTAAATTTTAATCATTTTTGTTAAAGGTTATTATGCAAATTTTTCTACGTTCAGCATTCTTTTTCCACTTGTTTGCAACAAAAGATTAATAGCTAAATTCACCTGTGTCATAATAGTTCTTCTTTTGGTAAAATAGAGCTGCTTCAATCTCGACATATAAATATTTCAATTCTTTAATATATTCTCTTAATATGGTTTAAATTACCAACACACCAAAACCCAAAATAAAAATATTTATTTTACTTAAGTTATTGAATATTATTTAAAAATTATGGAAATAGAGCGATGCAAGAGTTAAGAAATTATTTAAGAGTTCAAATTCATCTACATTAGAGTCATCTCGCATGATAATAGCAGTTGTCATTAGGTGTATTAAGTATGCTTGATAACTTTTCTGCTTCATGCTTGTAGGGAGTTCTAGATAGAGATAATACCAGAATCCATCCGTGAATGCTCGGCAATAAAACTGTAAACAAAATTATTTTCTTGTTGTTTAATCCGTTAAGCTTGATCCATTTTTCATATTTGTCTATATTTTCAATTAGTTGCGCTGCTGAATCCATGTTTTCCTCCCAATTGTTGTATTTTATAAGAAATTGCTACGAATGATCCTCTCCAAAGCTGATAATTCATCATCACTGTGTCCCCAAATTGCTATAATAGCTGGGCAGGTATTTAAATCGATGGTTAGGGGGAGGGGCTCGTTTTCTTTAAAAAAGAGCATAAAATGAACCACATTTTCCCAAGAATGAATTTTTTGTCGCCATACGTTAACATCTTTTATAATATGACCGTCGATCTCGTTGATAAGAAAGATAATACGCCCTTTTTTCTTAAAACGACTTGTGGTTTGTGAAAACACGCCAGCAATAAGGTTAACGGAGCTTTCAAGTAAACCATCTTCATAGTAATGCGCGAACAAGGTGGGTGCAATTCCTCCGTGGAGGCGGGCTCCTAATTCGATCATCATTGGACCACGAGCTGTTTGCATGATTTCCATATGCGCAGGACCATAATCAATTCCCAGCGCGCGAATGCATTGTTTTACATAAGAGATAAGAAGGGCATAAAAGGGATCTTGAGCATCAAGCACTTCATAAACAAAAGCACTTCCATTATGAATATCTTTTTTATATCGCGATAAAGCACATATCTTTATAGTCTCTCCATTTACAACGGCGTCGACGATGTATTCCTCTCCCTCCAGTCGATTCTAGAGGACCATGCCGCCACTTCCTCACGGCTGGAGAAAAACAAAATGCCATCACTCCCAGCAGAATCATTTGGCTTTACTACATAGCCGCTGGGACTTTCAAAACCATCGAGAGTACAATTGTCTTTTGTAAGAATTTTTGATCGGATGTAAGATAAACCATTTTCACAAAGGTGCCTTTGCATTGCTGCCTTTTTCCGTCGCCAATCGGTGGTTGAGGGATTATTCCCAGGGCAATTATAATTATTCCCAGGGCAATTATAATAAGCCGCCAATTGCTCTGCACAATAAATACCTCTTTCGGCACCTGCTATTACAGCCTCTATCGTGCCGATAGGAAAGCGTTTCTTTATCTCATCTACACTATGAAGCTTCGCTTCTGCCATGCCCTTTCTCTGATAAGAAAGCATAAAGTGTGAAAAAGGAGCTGCTTGAGAGACAACACCATAACAAGCATAGCCTAATTTTTGCAAAGCAGAGCCATAGAGGGCACCAGTGGAGAAAGGGTCGACAATAAGAATAGGTTTTCTCATACTTTGTTCCGCTGTGATAAAAGGAAAAGAACATAAATAAAGATTATCAGCCCTATAAGGGGCAGAAGATAAACAGCTGCTTGAGGACCCATAAGGACAGAGCTTGTAAGAAGACCAAGGATAACATAACCTGCCGATTGGGAGAAGACTATAAAGCATGCCGTTATAGCTTCCCACCAGCTCTGCTTGAGCCTCTGTTTTAGTCGCTTCAATCGTATATTTGCGGGCATTAATTCGCATGGTATTCATTGAAAAGCCAATAAAAAAGCAAAAGACCACAGCCAAATAGGGCGATTGTGTGGTGCTAAAAATAAGATCAGCTACGCTCAACATAAGGGCTGGGAGAATAAATTCAAAGCGAGGGATTTTGATAAAAGCAGCCAAAAAAGCGCCCACGCCCGCAACCGCACTGCAAAGCCCATAATATTCAGAGCCAAAATTTTTCACACTCTGAAAAAGAATGGTTGCCAGCGTATTATAAGCGCAAATATGAAAGCCAATAAGCCCTATGCAGACGCATAAAAGTTTAAGCTCACGGGAGAGACCATCCGCTTGCGGTGTAGGTTCTGGCTTATTACCAGTTTCAAGTGCTGTGGTATCTGTGGCGTTATATTCATCGCAAAAGATAATATATCTGGCTATAAGGCTTATAATGATGTCAAACACACAAAGTGATACAATCAAACCATTATAGCCAATTTCAGCCGCCGCCCCTCGAGGGCTGGTCGCTTCTAAGAGATAACCACTTAGTGCTGCTCCCAAAAAGGCGCCAATTTGCACCACTGTTTGCATAATGCGGGAAGCCTTTTGGGCACTAATATAACCACTAAGTGCTAGTTTAGTATTATAAGTCTCGAGCGTGCTTAAGGTAATCAAAGAGAGATAGCCGATAGAGATAGAGACAGCGATAAAACCAAAGGGGGAATCAGCGTAATGGAAAAGAGCAATCAATAAAAGAAGGCTATAGATAATGATCCGCCTTTGTATAAATCGACCAACCGCAGTGAGGCTTTAATGCGCACAAGTTCGCTGTTTTTCAAAAGATAGGGCATAAGGGTGCCCAAAACCATGGTTACGCCTAGGAAAACCGATGAGGATGTTATGCGATAAGCATTCCAAAGATTACTTAAAAATAAAAACATATCAGAAAGATACAGCAGGACAACAAGCCCATAAAACCGAAACATCAGTTGTTTGTGCACATCATCCTCCCCCATTTCAGAATCTCTTAAAAACACACAGTATTATAAATCAGCACACATGTTCACAAGCTATGAACATATACATGTATTACTGGGCATATCAAGTTTTTTCGGTAGGGAAAATTTGAACGCTGATGTTTATGGTAGTGATAGCTTATTTTCAGGAGAATGAGTAGGATGAGGCTTATTTTTACTGCGTCTCTTGCAGGGGGGCTTGCCAATAAGGAACTATGTCCTAGAGATATATTTTGTGCTTTCAAGTTGATTTTGTTTATACTCAAGGTTTAGGTTTTGCTATTGACCGTTGTTAGATGTTGTTGTGACAATAAACTTCGTTATCTATCAGAAACATTTATGGCATTAGCGCTAAGATATTGTATTAAAGCCTTTACATAGTAGTCTTTTTATATAGAGAGAAGGTGTTATTGGTTCAGTTTTAGGAGGCTTTGTTACGGCTGATTTAGACGTTGTCGTTGTTTGAGGGCTTATTATAATATTTTTAGTTTCAGTTTATGAATATACCGAAAAATATAGTGAAACATTTGATTCAAACGCTTTTGCAAGACATATTTCAATATCTCAGCGATGTTTTCCGATAATTGCTCTGCTGCTTTTTGACGGAATCGAATATCAAATGCTTATAGCGAGGGCAGTGGTTTGAGAAAAGATAGAGTTGATTTCATTAGATTCTTATGTAGCGCAATCTAGTGTCAGCTTTTAGGGACAATAATATACTTAGATCGAACTCATTTCTATACACTTACACGACGCTATAGGAGTAATCCTCAGAAACTCTACTAGAATTCGTTAAAAAATGGCAGGGCATGTAGTGTGAGAAAAAATATATTTTTTACAAATACTTAATCTAATTTTAAGTTATCTAAAATATAAACTTATCTTAAAACTAAGTCTATATACTGCCATTTATCATAAAGTTATACAAATGCGGGAATATTGTGGTTTTCTGTTTAGAGACGAGTTAAAAAAACCTTATTAAACATTAAGAGATTTCAGACATAAAACAATTTAACTTATGGAAAGTATATAGACAAAATGTATCTTGATAAAAAAGTTTATAATTCCATGTGGTCTTCAAAGAAATTTTCTGGTTCTTTTATTGTCTTATGCGGGTTTGATGGGAGTGGAAAGACAACACAAACAAAAGAAATTGCTCGCCATTACTCAGCAGAAAAACATATAATACAAACTTTTCAACCCAGTTATTGGTATAGAAATAATCCAGAAATTAGAGATTACTTAGATAATGGAAAAGCAATTGATCCGTTGCTTTTAGCACTCTTATCAGCGACAGATAGACGCAAACATACGCTTGAAATTATTGAACCTTCCTTAACGTCATCGCAAAATTTATTAATTAGCGATCGATATGTTTATTCTAGTCTTGCTTATTTTTATGCTCGAGAGCTTTCTGTTGAAAGTGTCGTTAAATTAAATCAATCTATTCCAAGACCTCATATTACATTTTATCTTCATTTACCGCCCACTACTATACTGGAGCGGTTGCAGAAAAGGGATGGTTTAAACTTAAAATACGAAGAAAAACTCTTTTTTATTGAAAAAGTTTACAAAGTATACCAAGTTTTATCAGAAATAGATGAGCGGTTTATAACAATTGATGGAACTGCTCCTATTTCTTTAATTCATCATCAAATACGACATCATATAGATAAGGTTTGTTTTGATGATGAATAAAATCATTTATTAATCAAGTTATCCACGATAAATCCCCTTTATATATTTGTACTCTAAATCTGAAACTTTAGAGATATGATTGCAATAATTTAACTGCTCAGGAAGATATTACATTATATATTTTAATTGGAAAACTAACTGTAATGGGCTTATTTTAAAAGATTTAGAGAAGGGGAGAAGAAAAGTTATCAATATTTATTGTGAGGATAATAGTATGTTTATTCTTTTAGAGACGAAGTGTGGTGATAGAAGAACGACATGGAGGGATATACTCGAACATATTTTAGTGCACGGAATAATAAGGACAATGATGTGTGTGAAGCTTTCATACCGTAAAATTGTTTCACATATGTATAAAGGTGTAGCTTCTGAATAAAACGCACATAAAATATTAATTTTGTTTTTGTCCATAAATGTTCCGTTTTCATAGAAGAATTAATCATACAACAGCACAAAGATTGTAAAAGCCTCAAAAAAGAAATTTTGCTTTCTTAAATTTAATGATCTAAAATGAAAATTGTAAGAATGCCTGTTTTTAAACAGGATGTATCATGCATATCGACTGGGATTCATTTTAGAGGGTAATTTATGTTCACTTCAAATTTGAAGGAACGCATTGCTTTATTTGAAAATAGAACTTTTCTCTATTTTACTTTGAGTGGCTTATTTGCTACATTTGGAAGTGGACTAAATTATATTACATTGTCGTGGCTCGCTTACAATCAGACGGGCTCAATCCGTGGTGTAGCGTTGATGATGCTTTTTCTTTGGGCGCCTGGCATTATTTTTGCGCCTATTTTTGGCATATTGGCAGATAAATATAACCGTAAAACGCAGATTATTATTTCAAATTTTGTGAGAGGTTTGGTAATCGTAAGCTGGGTAATGCTTTGGCATTTTGGTATAGAAATTGAATTGATGGTCTTATCTGCTCTTTTGGGTATTTTTATCCCTTTTTATATGCCATCAGCTATTTCTTTAATTCAAAGTATTGTGCTGAGGGAACAGCTCATCAATGCAAATGCGACTATCGATATGGTTTATGAACTTGGCACTATCGCAGGTATGGGCTTAAGTGGATTGATACTGTCCTATGCAGGAACAAAAGGAACTCTTCTAATAGGTGGTATATTCTTTATTATTGCTGGTTTATTTAATTTTGCAATGAAGGTACCTAAAAACCGAAGATCTAAAAACCAAAACCAGCAAAACTGGTGGGAAAATTATACAGCATCCCTTCATTATTTTAAACAGAATCCAGCTCTTTTTGTACCGTATGTAAGCCAAATGATTATTATGACTCTTTTGATGACCATTCCTGTTATTCTCGTTCCTTATATACAAGAGGTTTTGCATGCGGATAGCAGGACCTTTGCAATATTTGAGGTGCTTTATTCTATGGGCGTATTGACAGGTGCGTTTTTTTCACCACTTCTTTGTAAAGTTTTATCCATAAGGAAAACATTAGCTATTTTATTAGCTTTTATGGCTATTGGTCTCGCTATTCTATCTGTTAATACACACAATTTTGTTGTTTTTCCTGTTTACTTTATGATTGGAGTTGGACTTTCGAGTTGGGCTCTTTCGATTTCTTTATCACAACTCTCTTGTGATCCTGAATACCAAGGAAGATTGCAGGCAAGTTTTAATGGTATCTCTGGATGCTTGATCCTCGCAGTCTATCTCATTATGGCAAGCGATAACAGTAGCATATCACCTCAATCGATATATTTTTTTCAAAGCATTGTTGCGCTTGTTGGAATACTCATAGTGCTTTTTTATAAGCATGAAAAACAATAAATTACATTTAAGTGTAGTAATATACGCTATTTTATAAATATTTACGCTACAGCATATTTCATATTTTGCTTTTATAGGGGAGTGAGAAAATGTAAAAGTTGGTGCTTAATGAATAAAGCATAAATTGATGGATGCTAGAGAATACTCTCTATTTTTTGATAACGACCCACAAGAATTGCTGCGTTTCTTTAATTCATCTCACTGTTGTTAAGAAGACGAAACCGTAACACTTTAAATCTAAGTTTTTTGTTTAAGCGCAGTAGAAAGTAAAGCGATGAGGTAATATCGTATCATACGGGGAGAGTGTTGCATTATTTTTGTTTTTCAAAATCCATATGAAAAATTGTATCAATTTCATCTTCATTGGGATGGGTATTTCTACGACGATGCAAGGTTTGCATAATCTCTTTTTTTAAAACAGCATCTGTTTCACTTAAACGGTGAATACTGAGTTCCAATTCAAGAGATAACGCCAAATCCACGCACAATTTAAGCTCTTCTCCAATGTCGAAACCGCGTTGATAGTCGTCATAAAGACCAACTAGTGTATCAGATAATTCTTTATCGCATAAAGAGGCCATGTTTAATTCCTCCGCGTTGCGGTTTTCCATGCGTCTTTTTTAAGTATCACTCCACTATTATTACTTAGAATTGCCATGTATACGAACCTCATGGTTTTGTCAATTTTCTGCAAAATACACGCTTTTAAATCAAAGCCTATTAAAGATTTTATTACTCCAAGATTTTGAAGCGCCCAATTGTAAATATGGATGGCAATGTGTTTACTATAGAATTTATAGCATTTAAAATACATTGCTAAAAGGCTTTTAATACGCGCAGAGGAAGAGTATTCTGACGATAAACCAAACACCCTGAAATCTCTATTGCCAGTTACAGCTAAATCAGTACCATTAATATATAAAATAAGCAAACATGGTTTGTAAACGTCTAACTTTTTAATAACGAGTGATGATCTCATTTTTTGTAGAATACCAATTATTTTGCCTATTTTATATTGATTTTTAGACATTGATAAACTTTTTACCTTATAAAAACCTATGGGAAATGCATTAGCATATTTTTGTAATAAGATTTCAGTGGTATATTGCACAGCATGAAATGAAGAGAATCGTATTAGGCTTTTTGCTTTTGAAAGAATATGACTGCAACTTTTGAGAAAGCAGTTGGCAAGAATTGGCTTGGCATGCAAACTTATAGAGTTGGCAGTGGCGCATTTAGTTTTTTCATTGGGCTGTGTCCAAATGTTTTTGACTCTGGAAAATAGCCTCTGATAGGCTTGAGTTTTTCCAAGGTTATATTACAGGGGCGCTGCTCAGCAAAATACCACGGCGATTGCATTTTTTGTGTAATTGTCATAATTTTCGCTCCTGCTTAGACGGATGCTGTAACATCCATTTTTGTGGGGTTATGTATGTAGATCTTTGCCTAACATAAGGGGCAGTAACAAGAGGTATAATGCAAATATTGAATTAAGTCAACGCAATATTTGTATTATTGTATAATTTGGCAAAAAAAGAGATTGAACCCAAAACAGAACAAGCGAAGCGATTACGTTTGATACGAGAAAGTTTGCTATTTAGTAGACACCAAATAGCAATCCGTTTAGGTATTAATAAAGCCATTTATGATCACGCTGAAAGAGGCACGACCTTTCCCAATGTAGAATTTTTGGCTGTTTTATCACAGAAATTAAAAGTCAATTTAAACTGGCTTGTAACGGGCGATGGCGAGATGTTTTCAGATATGGCAAATGCGAAAGCAGCTGGTTTTAAACCGCGAGCGATTCCTGCTGGGCTGATGAAAAAGCTTGGACATTTAGCTTATACGACCTATCATGATGCAAAAATAGATCTTTCTCCTGAAGATGTTGCGGAATTAGCAGCAGAGCTTTATGGAAAATTGCAAGAGCTTATTCAAAACCTCAATGATATGGAAGAAGTCGAAGCCACTTTGCCACTTTTAAAATTACATTTAAAGCGTAAAATCGAAACTGAAAAGCACATCTAGAAAATTCATAAGATACAAACGAACAGCCTTTTTAAAAAATAAAACTTTTTTGGTCTCTTATTCAACATGAAAAAATGAATAAATTATCATTATAAATTAATGTATTGCTCTAATAAAACTGCTTATAAAAAGAATTACAGTTAGTAATACAAAAAAATTTACACAACAGTGAAAATACAATGACGATGTTTTGTTCCTATAAAAGGGTCACAGACATATAAGAGAGAAGAACAAAAGACTATTTATAGGTGCGCTTTTGTCTTTTATGAAGATGATGAGATGAGCACGTTGAAACTTTTTACAGAGCTTGCATCATTATATAAAGAAAGATTTCTTTCAAAGACATGTATCATATATTGAAACAGCTTACCTCGCAGAAAAGAGTGAGGTCATTATGATAATCGTCATCCATTACATTATGCGATAAGTTAAAAAAATCATAAATTTATGCTTGTAAGAACAGCTAATTTATTGAGAAGTATTTTGACAAATTTATAAAAAATTATTTTTTACACTCTTGCCATTCTTCTGATGCGCTTTATTTAAAAATTAGAATTGCTCTTTAGTGAAACTATTTTTGTTAAGAGATAAATCGCAGTGTTTTTGAATGGAGATCAAGTTATATTTTCAAAGTCTTGTGTTTTTATTTATTTTTTAGCTTGAATCCCTCTAGCTAAAAGGGTTGGGGACCTTTCTAGATTCGATGTTGTTACAAAGATTTTAGGGCGATGCCGTAATAAATAGCGGTGTCGATGGGAGGGTTTTTTCTTGATTTGTTGGTTTTTGAAGTGCGCAAACTGATGGGTTTGCCATGTGTGTTTTCACGCGTTGTGATGATGTTGAGCTCTGTAGGAGGAGATTCTTATGAAAAAAAAATATTCTACACCAAATTTAATTAAAGCTTTCTCTCTCAGCGCGGCAATGGCCACACTCTTATCAAGTGTTTCGCCAGTTTTTGCTGCCAATCTTGCGATAGTAGGAGGGGCTAGTCAAAGTACACCTGGTCCCGGTGTTTCCTATGCACATGGTAGTCATGGTAGTGTTGTTTTATCTGGTGATGATGATTTCTGTGGTGCAGACAATGTTATCGGGCGTGGCGGCAAGCAACAGCAGAGTGTTGGTGATAGCCAACGAATAACCGTAGAAAAACAATATGAAAGATTTATCAATGGTTACACTGGGACAAACGGGCGTAATGCTTATGGCACGACCACTGAACAGGTTACTTGGCAAAGCGCTGGGATTCTGAGCAAAAATGCTACTTATATGGGAACAAATACTGAGGGATCTCAGAATATTATGCCTGAGGCTTATGGTGTTTATTCTTTTGCTACTGGTTGTGGATCTGCTGCAACGGGTAATTATTCAACGGCATTTGGTGCTGGCGCAACCGCAAAAGCTGGTGGTGCACAAGCTTTTGGTGTTTCTGCGCTTGCAGCTGGAAAAGTAAGTGTTGCTATGGGGGTAGGGTCAGAAGCATCGGGCGAATCTGCTGTTGCTATTGGTGGGCTTGCGACTGCTTCTGGTAAAAATAGCGTTTCTATAGGTGTGCGTTCCCAAGCTACGTTGGACGATGCGATTGCGTTTGGTTCAGATGCAACAGCGAGCGGTATAAATAGTGTTGCTATTGGTAAGGTGGCATCTGCATCTGGTTACGATAGTATTGCATTAGGATTAAAGACCAAAGCAACTGACGAGTACGCGGTTGCTATAGGCACGAAGGCTGAAGCTCAAGCTCTTGGTTCTATTGCAATAGGTGGTGGGGAACCTGCAGACAACGGGGAGGAAAGAAAAGTAATAGCAAAGGGTAAAAATTCGATTGCCATAGGTACTCATACCTATGCTGAGACAGCTCATTCAGTTGCAATTGGTATAAATGCACAAGTGCGTGTTATAGATGGTGTTGCTGTGGGGGGAGGATCTGTCTCTCGTGTTGAGAGTGGTGTTTTTGGTTATGATCCTGTAACAAATACTACAACAACAAAGAGTGATCTTGCATGGAAAAGCACTGCAGGTGATTTTAGTGTTGGTAATACTAACCAGAATTTAACGCGACAGATTACAAATGTTGCAGCAGGGAGTAATGACACTGATGCAGTGAATGTGGCGCAATTAAAAGCTATGAGAGATGTTATAGCAGGGGGAGGAGGCTGGAAACTTTCTGCTAACGATAGCGATCCTACAGATGTGAATTCAGGTAATACCGTAGATTTTTCAGTGAAAGATACAGAAGTAGGAAAAGACAACTTAAAGATTGAAAAAAGTAATGAAGACGATAAGCATAAAATTCAATTTACTTTGAATGATACTCTCACACTGACACAAGTTACCACAGGCCGAAGCAAGATGAGCGATGATGGCTTTTTTGTTAATGGTGAAAACGGTTCTCGCATGACTAGGGATGGCTTTTTTATTAATGGGAATGATGGTCCGAGCATGACTATTAATGGTATTGATGCCGGAAATCAAAAGATTATAAACGTAGCAGAGGGGACTGAAGATACCGATGCAGTAAATTATAAACAGCTAAAAGCTATAGAAAAAGCAACCAAAACGAGTTGGCAGCTTTCTGTTAACGGTGGAGATGCTACGGCTATTGGCCCAAACGGTACAGTAAATTTTCAGTCAGCTGACAATAAAGGTACAAAAAATATCAAGATTACAAAAGATAATGACCACAATGTCACGTTTGATCTAGCTGATGATATTAAGGTAATGACTGTCACAGCAGGAGAAAGCATTATGAGTGCTGCTGGCTTTGGTTTTGAAGATGGTAATGGGCCGAGCATAACTGTTAATGGCATTCATGCTGGTGATAAAACAATTAAAGGAGTAGCGGCAGGGGAAAACGATACCGATGCAGTAAATTATAAGCAGTTAAAAGACTTTACAGCAGGGATGGCAACAGGCTGGAAGCTTTCTGTTGATGGTAACAATGCTACAGATGTTAAAGCTGGTAGTACAGTAGACCTTGTTGCGGGTGCGAGTGAGGATGGAAGCAAAAATATTAAAATTGAAAAAGACAATAATAAAGTCACATTTTCTTTAAATGATAATCTTAAATTGACGAGTGTCACTACAGGCAGAAGCATTATGAGTGATGATGGCTTTGGGTTTGAAGGTAATAAGGGACCCAGAATTGCTTTTGATGGTATTGATGCTGGCAATGAAAAAATCACAAAAGTAGCTCAAGCAGAAGACGATACCGATGCAGTAAATTATAAGCAGTTAAAAGACTTTACAGCAGGGATGGCAACAGGCTGGAAGCTTTCTGTCAATGGTGAGGAAGCTACAGATGTTAAAGCTGGTAGTACGGTGAATTTTGTTGCAGTTAAGCAGAAAGACGATGATAATAATGAGAGTGAGAACACAAATATAAAAATTGTCAAAAGTGAAGGCAATAACGTATCCTTTGATTTAAGCGAATATATTAAAGTTGGTCGTGTAGAAACAGGGGATAGCAGAATGAGTAATGCCGGTTTCATGATCAAGGATGGTCCAAACATGACCAAGGGTGGTATTTTTGCTGCTAATACAAAAATTACAGGAGTACAAAAGGGTACGAATGAGAATGATGCCGTAAATGTTTCACAGCTGAATGAAATAAAAGATCAAATAGTAGATAATAGCCTTGTTAAATGGCATGAAGATCAAAAGCTTATTACCATTGGTGCGCAAAAAGATGGTATCGAAATCAATGTTGCAAATAATGATGCCAAAAATCGAATTATTTCTGGTGTTGCAGTCGGAAAAGTCAGTTCTGATTCAACAGAAGCAATAAATGGTCATCAGCTTTTCAATTATGCTGATAATATTTCAAAATATTTTGGCGGTGAGACAGATGTAATTGATGGCTTCAAACCAACTTTTACGGTTCAGAAAACGAAACATAATAATGTAACTGATGCTTTCGCTGCTGTTGATACTTCTATCACAGATATTTATAGTCAGATTAATAATGTAACAAGTAATAGTCTTGTTCAATGGGATGAGGACGAAAAGCTTATTACCATTGGTAAAGAAAAAGGCGGAACAAAAATCGATATCGCAGGTACTGAGGGAGAGCGAACTATTACGGGTGTGAAAAATGGAGAGATTTCAGAAAATTCAACAGAAGCAATTAATGGTAGCCAGATTAATAAAATATCCCAAAATGTTGCTGAATTTTTTGGTGGTGGGACCTCATTCGAGAATGGAGTCTTTAAAAAACCAAGATATAATTTAACTACTATTGATGAAAAGGGTCAGGTCAAACAGAAGGAGCATAATGATGTTGGATCGGCTTTAGATGGACTTGATACAAATATCAGGCATGTTAATGCAAATTTGATCAGTGGGTTTAATGATGTTGCTAAATATTTTGGTGGTGGAGCAGGATATGATGAAAATGGAGAATGGCATGCTCCTACTTTCCAAGTTTATCATATCGGCGATAATGGTGCTGTCTCTAAGAAGCCCTATAACAATGTTGCTGATGCTTTTGAAGGTGTGAATAATACTTTCACAAATATTCACAATCAAATCTCTGATATAACAAAAAATAGCCTTGTGAAGCAGGAGGGCGAAGACGGTCTTATTACTGTTGGTAAAGAAACCGGTGGTACAAAAATAAGTATTGCAAATAAAGATAATCAAGAGAGAACACTTTCTGGTATAAAAGATGGAGAAATCTCTCAAGCATCAAAAGAAGCAGTAAATGGTTCACAGCTTTTCACGGTTGCTCAAAATACATCAAAATATTTTGGTGGCAGTACAGATGTATTGAATGGTATAGAGCCAACATTCCTTATTCAGGATAAAGAATATCATAATGTTTTTGATGCATTTACTGGTGTGAATATTTCTATCCATAAGATTGATGATAAGATTTCTGATGTGATAAAAAATAGTCTTGTTAAACAAGATGGAGGTGTATCAGGTGTTATCACTATTGGTAAGGATACAGCTGGTACTGAGATCAATGTTGCAGGTGTTGGTAAGCTAGCACGCAAGATTTCTGGTGTTAGGGCAGCAGAGGAAGGTGATGAAGCTGTTAACAAAGATCAACTTGATAAAAGCATAAAGGATATTACTAAAGATATTGAGATAGCAACTGCTGCTGCGGTTCTCTATGATAAGAATGACGATAATAGTGTTAATTATGGTAGTGTAACTTTGGGCGGCGATAAGAACAACGGACCAGTTGCTCTTCGTAACGTGAAAGATGGTAGCATTTCTGAAAATTCCAACGATGCAATCAATGGTAGTCAGATTAATAAAATATCAGCAGATATTGCAAAGTTTTTTGGCGGTGGTGCAAAGTTCATTAACGGTGCTTTTGAAGGGCTGAAATATACTTTATCGGCTATTGTAGATGGTAAGGTAGGGAAGGCTAACTTTTATGACGTTGGTTCAGCTTTAACAGGTCTTGATAAAAATGTTCAAGATGTGAATCAACGCTTAACAAATGTATCCAATGAGTTTAATCAACAAATTGAAGGTATCTCTAAAGATGCTTTACTGTGGGATGATGAAGAAGAAGCATTTGTTGCACGTCATGAAAAAGATGGGCAGAAAACAAACAGCAAATTGAAGTATCTTTTGGATGGTGAGATTGCTAAAGGTTCAACAGATGCCATTACGGGTAACCAGCTTTATTCCATGAGTAACCAGCTTGCTAATTATTTCGGTGGCGGTGCCAAATATGAGAATGGCAAATGGACAGATCCTACTTTTAAGATTGTTCAAGTCAATGCTGATGGTACGACTGTTGAGAAAGAGCACCATAATGTCGCTGATGCTTTTGGTGACGTCAATAAAAATATGTCAAATATTAATAACCGTATTGATGATGTCATCAACAAGGTCGATTCAGATGCTTTAAAGTGGAATGATAAAGAAAAAGCCTATGATGCTGGTCGCGATGGAAAGCCGAATAAAATTATCAATGTAGCTGATGGTAAAATTGCAAAAGATTCGAAAGATGCGGTCAATGGTGGACAACTTTGGGAAACTAATGAACGTGTCACTGGTGTCGAAAAAGATGTGAAGCATCTTACCAACAGAGTTGATAACATTTCCAATACGATTGCTGATATTGGTGATACAGTTCTTAATATTGATGCCAAAGTTGATAACATCAATAATAGAGTTGACGACATTGAAGAGGATGCTGTTCGTTATGACAGAGATGAAAACGGCAAAAAAACCAATAAAATCACATTAGCGGGTGGTGATCCTAGTGAACCTGTTATGATTGATAATGTGGCTGATGGTAAAATTGAAAAAGGTTCGAAAGAAGCTGTAAATGGTGGTCAGCTCCATGATTATACTAAAGAACAGATGAAGATTATTCTTGATGAATCCAAGCAGTATACAGATCAACGGGTTAATAATATTGTGATTGATGCGATTGATGATGCTGTTGATCGGGCTAAGCAATATACAGATATGAAGTTTGATGTTTTAAACTATAGTATTGAGAGTGTGAAAAAAGAGGCAAGACAAGCAGCGGCTATTGGTCTTGCGGTGTCTAACTTACGCTACAATGATACGCCTGGAAAATTAAGCGTTGGATTTGGTAGTGGTTTATGGCGTAGCCAATCTGCATTTGCCTTTGGTGCAGGTTACACTTCCGAAAATGGAAAATATCGCTCTAACATATCCGCAACAACTTCTGGAGGTCACTGGGGTATAGGTGCAGGATTCAATATGACATTGAACTGATAATAAACAAAATACATAAAAAACTCCTTTCACCCCTGTCTCATAAGGCAGGGGTGAATTTTTTTTACGTATGTAAAAAGAATTTATATATATATATATATAAATTGATAAGCACTATAATGATGAATACAGGTTTCAAAAACAACATACAAGTTCAACAAAGTGAACTGCTTATTTCAAAATAAGATAATGAGTTTTTTCATAAATTATAAGTTCATTATTTTCTGCTTTAATTTTTAAATCTAAAAAATCTGTAACACTCTACAGATAGAAAAAAACCTAACTCTCTAGAAATCTATTAAAAACTTTCTATTAAGACAAAATATATATTTAAATGTATTTCAATTTTACTGGAGGAAGTTATAGAAACAATAACTAAATTAACTCTACCCCTTGAAAAAAACAAACAATAAGTTTAAAGGTTAAAAAAACCAATCACCACAAAAAATTTACCTTCCTAGGAAATTTAAAAGAGTAAAGCACGTTAACCATAAAACCTAAAAACATAATTTTTCTATCTTTTCAATCAGGTACTAAATTTTATGTCTATAAAAAACCAATTCTAGAGAACCTTGTAGCATTTAAATGTGTCTTTTTTATGTTTTGGAGGTGTTTTTAAGTTTTTTCATTGGAGAGTTTGTTATGAAAAAATTCTATACC